>NZ_JAUBPP010000009.1:150149-233622 GCF_036700765.1 Microcoleus sp. S1D4
GAAGAAGTTTAAGTAATCCCGGAATCGCCTGAATGTCACCAATTTGGCCTAAGGCATCTGCCGCGCTACTACGCACATTAAAGTATGAATCTTGAAGAAGTTTAAGTAATCCCGGAATCGCCTGAATGTCACCAATTTGGCCTAAGGCATCTGCCGCGCTACTACGCACAGAAGAGTCTGAATGTTCAACGAGTTTAAGTAATCCCGGAATCGCCTGAACGTCACCGATTTTGCCTAAGGCACCTGCCGCGCTACTACGCACATAAGAGTTTGAATCTTCAACGAGTTTAAGTAATCCCGGAATTGCCTGAACGTCACCGATTTTGCCTAAGGCACCTGCCGCGCTACTACGCACAGAAGAGTCTGAAGCTTCAACGAGTTTAAGTAATCCCGGAATTGCCTGAACGTCACCGATTTTGCCTAAGGTTTCTGCCGCGATAATACTCACATAATAGTCTGAATGTTCAAGGAGTTTAAGTAATCCCGGAATTGCCTTTTTGTCACGAACTTTGCCTAAGGTTTCCGCCGCGATAATACTCACATCAGAGTCTGAATGTTCAAGGAGTTTAAGTAATCCCGGAATCGCCTGAACGTCACGGATTTTGCCTAAGGCATCTGCCACCATCCTACGCACATCAGAGTCTGAATGTTCAAGGAGTTTAAGTAATTCCGGAATCGCCTTCTCGCCACCGATTTTGCCTAAGGCATATGCCGCGCTCCTACGCACATCAGAGTCTGAATCTTCAACGAGTTTAAGTAATCCCGGAATCGCCTCATCCGATCGCACTTCCTCCAAAAGCTCAACCTTCAACCACCCCGGCACATCCAACCCATCCACCAACCCAACCGCGCGCTGCTGAAACTCCCGCTGCACCTCCCCCGCCAGCCGCGCCCCCAACATCACATCCACCTCCAAAGCCAGCCGTACCACCCGCACCGCCTGCACTTCATCCCCCAACAACGACAGCATGAACGCCAGAGGCTCAGTCCATTTAAAATAATTCAAATAGAAATGCTGCAACCTTTCATCATCGATCGCATCAGGATGCTTCTCAACCAACAGTTTCCGCAACGCCCGCCCCGCATAATACTCCTGAAATAATTGGTGATGAAACTCAATTTCCTCCCGCTTTGCCGCCACCTGCAACAGATGATGTTCCAGCAAATCCTCCAGCCATTCCTTCGCCTTCGTTGGCGCATCCAGCACCCCCCGATCGCGCAACCAGCACTCCAAAATTCCCTCAGCCCGATCGCGAGAAATTACCACCCAGCCATCCGCAGGTTGCTGCAAATCCCCCTGCAACATCACAAAAGCCAACTGCTGCAAAAGCTCCGACTTGAAGCGCCGAAAATCATCCGAAACCGACGCACCGCCCTTAAATTCGTCATACTGGCGATCGAACTTTTGAAACAATTCGCCCTTACTTTGGGGAATTTCCCCGCTACTTTCAAACACCTCGCACATCATCCACAGCAGCAACGGCGTTTCGGCAATTTCTCGCAGCCGATCGCGCAATTGTCGCAGCAGCGAATCCCCATGTTGCGGCAAATGTTTGTGCACAAACTCCCGTATTTGCCGTGGAGTCAGCGCGCACATTTCCAGTTGTTTCTCAATCCCGAAAAACCCACCAAGCGCCAAATCCCGCGTCGTGAAAATCATCGGCGTATCGGAATTGTCGTCGCGGAATAGCTGCAACTCCTGCCGCCGTTTTTGCGATGGCATCTCATTCACGCCATCAAGCAACAGCAGCAACTTGCGATCCCACAGCAAATCATCCACCTCTTCCGCGCTAACTCTGAGTTTTGCTTGGCGAAATTCGGCACAAATTGCTTGTACGATCGACCGATCGCTCCTCAACTGCACTAATATCGGAATCGGGCGATCGGCATCCTTGAGTGCTTCCCGTGCCAATTCCCACCGAAAACGCTGCAAAACCGTCGATTTTCCCGAACCGGGCTTCCCCACTAACAGCACATTTCCCTTGTGCAAGTATTTGCGGATTCCCGCGAGCACTTCCAGGCGATCGATTTTCGTTTCTGGTTTATTTTTTGGGGTTTGGGGCGATCGATCTTCCGGTGAAATTTCCACCCGCACCTCTACCTGTAAATCTGTCAGCGTGTAGAATCGACGATATTTGGTTTCATAGGAATCAACCAGGGATTGCAGATATTTAGGAAAATCAACTGGTGTCGCCATCCGATTATAGATTTTAGAATATGGATTGATTATAGAGTTTTTTCTAAATACGCGATCGATGCTAAAAATTCGGGACAAAATCACATCATATCAAATCCAGTTTTCATACCCCCTTTTCTCTTAGTCTCGCGTGAAAGCCGCATCAGCAACAGGGTTTCTAGCCTGTTCCACAAAAAGTAAACCCAGACTTATTATCAAGAATCAAAATAACCAAGAATCAAAATAACCAACAGGCGGCGAATCGTCATGCAAAACTTGAGCTTTATCTAAATTAGGTATAATTTCAGCCAATTCTCTACCTACTCTAATATCAAGCGCCCTATCGATTAAGGAAAATGAAAAATCATGCCCATCTTGCAAATATTTTGCTCTGGAAACAATCTCGTCTTTCTCTAAAATAGGGCCGTTACTCCCAATTAAAACGCTATTAATATCCTTCCAAGGAGACACGCACACCTGAGAAAACACGCTTTGAAAAGTCTTCACCTTTTCGGCATAAAACTCATCTCTTTGCAGCAGATTTACCAGCACAACTCCGGCGCTTGACAAGTGTTTTTGGCAGAGTTGATAAAATTCTTTGGTAGCCAGCCGGTGCGAAGAGTAACCGTTGCCACAAAACACGTCGGTCATGATGATATCGTACTGAATATCTGGATTTTGCTGTTCTAGATATTCTCTCCCATCCTGGATTGTGACGCTGAGTCGGCTGTCAAACTGCACTCCAAAACACTTTGTGGCTGCTGAAATCGCGATCGGGTCCACATCAGCACATTCTATAACAATTTCCGGCAAATAGTGGTGCAGGATTAACGGAATTCTGGCACCGCCAAACCCCGCTATATAGACTTTTTTGGGTTGATTTTGCCAAACTAAACCTAACATCATCGCTTGGGTATATTCAGAAACTAAATGCAGGGGATTGTTGAGGTCGATGACAGATTGCAACAAATATGTATGCAAATTCACTTTCTCTACCAAAGAGAATTTTATTTTATTTTTATCTTTATTAACTGTAACATAGTGAACTCCCGACTCTTGACAAAAAATAACTCCATCCGGCTGTTGTTGCACCCAAGCCAGCCGCTGTTGAATATTCGCTAAATTGAGAGTTTGCCAGTTTTTTTGTTGGTCAATCATTAATTTTAAATTTTATGGCACACAGGGGCAGTCAGAAACCGGGTTTTTGGAGAAAATCCTGCTTCGCCGCCCGCAGATTCAGCAAAAAACCCGGTTTCTTGAGTTTGATTAAGCAGGCTGTACGCGCTTGTAAGTCACTAACTCCAAACCAGAAATCGAAAAATCAACTCTTTCCCAATCTTCCTTCTCACCCTCCAAATTTTCAAACGCTGCGGAGGTGAGCAAAATCTCTCCCCGTTCCGCCAAATCCTCTCCCAGCTTGGCTGCTAGATTGAATTCAGATCCGTACATATCCTCTCCTTCCAGCATCAAAATATCACCGTAGCCAATTCCAATGCAGAGGTAAATATCCATTTCCGGCGGCAGAGTTGTGTTGACAGCCCCCGTTTGTTTCAGACAGTCAATTGCAGCTTCAACAGCCGATTTCACATCGGGAAATACTGCAAAAATATTGTCGGCTTCTTCTTTAACAACAATGCCGCTATATTCCGAAATTACGGGCTTGACAATTCCGTGCATCCGGTGAATCATTGCCAGAAAGTGGATGATTCCGTAGCGGACAGTTGTTCGCGAAAACCCCGACATATCCATTACTAAAATTGCGTGGGTTTGGCGGAATGTGGCATTAATTTTTTCATCAATTTCTGCCATTCTTTCGGGGTGTTCGTTTCTTTCTTGCAGCAATTTTTCTAAATAACTGCGGTTATTTGTTTTCATTAGCTAATAATACTAAATTTGGGTAATCTTTCTCAATTTTATTCAGCGCTTCCAAGCCGTCATCTGCCTGAATTACGTTCAATCCGCTGCATCTCAACTGATGTGAAATGCACTCTCGCTGGCTGCGGGAATCTTCCACCACTAAAACTGTACTTATCACTCCCCACCTGTTTTTTGAGGTGAACTCGTTCGCTGCTGTGAGTTATCATTACTGAAATTATTTTACCCGCATTGGATGAATTTGCGATCGCCTTCCCGGAAAAGCTGCTGCTGCAAATTTTCAACCGAGAAGTTGTTGGCAAGCTGTTGTGCATTTAAATTGTATATTTCGACTATAGATCAAAAATCTTCTCCCCCTCTTTACCCCCTCGCGAAGCCGAATGGCCCCTCTCCCCGTTTCTCCCTCTCCCCCTCACCATACACAATTGGGATGCACAACAGCTTAGCGGCTTGGTGACGAAGAGGTGGCGATGCTGCATTTTACGGCAGAAGAAAGCGATGCAGCAGCGCTGCTATTTGGCTGCGACTGTCAGTTTTGCGTCAATTCCCGGCGATAGTTGCGCCGTTTGCCGCCCTTGGACTTGACTTGAGGCGATCGCCTTCCACCCTACAATAATTTGATTATTTGTTGAAATATAATTTAAATATTGATTAGCTTAGCAGCGACTCATCCTAACTTCGCAAGACTCAAACTAAACATATTTTTAGACGGTGGAAGTGAGAAAATTAAACAGTTGAAAAACCCATGCGCTGATAATATTTTGGCGGTGTATCTTTCATGATTATAACTTCCAGGATTTGGTTGCGGGAATCCCATTCTGCCGTTAATTTATAATCTTAAAGATGCAGGAAAATGATTTCGAGCCGGACTTACGCATCGACACCAAAGAAACCGGGTTTTGGCCTGATTTGCTGGCTGCAACGAAGGATTTTGATGAAAAACCCGGTTTCAAATCGCGCAGGTGTTCAAGATTATTGATGATATTCGATCGCCCGACCCGATCTTAGGGGTTGCATATTTTGGAAAATGTGCTATGGTATGACCTAATCGGTTCTCGTGGAGATCAGCCACTAGACGAAAGGGGGAAAGTTCGGTGCAAACCCGGCGCTGTCCCGCAACTGTGATGAAGCGTAGAGTAGCTTCTTAGTCAGGATGCCCGCCGATTGTATCGTTCTATTAACCCATCTGCGAGGTACGGATGTCTTCAGCATTTTGTTTTCGATTCGATTGTTTTTCACCAGACGTTGCGCGATCGGCTATTATGCTCCTTAACCCGTGAGAAACCTTTGGTGCAATTGGTTTCTAGAGCAACATAACGAGTTAAAAAAGTTAGCCTCAACAGCATTATCTAGTTTTAGACGCAAGAAATATTGCGCGGGGTTTTGCCTGCTGTAATTTCTAACAGCTTTGTGATAGCGATGTTAGATATTCAGACGGTTTCACCTTTGAGGCGTCACATTACATTCTGATGACATTGCTGTAGAAAATTCTGCATCGGATACCCCTTAGTTTCCGACAGAGTTTCTATGGAATATCAAAGACTCAACTGGATCATTCAGCAAATATCAATAGTAAAAATTCAGTCATCTAATGTCCGGTTCATTACCATCACAAAAACCGTTTGTAGTGCCGACTTCAGTCCGTACTACGAACCAATCGGACACGATATCAATTGCGATCGCTCTTTGTAATATCGCTATTTGTACTGATGATGCTATTGAAACCCATACTTAAGAGAGAAAAATCATGTCAATTTTAACTGCAACAATTGGATATCCTCGCATTGGTAAAAATCGCGAAGTTAAAATCGCACTAGAAGCATTTTGGAGTGGCAAATTAGATGCCAATAATTTACTGCAAACAGTCAGAAAAGTAGAAATAGAAAACTGGCAAATACAGCTAAAAACAGGTATAGATCGCATCGGTGTTGGCGATACTACCCTTTACGATAGTGTTCTGGATTGGACAGTTCGCCTGGGGTTAATCCCCGATCGCTTTCGGGATTTATCAGGTTTAGAGCGCTACTTTGCAATGGCGCGGGGCAAAGAAGGGATACCTGCGTTAGAAATGACTAAATGGTTCGACACCAACTATCACTACCTAGTGCCAGAAATTCCCTCAGAATGGCAGCCTGCTGATTTTAGCGACTTTCTCGAAACAGTTAATCGCGCTCAAACTTTATTAGGCGAAAAAGTAATTCCTATTGTTTTAGGCCCCATTACTTTATTGCGATTGAGTCGGTTTGACATACCCTTGAATGAAGCAATTTCAAGATTGCGAGAGCGTTATCTGGCATTGCTGAAAGCCTTAAAAAACTTGGGTATTTCTGAAGTGCAAATTCACGAACCTGCCTTAGTTCTGGGTGATGCTGGCCAATTCAAAGAAGCCTTTGAGTCAACCTATACTTCCTTCGCTGAAATTAAACTTCCCATCGATTTAGTTACTTACTTTGATGATTTGGGAGATACCTATCCTTGGGTGATACAGTTACCAGTTGCTAAAATTAGCTTAGATTTCACTCGCGGATGCAATTTAAAATTGCTTAAAGAACAGGGATTTCCTGCTGATAAACGATTGGGTGTGGGAATTGTAGATGCTCGCAATATTTGGCAAATTCGTCCAGAACAAGTGCTGCCAGTGCTGCAACAGATTCAGCGAATTACGCCGGATATTGTAATTCAGCCGTCGGCATCATTGCAGTTTGTTCCCTACGATGCCGCACGGGAAACAAAGTTGCCAGAACCTCTCCGCAACGTGTTGAGTTTTGCCGAACAAAAACTGCAAGCTGTGAAGTTTTTGGCACGCAGTTTAGCCGGAGAAGAGACTGGAAGCGATCGCGCTAAAATTAGCAATGCTTGGACAACCTTCGAGGAGTTTAGCCCTACCAATATTGCCGTACAGGAACGCCTGAACAGCCTGACAACCAATGACTTTCAACGCAAATTATCCTACGGCTTGCGGTTGTCGAAACAGATTTCTCTGCCCATTTTTCCCACCACAACGATCGGCTCGTTTCCTCAAACCCCGGAAGTGCGAAAACTGCGGCTGCGCTACAAAAAGGGTGAATTGAGTCAAGAAAACTATCAAGCTGCGATCGACGTTCAAATTGCCGATAGCATTAAAATCCAAGAAGAAATTGGCCTAGATGTGTTGGTGCATGGCGAATTTGAACGCACCGATATGGTGGAATATTTCGGACAACAGTTGGATGGATTCGCCTTCACGGCAAATGGCTGGGTACAAAGCTACGGCAGCCGTTACGTGCGTCCGCCGATTATTTACGGTGATGTTGTTCGCACCGATCCAATGACTGTACGCGAGTTCAAAGTAGCGCAATCATTGACGCAAAAACCCGTTAAGGGAATGCTAACAGCCCCCGTAACAATTTTAAATTGGTCATATCCGCGCACCGATATTTCCAGACAGACACAAGCATTTCAAATAGCTTTGGCATTGCGCGATGAAATAGCAGATTTAGAAGCAGCAGGAGCGCAAGTAATTCAAGTAGATGAACCAGCATTGCGCGAAGGCTTACCTCTGAAAGTAGAAAACTGGAATCAATACCTGTCTTGGGCTGTAGATGCGTTTCTTCTGGCTACCGCAAGCGCTCATCCTCAAACTCAAATTCACACGCATATGTGCTACTGCGAATTTGGCGATATCATCAAAGATATTGAACGGTTAGATGCCGATGTAATTTCGATTGAAAATAGCCGCAGCAATAACCAAACGCTGCATGAAATAACCGCCGCAGGTTACACCTATCAAGTGGGTAATGGCGTGTATGACATCCACAGTCCAGTGGTGCCAACGACAGAACAGATTTTGCAACAACTGCGAACTGGCATTGCTAATCTACCAACTCAACAAATTTGGGTAAATCCCGATTGTGGCTTGAAAACACGACGTTGGGAAGAAGTAATTCCGGCGCTAAAAAATATGGTGGAAGCTGCTAAAATCCTGCGGGAGGAAGTAAATGCGACCGGAAAATAGCGTTTGGCAAGGAAATTTTGGCTATTGGCAACAGGGATTTATTCACACCAATTTGCTGGTTATTGGTTATACAGGATGGAAGGGATTTGAGTCTTTCGGGCGGGGTGTTGTGGTCTGTGATGTAGATACTCAAGTTCTTGGTTCTACAATGACAAGCCTCGAATCAATTCCTTTTGACATTCAGTTTATTCCTGTGAATTTGATGGAATTTTATCTGGGATCGCTATCCGTTGACTCATCGAATATTCCATCTGTGATAGCAGCAACTGTTAAGTACAATCCAGAGCAAGATATTCTGCTATTGCTGAAATTTGGTCGTCAAACAGAGGTAAATCTATTAAGCAAACTAGCCATTCCTCCTGCAGATTGCTACGAACAAGTCTGTAGGCGATGGGAGGAATTTCAACCAAGTTTGACACCCTAAAACTTTCGCTCTTAATGCCTAAATTCAACTCAATTCATATTTCGCATAGGTTGATAACTTGATACTGGATATTTAATAGATGATGACATCTGAAACAAATAGCGAAGATTGGCAGCAATCCTTTATTGCAACTAATCTGCTGGTGTTAGGCTATAACGCTTGGGTTGGCTATCTGAATGGTGAACGAGGCGCAGTAATTTGTAGTCTTAATAACCCATTGATGGGAGTTACTGGTGAAACATTCCAATCGCATTTTGTTCCCCGCAGTCGTTTGGCTCCCTTTCTCAATGCTTGGTTATTGGCTCCCGACACCGCCATCCTGCAAAATCACCACATGAACGGTCATATTTTGCAAGCTGCAGATACCTATAACCCAAGTAAAGACATCATTCTGCTGCTGGAATCCGGTCGGGAAGTCACGTTCTTTTATCTGCGAAATCTACCGATTTCGCCCTCGCAATGTTACGAGCAAATCTGCAAAGGATGGGAAGAATTCCAACCTCAGTCCACCCCTTTGAACGAAGAAAATCTCCGATGCAATTGATTCAATACAAAGTTGCGATGGAACCAGTTCCAGAACGGAAGCTAGAGGGTTTTTTAGAGTTGGGGTTTCGGTTGGCGATCGGTTTGGCTAGCGGTGCATTGTTTGTCCCAATAGCAATAGTGCGATCGCAAATAGCAAAGCTGCATCTTCCTAAACAGGATTCTCTACCTAAACGATCTGACTAATTCAGGACTGACACATCAAGACCAAAAAAACCGGGTTTTTTAGCTAATCTGTTGCGCTATTGTAACGGCGGGAAATACTATCGTTTTTAATTTTTTTGCTACTAATTTAGTACCGCAAAACACTAACAACAGCATCGCAGAAACCGGGTTTCTTGGATGTGCGCGAGGTGTCAGAAACCCGGTTTCTTCCTCAATTTTGGTGGGGATGCGTAAATTATCGCAGAAACCGGGTTTCTTGGATGTGCGCGGGTGTCAGAAACCCGATTTCTGGCGATCGGTGCATCCAGGACTATATCGATCGCCCTACTGGTACAATAGAATGTACAAGATCAGCAAATTCAACCGCTACTCGAAATCATGTCCGCAAATACCGCGCTACCCGCAGCCCTAGCTAAAATCGTCCAGCGCTTTCAGCGACACTCCGATCCGAAACAGCGCTACGAACAACTGCTGTGGTATGCAAAGCGACTCCCAGCATTTAACGAAAGCGATAAACTCCCAGAAAACAAAGTTTCGGGTTGCGTATCGCAAGTTTATATTACCGCAAATTTGACCGACGGAAAAGTTTTGTATCAAGGCGATTCTGACGCTCAGTTAGTCAAAGGATTAGTTGGCTTGCTTGTGGAAGGTTTGAGCGGATTAACGCCTGCTGAAATAGTTAGCATTACCCCAGATTTTATTCAAGATACGGGATTGAATGTGAGCCTGACACCTTCCCGCGCTAACGGATTTTATAACATCTTTCAAATGATGAAAAATAAAGCAGTGGCTTGCGAATTGAGCGCGCAAGCAGAAGCAAACTAACCGGAAAAACAGCCATGATTCAGACTGCAGATTTAACCAAATCTAATTCTAGCAACTATCCCGCGACTGTTCAGAAATATCTCTGGAACTGGAAAGAAACACAGATTGATGTTATTTACGAAACCAGAGGAGAAGGAAAACCCGTATTGTTGCTGCCGGCTTTCAGTACGGTTTCAACGCGGGAAGAAATGCGTCCTTTAGCAGAGTTGTTAGCTCCCAATTTTCAAGTTGTGAGTGTAGATTGGCCTGGTTTCGGCGAATCTTCGCGGCCGCGCACCGACTACGAACCGCAATTATACCATCAGTTTTTGAAGGATTTTGTAGAGTCAGTTTTTAAAACTCCTGTGGCTGTAGTTGCGGCCGGTCACGCTGCGGGTTATGCGATGCAATTAGCGCAATCAAAGCCGAATGTTTGGTCAAAGATTGTGTTAGCTGCACCGACTTGGCGCGGGCCTTTGCCGACAATGAGCAAACAGCAAAGGGGTTGGCACGGAATGGTGAGAGAATTAGTACGATCACCCTTAATCGGTCAATTCCTGTACAAATTGAACACTGCGCCGTCATTCCTGAGTTTGATGTACCGCCGCCACGTCTACGCCGATGACGCCAAAGTCACAGCGGATTTCATTCAAAATAAGCGGAAAGTCACTCAACAAGCAGGCGCGAGATTTGGTTCGGCGGCTTTTGTGACTGGTGGTTTAGATCCGGCAAAAACGCGGGAAGAATTTGTCGCCAACTTCCAAGGATTGACAGTACCGGTGATGGTTGTAGTTGCGGAAAAAGCGCCGCCCAAATCTAAGGCGGAAATGGAAGTATTAGCTCAATTACCGGGAGTGGAATCGCGAGTTATTCCGGGAACTTTGGGTTTGCATGAAGAGTTTGCAGAAGATTTGGCAAGTGTGGTTAAGTCTTTTATTTAAGAGGTAATGAACCGCAGAGGACGCTGAGGGCGCAGAGGAGAGAAGCAAAGAGGGGATGAATGCAGGCTGTTTTTTTTACGTTAGTTTTAATTTTTTGCTATTGGTTTTGTCTGCCAGTTTATGCTGTCGGACAGTTGCAGCCGATGGACTCACAAAAAAGTATCATTGAAGGTGCGATCGACTTTCACATCCATTCGTCTCCTGATGTGATTCCCCGCAGGTTGGATGATTTTGAGGTAGCTAAATTTGCCGCCAGCGCGCACATGAAAGCAGTTGTCTTAAAAAATCACTATGGCAGCACCGCAGCACGGGCAGTTCTAGTCAATAAAATTGTACCGCAAATCGAAGTTTTCGGGGGAATTGTTCTCAATCATTCCGTAGGCGGGATTAATCCCCAAGCTGTAGAAGCAATGCACCGCATCGGCGGCAAATACGGTAAAGTAGTGTGGCTGCCAACCGTTGATTCCAATCATCATTTAAAGGTTTTTCACAAATCGGGAATCGGGATTAAAGTAGCAGAAAACGGCAAACTTTTACCAGAAACAGCAGCGGTACTCAAGATAGTAGCTAGAGATAATTTAGTATTGGAAACCGGACACATTTCCTCAGCCGAAGTTATGGCAGTTGTCCGGCAAGCCAGACTTCTCAACATTAAAAACATCCTGATTACCCACGCAATGGCAGATGTACCCGGTTTGTCCCTAGAAAATATGCAAACAGCAGCCCAGATGGGAGCGTTTCTAGAATTAGCATTTGTCAACGATTTGATGGGAGAAAATGCCGCCGATGACGGACACAAAAACTGGCATCACGTTTCCATTAATCAGATGGTAGCAGCCATTAAACTCATCGGAGCCGAGCATTTTATTCTGAGCACAGATTTGGGAAGAAAACCCGATCCTTTACCTGCAGAAGGTTACAAATTATTTGTAGAAAAGTTGATGGATGAAGGCATTTCTCAACCTGAAATTGATTTAATGATGAAAAAAAATCCCGCTCGCTTGTTAGGGATTTAGAATTGTTAGCTGTTAGCTGTTGACTGTTAGCTGTTAGCTGTTGACTAAGGACTAATGACTAAGGACTAAGGACTAATGACTACCGCCAACTACCAACTGCCAACTGCCAACTGCCAACTGCCAACTGCCAACTACCAACTACCAACTGCCAACTGCCAACTGCCAACTGACTACTGCCTTCTTCTATTCTTGATTATTTTTACCGCGCACATATCCGTTATCTGCAATCCGCCAAGCACCGCCAGTATTACCCGTTAAATCGCAATCATCTACTGTAGCAATGCCATCTCTGTAAACTACAATCGCCTCACCTTCATTACTATTAATCCGACAGCGGCGCACGATCAATTTTCCTCCCAATCCGACACCGATTCCCAGACTGCCGTTATTATAAATATTGCAATCTTCCACCGTTGCTTTCCCATTATCCGAGATAAAAATCCCGTTCCATATTGCATCGTGAATTTGACAGCGGCGGATTACCGAACTCGCCTCGGAGCCACAAATTACCACCACAGAATAGTTGGCAGAAGTGATATCGCTGTCTTCTAAAATTAACTCGCCTCTACGAATATCTACAGCATAATATTTCCCCGTGGCGATCAGTGTCAAACTTCGGACTAAAGCGCTGTCGGTTTGCATTTGAATGCAGTTTGAGTCGGTGCTTTCCACAGTGACGCTACCCGCTTCTGTGTTGCCGATAATTTCGACAGATTTGTCGATGATTAAACTTTCTCGATACAAACCGGGCTGTACGTAAATGCGCGTACCCGAAGCCGCATTTTTTACCGCTTCGCTAATAGTAGTATAATCGCCTTGACCTTTTTGGCAAACGACAAGGCCTTGACTTTTATCAACTATTGTTTGTGAGGCGGATTCTTCAATTTTGTCTGCTAATTCAGCCTTGGGAATTTCTCGATCGCCCTTTTCGACAATTGGCGATTGTAACTCCAAGCTTTCTTGATTGACTGTTCCTAACTGATGTTCTAACTCAGATTCTTGACGTTGCAATTGAGCTTGATTCTCGTTGGGTGTCTCGATTTGACTTTGAAGTTCTGAGACTTGAGCATCAAGTTGCGATCGTTCTCTGTTAGCAGTTTCTAACTGAGATTCCAATCGTGAGCGAATTTGAGTCACACTTTCTAACTGACTTTCTAACTCGGATATTTGAGATTGTAGTTGATTTTGATTTTGGTTGGCCGTGTCAATTTGAGTTTGAAATTCCAACTGTTGAGCTGCAATCTGAGATGCCAATTCTGAGCGAATTTGACTCGGGCTTTCTAACTGACTTTCTAACTGGGATATTTGAGACTGTAGTTGATTTTGGTTTTGCTTGGCTGTGTCAATTTCAGTTTGGAATTTCGACTGTTGAGCTGCAAGCTGTGATTCCAATGCTGAGCGAATTTGACTTACACTTTCTAACTGAGTTTCTAGCTTGGATATCTGAGATTGCTGTTGATTTTCGTTTTGGTTAGCTTGCTCGACTTGAGTTTGGAATTCCGACTGTTGAGCTGCAAGCTGTGATTCCAATTCTGAGCGAATTTGAGTCACACTTTCTAACTGAGTTTTTAACTCGGATATTTGAACTTGCAGTTGATTTTGATTTTTGTTGGCTGTGTCAATTTTAGTTTGGAATTCCGACTGTTGAGCCGCAAGCTGTGATTCCAATTCTGAGCGAATTTGAGTCGCGCTTTCTAACTGAGTTTCTAACTTAGATATCTGAGATTGTTGGTGATTTTGATTGTGGTTGGCTTGCTCGACTTGAGTTTGGAATTCCGACTGTTGAGCCGCAAGCTGCGATTCCAATTCTGAGCGAATTTGATTCGGGCTTTCTAACTGACTTTCTAACTCGGATATTTGAGATTGCAGTTGATTTTGATTGTGGTTGGCTTGCGCGACTTGAGTTTGAAATTCCGAGAGTTGAGCCGCAAGCTGCAATTCTAATTCTAAGCGAATTTGATGGGCGCTTTCTAACTGGGTTTCTAACTCGGATATTTGAGATTGCAGTTGATTTTGGTTTTGGTTGGCTTGCTCGACTTGACTTTGGAACTCCGAGAGTTGAGCCGCAAGCTGTGATTCCAATCCTGAGCGAATTTGATGCGCGCTTTCTAACTGGGTTTCTAACTCGGATATTTGAGATTGCAGTTGATTTTGATTTTGGTTTGCTTGCTCAATTTGAGTTTGAAATTCCGAGAGTTGAGCCGCAAGCTGCGATCGCTCAGTGTTAGCAGTTTCTAATTGAGCTTGCAGTTCCGATAATTGAGACAGAAGTTGGGAGTTATCTCCCTCGCTGGGATTTACTTGAGCCTGCAATTCTGACAACTGCAAAAGCAGTTTTTCTCGCTCTCCAATAACTGTCTGTGATTGATTTTGTAGCTCAGATAATTGAGAGTTTAACTGCATTTTATCTCGATTGGCAGCTTCTAACTGTGTTTCCAACTCTAATAATTCAGATTGAGGTTGTTGTGCTTGTTGGCGAGCAGTTTCCAATTGAGAATTGAGTATTTCCTGTTCTTGTTCTGCACTTTCCAATTGAGCTTGCAAATTCGACAGTTGAGAATGCAGTTGCTCCCGCTCTTGAATTGAGCGCTCGAACTTAATTTGAATTTCCGACAACTGGTACTGTAGCTGCAATTTACCTTGACTGGCTGTTTCTAACTGACTGCCAAATTCCGACAGCCGATCGCGAAATAGAGCACTCTCTGCATCCAGCGCCTCTCGCTCTGCTTGCATTTCCAGGATTTGAGCTACAAGTTGCGATCGCTCCAGATCCGCAACTTCTAGCTGATTTTGAAGTTCCGCCAATTCCGGTAACTGCGACTGAGCTTGCCCTGCGCTTTCTAACTGAAACTGCAAATCAGCAATCAAAGCATCAACTTGCGATCGCTCTTCAGCAATTTGGGCCATAAACCCTTCCAATTCCGACACCTGATTATTTAATAAATCCTGCTCGCTAGTGACACTTTCCAAGCGATTTTGCAACTGAGACAATTCAGAATTAAGCTGATTTTCCATCTCGGTTTTTTGGCGCAATTCCGAAGTTCTGGCATCCAACTGCGACGCTAACTTCGATATAGCCTCCTGCGAGCCGTGCATCCGCACCAAATTTCGTGAATTTCGCTTATTCAAAATTAGCCAGCAGACTAATGCCCCGCCTCCAAATCCTATTAATAAAAGTAATGCTTCCATTTGGTTTATCTAATCTATATAAATTGAATTGCCCTGATGCTTGCCCAAAAAATGGACATCCACAAATCGTGTTCTTGCTCAAAGCTATCACAACTTGCGCGCATTTTTTTTACTTGGCTCGGCAATTTATATTTATTTACATAAATGCAACAGGTAAGGTGTCTGTTGCATTGCTGTCAAGTCAACCCTAAAAACCTTTGTATTTCTCGTTGATACGCGCGTCTCGCTCCCCCTCCCATACCCCCCTACTCCCCCGGATAGTCTGGGAGTAGGGGTTGACTTTGATATTTTCCGCTCCCCTTTTCGATGCGGGGGCAGCGGGGGAGCGAAGGCATAATCCTCCAACAGTAGATTGGCAATAAATTTGAATGCAACGGCGTACAATGCACGCCCTACAAGATGTTTTGTCAAAGTTCAATTAGCGAAGTAAATCCACAATATGAGGAATAATCGCGATATGTTGAGTCAACAAATAATCCAACCGATCCGCCAGCAAACTAAAAATTAAATCGTTATAACTCATCCCGTATTCCGCCAAGCCCAAAGTAACCAAACTTGTCACATTTTCGTCTGGATGTTTTAGATCTGGCTTCGGATTTGCTTCCAAAACATAAAGTGAACCCTCAGCATCACTCCTGACATCAATCCGCACCAAACTGTTCAAACTAAACTCCCAATATATTTTGCAAGCTAACTCAATTAACCTTTGTTTGAGTTCTGGTTCTTCCTCCCCCATCAACCGCCCGCGATCTGCCGTAATCGCCTTTTGATCCATAGAAGTAAAGATGCGTTCCTCCGGTTCAAAAACTCGTTCTACCGTGGAAAAGGCAAAGGGTTTTGGATTTTTGGTAAAACAGCCTTTAGCATGAGTTACATAACCACAAACCGCTACACAAAATTCTCTTCCTGGCAAATATTTTTCAATTAAAGCCGTATTATGAGTTTCTCGGTGAACTTCTGAAACCGCCTGAGATAAGCCCTCAATTTTGTCAATAAAATGAACCTGCAGCGAAGCCCGGCCGGATACTGGTTTAACAATAAAAGGCCCTCGATAATCACCGAAGACTATGGCAAAACGCTCGTGCAAATTAGGTTTAAAAATTCCTTGGGAAGGGTGCCAAGTCATAAACGGAGCAGTTTTTATTCCGACTGATTGCAGTTCCCGTTTAAAAGCGTGTTTGTTGTCTAAAGTAGAACTGTTTAAAGGATTGTGACCGACATAGGGCATTCCCAACATTTCTAACAAGGCGGGAGTGTGACAAACAGGATTGTAGCCCTGCACTCCGCCCGTATTTAGCCAGACTAAATGGATTTTTTGTTCTTTTAGTTGTGCGGGCAAGTTCATGTCATCAGGGATGACAAAGACGTGCTGAAAGCCGATTTCGGTTAATGCTCGGGCAATCTCGCGGGCGACGATTTCGTAGCTTTTCCAAGAACGGGGATTGTGCGTTTTGTAAATTACGGCTCCCTGGCGATCGCAGTTGCCGCCGAATACCACAGCAATCCGCAGTTTGGCAAACAGCTTTTCTAAGTATTGAGGGAGCAAACTCAATTCGTAATGCCAGGAATTTATACCGGTTGATGTTGCTACCATTTAAGTTTTTTCCTTTTTTGTTTTATTTGCGATCGGCATATTTGCTCGATTTGGCTAAATATATTCCAGCCAAAACTACAGAGAAAGCGAACCAATTAAACAAGCTCAAATTTTCCGAAAATAGCATCCAGGCAATAATCGCCGTAATTACTGGTTCTAGGAGCAGAAAAAGGGCGACAAATCCCGATGACAAAGTGCCGAGACTGTGGATGAGAAGTCCTTGGCCAAAAGCTTGACAAATCACGGCTAAGGCAATTACAGTCAGCCATCCCTCCCAAGAATAAGGGAAAATTCGATCGCCCTCCAGCAAAACCAAGGGCAAAATCAAGAGGCTACCAATCAAACAGCGCCACATCAATATAGTTGTCGCCGGGAACTTGGTTCGCAAATCTTCCGCAATCAGCAGATTTGCTGCATAAAACATTGCGGATAACAAAGCAGCTATGTCCCCGGTAAAATTGTCTCCCGCGATTTGTAAGTCGGTAGTGCCGATCGCAATTGCGCCTGACAAAGCCACTACCAATCCCAGCAAAAACCTGCTGTCAAAATGCCGTCCCAACAGCAGCCATCCCCCCAAAGTAGTAAATAAAGGAGTTAAGTTGCGAAGTACGGTAGAATTAGCGACATTAGTTTGAGTTAGCGACCAGGCCCAGAAACCGAGAGAAGCAGAAGAAACCACGCCGACGGCTGTTAATAACATCACATCCTTCAGAGTGTAGTTCGATCGCGCTTCAACTACATTCCCAGACATTCGGCGGCGCGCTTCCCCCGCCCCGTTCCAAATTCCAAATACCGCAGTTGCTATCCACAAGCGGTTAAAAACCGTAGCATTCGGACTGATTTCCCGTTCGCTCAACCGAATAAAAATGGCCGCCAGGGACACCGCCAGCAGCGCCACAGACAGCGAGACGATCGCCCAAATTTTACCTTGACTGTCGTCAGCTAATTCACCGTTGTTTAAATTGTCCGGGTTTCCAGAAACAATCGTTGTTTCTTCTGCTATTGACGCAGGTATTAACTGATTATTTGCCAAAATATTGTGCTGAATGTCAATATTTTCTTCGGCTAATTCCAATTTTTTTGACATTATTGAAAAGTCCCACCAAGGCTGAAAGTATAAATTAGAAGAATGCCAAAACCCGGTCAGGAATTACGCACTCCTTACTTAAGAAACCGGGTTTTTTGTTGGCATCAAGGGCTACAACCAAATTTTTGGCAAAAAACCCAGTTTCTGGCGACCCGTGCAGGACTATATTTTTGGTAGTTAACAGCAGCTTAGGTTGAAGGTTTAACAGAAAGTTTTGTCAAAGCTTCCTTGAGCGCCGGCGGCAATTGGCGGATAATCTTGCCCTTGTCCCGATCGACACCAACCAAAGTTACCTGCGCCGTCACGTATAATTCCTGCGTATCGGGCGATCGAATTTCGTAATCCCAAAGCAGCCGCACACCCTCACTCGCCGCCACCCGCGTTCTGACAGCCACCAATTGACCCATTTGCACAGAGCGGTGGTAGCGCAGCGAAAGCTCCACCACGGGCAATTCCAAACCCTGCGCCACCCACTCCGCATACTCAATACCGAGAGAGCGCAAACTTTCCACCCGCGCTTCCTCCATCCAAGCCAGATAAGTCCCGTGCCAAACCATACCCGAATAGTCAGTATGGTGAGGGTAGACTCGCACCAAATATTCAAACCAGCCCTCAGAGTCCATACCGGGTCGATTTTGAATAGCACCAGTCGGTGCGAGTTCTGGTTGAGTTCGATCGTTCTCTAACACGTTACAAATTGTTCCAAAACGCTACATTTCTACAAATCATAAAGCAAACTTCAGGCCTATGCTTGACATTGACCCCCTAGAGTACCAACGCTCTAGTGAGAGAGTCGCACAAGAAAACTCAACTGTTTTTACTGCAAAAAACAACCATGATAGAAAAAATTTTAGTAGCCGTCGCCGGTCGTGGCTTGTGCGAAGAGATGTTTAATATGTTGATGGACATCCCTTCCTTGCAACAAAGCTCTGTCACCGTATTGCACGTCGTGCCGCCCCAAGTGACATCCGACGGCATGGCCCAAAAGTTGGAAGAAGGAGGCAAGATTTTAGCACAAGCAGTCCAGTCCTTAAAAATCGATCCCAACAAAGTCAATCCCCGGTTGAAACAGGGAGACCCAAAAACCACAGTTTGCCAAGTCGCAGAAGAAGAACAATCCGACTTAGTGATTATGGGTTCTCGGGGATTGGGACGGCTGCAATCGATTTTGGAAAACTCAGTCAGCCAGTACGTTTTCCAGCTAACATCCAGACCGATGCTGTTGGTCAAAGACGACATCTACGTCAAAAAAATCCGGCGAGTCATGGTGGCCCTAGACCCATCTGAATCCGCCAAACAATCCTTAGAACTAGCCCTATCTTTTGTCAAAGAAGTCAGCGGCGGACAGATAATTTTAGTGCACGTCACCAAAGATTTGACTGGAAAATCCACCGAAGATGTAACAGCAAATGCTGAAAAAGACCCAGTATTAGCTTCCGCAGTAGCCCTCGCGAAACAACTGGGAGTTAGCTACCGCTGCGTGAGTGCCACAGGTAAGCCCGGGGAAGAAATTTGTCGGATTGCAGACGAAGTGAATGCCGATTTATTAGTAATCGGTTCCCCGGATCGGCGGCCCAATGTTGCCAAAAACTTTTTGGATCTCGATCGACTCCTAGGAAATTCCCTCTCGGACTACGTGAGAGTCTACGCCAACTGTCCCGTCTTGCTAGCCCGCACAGTCGTCGGCTAGACTCTCACCGCCAGCGGTGGGGTGCGGCGAGTGCGAGTAATTCTCGATCATCCGCTAGCAATCTCAAAACCTCAGCACCATTTATTCCCGGCGTGCGTCAGTTTTGAGATTGTGAAGAAAGTAGCTAAAATCTTCCTAGGAATGGCAAGCAAATCGTTTAAGCGATTTGCTTATTTTGCTTGTTAGCGACAAAAGTCTGGTAACCAGCAATTACTAAATTGTATTCCTAAGTAATATCGTTTCCGGCTGCATTGTCAGGTGATAACTTAGAGAGAAATTCATGAATGATTTTTATAAGTCACCACCTATCTCGGTGCAATTTTCAGTTGTTCGATTCACAGTCAACAGTCAACAGTCAACAGTCAACAGTCAACAGTCAACAGTCAACAGTTAACAGTCAACAGTCAACAGTCAACAGTTAACAGTTAACAGTTAACAGTTAACATCATGTATGAGTGCAACCGAAATTGATATAATTAAATTTTCGTTCCCAAACAGTTCACAAAAAAAGCGCCCCAGAAAAAAACTGTTGGCGCTTTTTTTGACTACTAGCTTTTGCCAGACAAAAATAGCAGCAATTGCTATTCTTTTCCACCTTGACGGCTAGCCGTTTGAATGTACAGAATGATGAGAAAAACGCTGGGAACCAATACAAACAGAATGGTTGCCACAAAACCTAAATCATTAACTTCCATGAAGACCCCCGCCTCTATCAAAAAATAGGAAAACACACACTACTAGGATACCACTCAAAGGCCAAAGGAAAACTCGAAGACAGAAGGAGCCTCGGAGCCTCGGAGCCTCGGAGAACCCGAGAACCCGAGAACCCCAGAAGTCTACAGCTTCTTCCCTCTTCCGCCTTCCGTCTTCCGTCTTCCTCCTTCCTTCTTCCTCTTCCCTAGAACTTGGCAAACCCTAGCTACGGCTTAGTCTTCACGCTCACCGGGCCGTTGACGGTAGTTTGACAAGCCAACCGATAGTTTTCGGGCTTTTTCTTGAGCTTGCGGTTCTCAAAATCAGTACGGGGCGAGAGGTTTTCACTTCCCTCGACAATTTCCACAATGCAGGTGCCGCATTGACCGTAGCCCCCGCAATTCATCATCTTTCCCGAAAACGTGTACAAGTCGATGCGGTTTTCTAGAGCTTTGAGCCTCAAATTGGCTCCATCTGCTGCGATGACTTCCTGATTTTCCTTCACAAACTTGATATTGGCCATTACCGATTCCTTAACGCAGTTGACATGGAGCTCTCTAACCAAATATTAACTAATGTGTCGAACGTTTCATACCCGATGTCTCATCCTTTGCGATTAAAGGTCGATCGCCCCAACCCAACCCAAGCCAACCCAACCCAATCTCATAGCATTTGAGATTTGAGATTTGAAAATTGGGAATGACCGATCGGATATGGGTTTGGAGTTGACCTACAGTGGCATTTTTTGGGGCAAACTCCTATCAAGGAGCATCCGAGAGGTTATTACTGGGAAGATTGCTCACAGCCCGCTGGAGAGACGAAAGCCCCAGGTTGTAGGTGACAATTGCCGACAATCGGTTTCTCTCAGCCCTAGTCAAATCAGTTTCCGCCTGAATCACATCCGTCTGAGTACCCACGCCAGCTTGAAACCGCAGTCTCGCCAGACGCAGAGCTTCCCTCGACTGCAAAACCCCCGCCTCAGAAGTTTCGATGTTCTCAAAACTCGACTCCAAGCCAAAATACGCTTGTTCCACTTCCCGGCGCACTTGGTTGCGGAGTTGGTCAAATCGACTTTCGGCGATCGCAATATCAGCATCCCGCTGTTTGATCCTCGACCTCACCGCACCCCCATCAAAGATATTCCAAGTCAGATTCGCTTGCAGCGCATAGCCGCTTCCCCAGCCGCGAGTAGAAAACGGGTCTGGATTGTCAGAAGTTACCCCCTGGAAGTTGTAGGAACCGCTGACACTGACTTGAGGCAGTCCCCCCGCCCGAATCGATCGCCTTTGCTGCTTGCTGATATCCCTCTGTACCAACTGCTGTTCCAACTCAGGGCGATTCTTAATAGCCTGCACGATACTCTCTTCCAAAGACAGCCGCCAAGAGCCAGCTTGCTCCACCGGGTCAGCCGCCGTCAAGTTTGCCGACTGGCTGATATTCAAAAGCTCAGCCAGCCGGCGCTGGGCCACTCGCTGGTCGCGGCGGGCCACCGAGAGTTGCTGCTGTTCGTTAGCCAAATTTGCCTGAGCTTGCAACACCGCAAACCTGGTTCCTACCCCGGCCCGTTCCAAAGCTTCAGCATCCCGCAAACTTTGCTGGGCATTTCTCACAGAAGCTTGGCGGATAGCAACTTGTCCGTCGGAGTTTTGCAAATTGTAGTAAGCCTCAGCAGTGTCGAAGCGGAGTTGCTCGGCTTGGCGCTCCAAATCGAGTTCCCGAAAGCGCAACTGTTCCCTAGCCGCGCGGATGTTAGCATTGCGGCGGCCGAAAATGTCGAGGTCGTAGCTCAACTGCAAACTGTTGTTGAGACTGGTGCTGCCGAAATTGTCGAACTCGGGAGAATTCGCCGGCAGTTGTTGGTTGGCCGGCAAAGTCTCATTGCGGCGTAGCCGGGACTGCACCCCAATCTGTCCGCTGGCGCTGACTTGGCGGCTCGCGTTCATTTGAAAAGTCAAGTCTGGAAATAAAGCAGCTTGTTGTTCGCGCACGGCCGATCGACTTTGTTCGAGTTGTTTCTCGGCGATTTGCAAAGTTTGACTGTTGCGGCGGGCGAGGTCTATAGCCTGCTGCAAGGTAATTGACTCTGTTTGCTCGATCCTGACATCCTCGGGCTTTGTCGGAAACAGCAGCGGATTCGGGTTGGGTTCTAGGGAAGCCGGAGGGTTGGTTTCTAAAATGCCCTTCGGGGTGACTGGGGGGAAACTTTCGATGGGAGTGCCGCGGGGAGTTAGTGCTGGCAAATTGGGCGCCGGAACACTGTTTGGGCCGCTCGGAATTGGCTGCTGAGAGACTGTATTTGCGGGCGTTCCAGACTGCGCCTTCTGTGCAGACTGAGTTGCAGGGGAAGCCGGAGCAGCCTGTTGGGGCTTTGATGCTTGCTCGGGCTTGGTTGGCTCAGTTGCTGCGATATTTGCTTCCCCTTGCCGATCCGCCTCGGAGGTTGGGGGGTTAAGGGCGATCGATTCTTCGGGCTCTGATGCTGGTTCTGACGCTGTGTTTGAGGTCGATCGAATATTCGGGCCTAATTCGAGCTGATTTAAGCTGGCAGAGCTGTCGAGAGATTGAGCCGGGGGCTGGGCCGAAGCAGTTTGTGCGGCGTTGCTGAAAGTAATTGCAGCGCCCACTCCGACCACGACGATTTGACGAAAAACACGCATAATTTTTTAATTACTGCAATTCTAGAGACAATTTTAGAGCAAGATTGAGTTCTCAATTTTCGAGTCTGTAGCCGGGACTAAACATTTACAAGTCACAATTACCTACTCATCTTAAACTTTTGAATGCTTGATTCAAAATTTAGAATTGAACTTCAGCAGTTGCCAGACCGATCGCCCCTGAGATTAGTTCCTCTACTCCGCTCACCGGCAAAATCCGGGTTTTCAGCGAGCTAGCTAGCTGTTCTACGGTCATGTCATCGAGAAAACGAGGTTCACCCTGTTTTAGCATAACCGAAGGCAGCAAGATGCCATCTCCCAAGTCTCGCCCCTGCAAAGCTTCCAGCAAATCTTGCCCGGTGAGCAAACCCGTGACGGTGATAGTTTGTCCCCAGTAGCGGCTGGAGAGTGCGGCCATGTTGACCGACAAGCCGGGAATTTGGTTTAGTTGTTGTACGATCGGCCCAAAAGCCTTTTCAACAGCATTCCCCACCACCCAAACCAACTGGCGCGGCCCAATAACCGGCAGCGGTTGCAGCTTAGCAAAAGCCGCTTCAAACTGCCCAATAAACTGGCGGATAGAACCCACACCATTACCAATTTGGGGATAATCTTCATAATCAGCCGCCGACGGCAAATCCAAACCCGCGATTAAAAACCATTCATCAGCCAGCCAAATACAGCCAGATTTTGAATTCTTTTTCTTGGCTTTTCCGCGGCCTTTCCCCTGACTCAAAACCCCTTGAATTTGATGCACTTGCGCGATAACTTCCCGCGCTTTTTCGGCAGTTACAGCAATCAATTCATCTTCTGCAGGGCGAAACCGAGTTAAACCCACCGGCACTACAGCCACCGATGCCACAGCCGGGATATTTCCGGTATGAAACTTTGCCAAATCTAACAAAGTGCGTTCCAAATGTTCGCCATCATTAATTCCCGGACAAACCACAACTTGAGCGTGAATTTGCAAGCGGCGTTCTTGAAACCATTTAATTTGCTCTAAAATCTTCCCAGCCCTGAAATTTTTCAGCAACCTAATCCGCACGTCCGGTTCCGTAGCGTGCACAGAGACGTAGAGAGGAGAAAGCCGCATTTGTTCGATTCGTTTCCACTCTTTTTCAGTCAGATTGGTGAGAGTGAGATAGCTGCCGTAAAGAAAACTAAGTCGGTAGTCATCATCTTTGAGATAGAGAGTTTCCCGCTTTCCCGGTGGTTGTTGGTCAATAAAGCAAAAAGGGCAGCGATTGTTGCACTGAATTAGTCCGTCGAAGAGGGCAGTTTCAAATTCAACGCCCAAGTCTTCGTCATACTCTTTTTCTATTTCTAATTTGTGAGTTTTGCCCTTAGCATCTAAAACTTCTAGTTCCAGAAATTCGTCGGCGCACAGAAATTGATAGTCGATCAAGTCGCGGGGTTTTTGGCCGTTGACAGCGACGATGGAATCTCCGGCATCAAATCCCATTTCTGCTGCGATGCTGTCGGGAATAACTTTGGTAATTCTGGCGGGTTTGGTTGAGGATTCGCTCATAAGTTCGCGCTTGCATTTTCAAGTTTGATAAATTGCTATTCAAAAATTAATTTTCTATTTTAATCAAGTCTCAACTCATATCATAATTTATACCATTTGTCAAGCAGGATGCCTAGTAAAAAATATGTGTTTGTGAAGTGCGATCGACCCACAATCCACAAGCTTTCAAATGATTTATTGTATTTATTAAGTCACATTAAATCTGTATCATTAATTGAATTATGACAATTTTATGGCAGTTAGCGTAAAGGTAAAAATCGCACTTGTCCTTCCCATTCTCCTTCCAGACTGCACTCAGAAATCAGCAAAATTTCCTCAATCGCCAAACCCACTGCAACACGGCGGCTGACTTCAAATAACCCTGGCATCGCCAAACCAGCTTCGATTCTATCGTAGGCAAAGTTTGTCATGGTTGCTACATCATGAGTTAGTACAACCCGCCCTTGCAGCGCAGCCCATTCTAAGACTGTTGGATCGTCTGCTTCTCTGAGTCCTATATCTTGAACGCGGACAATCTCAACATCGGGATTCCGCCGCAAAACACCCCGAACAATTTGATTGTTAAAGTTTTCATCAGCCAATAATCGCAGCATATAAAACTACCCTTTTTGGTTGCGTCTTGCTAATAAGCGATCGCGTATTCCAACTGGGTTAAAACGCTTTTCTGCTTCCTGCTGAACTTCTGCGGCAAGACGTTGACGTTCCATCAGATAAGCATCAACTTCGGATTGGTGTCGCAAGTAGTAGCCGATCGCAAAATAAATATCCGAAAGTTCAAGAGACGGGTACTGTTCCCGGATTTCTTCTGCTGTGGCTCCTTCTAGAAAAGCTGTAAGGACTGTATCTAAGGTGACTCTGGTTGTGCTAATGCGGATGACACCGTTTGCATCAGCCACAAGCGGAATTGGTTCAGCCGTAGGAACGAGTAGCATTTTGAGATTGAGGGCGGTGTGAATTTTCTATCTTCAGCATAGCCGATCGACACTCCCGGCTCTAATATATTTTTTCTGCACATCCTCCTGCAATCTGCACCTGAAAAGTTATTCCCGATCGCATTGGCTGCCATCCGAGTTGCACCGCTTGCCGTATCCATTGTGCTACATCAGAGGGTCTTACTGGCATAAATGTACAGTTAGTTGTTGGATTCCAACCTTGAGAATGAGCTCTATCGGTGATAATAACTAACACCGATCCCGATCTATCAGCGTGTTCGACAGCAACATGAAGATTTCCCGATTCTGCTTGCATATTAGCAGCTTGTCTTCGGATTAGCCAGACGAAAGGTTCCCCATCTACAATAATTTTTCTTGTTCCTTTTTTCGGTATTGACATAGTTTGCTTCCAGCCAGTTTACTCATGGGATTATAACGAAAAGACTAAAGCATCTGATTCTTCAGAAGTTGTGCTAAACCCTCCTAAAGTTGAGAAAGGGGTAATGTTTGTCCAGTCATGGCTTGCTGCCAAGATTGGCGAAAGCTTGCTATTGAAAAATCTGTATCTTCCTCTGTTATTGCAGCTTGAGTTTCCAGAGAATGGGTGCGTTGGATAATACCGGATAGTGTTTTAAGTAGTTCAAGCTGTTCTGTCAGTGACAGTGACTGAGCAAGATCGATCGCTTGTTGAAGTTGTGAATTCATAGTAAATCCTCCTGGTTTTATTTTACATTAGTTACCCACGATCGCATACCACAAACTCACCATCAGGCACAAACTCGCTAAATGCTGAGGAATCAAAGATTTAATCGATCGCTTAGCAATTTTTTGAGTCACAAATATCGTCACCAACAATGAGACAATCAAAGTAAAACCTTGCAAAAAGCTAATCACCGCTGGATCTCCTACAAAACTCGGCAAATCATCTCTAATTTGTCCGAAAGTGGCAAAAGTTACCGGAATCAATCGCCCGCCTTCCTGCAAACCCAATCGCCAATAGTGAGCCAAACTACCGCCCCAGACTAGGGGTAGATATCCATAGGCAAGAAAGACAAATGAGAGAGGTTTATAGGTTGTAAATGGGATAGTTTTTGCTTGTCCCAATCGGTAAATTGCCTGCATGACGGCATAAGCTACTAACGGAATCAGCGGCGGGATAATTAACACCGCAAGCGACATTCCTAAGTGAGGTAAAAATTGCTCTAAATTGATGCCCAACCCCAACAAACTATCGATTTCCGGTAAGCGATGGAGATAGATACCGCCTAATAATAGAAATAACAAGGCAACTTCATAACTGTGAGGAACATGGGTTGTCCATAATTCGATTCCCGGAGGGCGCACATTTAATTCTACCGATCGATGGGGACAAGCTTTTAAGCAAGTCATGCACAAGACGCAATCTTTATTATCAGTTAATTGGGCCGGATGGGAATAAATTGGACATCCATTAGTGGTTAATCCTTCCCCCAAGCCCGGGCCGCCTTTATAGCATTGGTAGGTGGTGCATTCCGCCGCGCAGGTTCCTTGTTGGGCGCGCAATTCGATGATTGAAAGTTTAGCAAATAATCCATTCATCCCTCCGATGGGGCATAAATATCGACACCAAAGCCGCCTTTCAAAAATCAGCGAAAAAATTACCGCGCCCGCCGTAATTAGCAATAACAAACAACTGGATAAATAGGCAGTGTTTTCTAAATTCCACAACTCTTCCCAGAGAAAGATTAGGGTAAATAGTCCGAATAGAAACCAACCACCCCATTTTTCAGCTAATTGGCGCGGCCATTTTTTGAGAGTTCGCGGGAAAAATTTTAGCGATAGTTTTTGGACGATTTCTCCATAAATCATAAATGGGCAAAAGGCACACCACAATCGCCCGACTAGGGGGAATAATAATAACATCAACGGCCACCACCAGGCCCAGAAAATGTTCAGAGCAAAATTATGCTCCCTATCTTGGGGGGCAACAAATAGAATAATTACTACTAATGCAAATACCCAACTTGTAAACCAATAATTTACGCGATCGGGATACCAATCACTCCGCAAAAATTGCCTAAATTTAGGATAGATATTTAATAAATTCAGGCGAAATCTTTGTTTTTTTGCCGCTTGGGCCCAAAATACTTCTTCGGTTAGTACCTGACTTCCCTGGGCTTGAACTAAAGCGCGATCGACCATTCCCTGCAATTCCTGCAAATTACCGGGGAAATCGTAGGCTTGCAAGCGGCGAATTGCTTCTGGTGTGACTTGGGGCTTGACTAATTTCTTTTTGCGACCAATGATATTGAGATAATAGTTGACTTGTGCTTCTAAATCTGTTTTTCGCACCCGCAAGGATGGGACTTTAATCTTGTGTTGTGTCAGCTTATCTAGCTTGGGCTGCACAATTTCTGAGATTAAAATAATGCGGGCATTAGTAGAACGCGGTGGCGGTGGTATTTGTCCTTCTTTGACTACTAATGTATAGGTTCCTTCGGTTAATAGTTGCTGAATTTGGGGGCATAATTGAGCTGGTAATTCTTGCACGTCATTGAAAATTAACGTCCCTTCGCCCAACCATTCCAACAATCCTGGTTTGCCGCCCAAACGCCCGAATAATTCTGCTCCATTAGCCTGCAGCAAGGCACTTTTGATCTGAATAACTGGCTCGTTGCGGCGGTGGGAACCGAAATGAATTAAAGCTGCTAAATTATCTTTTTCTAAACCCGGTTCGCCAGAGATTAATACCGATCGATTGTCACTCGATGCTGTGCGAATTTGTTGGCGCAATTTCACTGCATAACGGCTATTTCCAATTACTCCGCGTTTCGCCCTTGGTACTAGATAGCTGCGGAGGGCGTTTTGACGCTCTCTTTCGTAGGCGATTTCTGATTCTAGCTGCTCTAATTTCGCGGCCAAGCGTTGAGCGTAGGCTTCGGTGATGCGTGGATATCTTTCTAGCAAACTGCGCCAGCGCGAGGCACTAATTACCCAAAATTGACATTCTGTACGGGCAATAATTCGACTATCTGCCGGTTGCGATCGTTGGAGGGCGGATAAATTGACGATCGCCCCCGGTAACAAACTACTCCCCCACATTAAACCGGGTTGTTTGCGCCGGTAGCGATCGGCTTGTCCTCTTTCTAGGATGTAGAGATTGGTGACGGGCGTATCTTCGATTACCACTCGAAATCCCGGGGGAAAAGTTGCCATTTCCATTTCCAGCGCGATCGCCTGTAAAATCTCGCGGGATAATATGCCTAATTCGGTGTTGGATTCGAGCCAGTTAACTAATTTTTCGGTAGACATCGCTTAGCCTCGGCGAAAATAGAATCGTAGTATGGATAATAAATTTGATTCTGGTCAGAAACCTGGAAATAATTATATTGTTTTTTGATATTGTTTGTTAAATTCCTTGAATGTATCGGTGAGAGGGGAGGAGGACACTCTTCGCTTTTCGCTTTTAGACCTCGATCTAATGATTAGACTTGTTGGAATTTAACAGAGAAAATCGCTGAAAAGTTTGTCACCATTAAGTTTCAGGCACTTCGAGACAATAACCGCTAAAAGGCTTGCTAGGCTTTTGACTTCAGAGTTTTTTGAATTTATAACCCAACCAGTCTATTTGTTCTGGTAGACTGAAGGCATTGATTGGGCTAAGTTGACTTATGACCATTGCGATCGACCAACCAATACAACAGAAGCCACTCAGCTTTGACGAGTTTCTCGATCGTTATGGTGGCGATAACCGCTATGAACTGATCGATGGAGAGGTGTTTGATTTGGAACCCACAGGCCCGCATGAAGAAGTTGCAGCCTTCATTACCACAAAAATCTGTGTTCAGATCGACGGAATAGGTTTGCCTTGGTTTGTCCTTCAGCGGGGACTATTGCGCCCTTCTAATAGTAGTATGACAGCATTTCGACCTGACATTGCAGTTGTCAATCGAGAGGAACTTCCCAAAGAACTGCTTTGGTCTGAACAGTCGATCCTGACTTTAGGTAGTTCGATTAAATTTGTGGCTGAAGTTGTGAGTAGCAACTGGCAAAACGATTATGCCCGTAAGGTTGAAGACTATGCGGCTTTAGGCATCCCCGAATATTGGATTGCAGACTACGCAGGATTGGGGGGTACTCGACACATAGGGAAACCCAAACAGCCTACCCTCTCGATCTGTACTCTAGTGGATGGAGAGTATGAAATTCAGAAGCTTCGAGGCAATCAGGCGATCGTTTCTCCAACTTTTCCAGGGTTGAAACTGACGGCGGAAAAAGTATTGAGGGCTGGTGGGTGATCGCCTGTAAAATCTCGCGGGATAATATGCCTAATTCGGTGTTTGATTCGAGCCAGTTAACTAATTTTTCGGTAGACATCGCTTAGCCTCGGCGAAAATAGAATTGTGCAGCTTGGTGTAGGAGAAATTATTTAATTTTAATTGATTTTTGCCACCAGTAGGAGCATCTCAGTTTTGCATTTATAGTGCGATCGTCCCCGCTCGCATATTGTACCACTCGCGAGCGGGGACGCTCTCACTACAAAAAAAATCTTTTTGCCAAACTGAGATGCTCCCTTTACTTGTTAACTATCACTTTGCTTTTTCCCCCACAATCACAGCGATGGGAACCGCATAATGAATTGCATCGCCTCGCAAATGTGCGCCAATTCCCAGACTGTCAACACCAATATCATCTCTAAAAATTTGTCGCAGCTTATCGTCATCGCCGGGGTTTGGGAAAGAAGCAGCTAACTGCTGTTCTAGCTCTAATTCTACCTTATAAAATGCCAACTTAACATTTTGAATATTGGCATCCGCGACTAATTTAGGCAACTCTTCCAGAGTCAAGGCGCGAGTATGAGATGGATCGCGCAGCTTTTCAATATAGTTGTAAGCATCAACTTTTTCCGGTGGCATTGCCACGTCAGCAATCAAAATGCGATCGCCCGCCCGACACACCCGAACCATCTCCGACAGCACAACATCCGGCCGTAAAAAATGATGAAAAGCGTAACGACTCAGCACAATGGAAAAACTATCATCGGGAAACGGTAACGTCTCGATATCGCCTTGCAACCACGAGAGATTAGTCAAATTTTTTTGCTCGGTCAAAATCTGGGCTTGTTCTAGCATTGCTGGTGTTAAATCGATGCCAGTAACGTGATGGGAAACTGCCGCAAAAGCACAAGCAACAATACCGGGGCCGCAAGCAACATCTAGAACTGTATCCTTGTCAGATACGTTGGCCATTTTTATCAATAAATCCAGAGATTCTTGATTTGTATGGCCGTATAAGTTGGAGAATGGCACAGCCTGACGGGTGAATTGGTCGATGATGGATTTTTGATGTGCGCTCATAGTTTAATTCTGTCCTTGTTTGCTGCTATTTTGTAGGGCAGGAGCGGCTAAAATCGCTCCTGCTAAGCTTATTTCACCTATTAACTATTTCTCAATGCTCCACCTGCAAGCGCGGTCAAGATAGCCACGCCAAAGGCCAGCCGATACCACACAAATACCCACGTATTCTGAGTTTGCAGGAACTTCATCAGCCACGCGATAGACAAATAGGAAAACACAAAGGCCGAAATCGTTCCCACTATCAAAGCCACAAGTCCAGCACTGTCGATTCCTGAACTCAAAGCACCCTTCAATTCCACTAATCCAGCCAGAGTAATTGCCGGAATTCCTAATAGAAAAGAAAACCGCGCGGCGGCGGCCCTTTCCAGTCCCATAAACAATCCTGCTGTTAGGGTAGAACCCGATCGCGAACACCCCGGAATCAATGCCATTGCTTGACCTAACCCCATCAAAATCCCATCTTGGACGGTTAATTTTTCATAAGTGCGATCGCGCGTGCCAATTTTTTCGGCTATTGCTAACAGCAGCGACATGAAAATCGAAGCAATGGCGATGCTTGCCAAACTCCTCAGCGGCGATTTGTCAAAATTTGGAACAAATATCTTGATTAGCAGCCCAAAAAAGACTATAGGTATTGTTCCCAAAGCAATCCCCAATGCCATTTTAAACTCTTGCGATTTGTAGTCGCGCTGCACCACAGCGTTGACTGCACCCAGAGTTATATTTGTCAAGTCTTTCCAGAAATACCAAAGCACGGCGACAATGCTGCCTAACTGAATCACAGCAGTATAAACAACCCCCGGATCGCCCCATCCCAGGGCGATCGGCACTACCTTCAAATGAGCGCTGCTACTAATTGGTAAAAACTCCGTTAATCCCTGTACAATTCCTAAAACAATCGTCTGCACCAAATTGAGTGGAGCGGGCCCGCCAACATCAGCAGCGGGCGTTTGGGCGAGGAATGCGTCAAGCAAAGCTATCATTAGTTGTCTGTTTCTAGTTATCAGTTGAATTGGACATTTTGCACTATTTTCAGAAGCTAGAAGTCAAGCCCACAACAAATAATTTTTCTTGTGGTGCGGAAACTTCCAGCCCTCCGCTGAAAAGCCCAAATAGCGATATTTTGTCAGTTGAATCGCCTTGTCTGTAGGGTAGCATCTCAGTTTTGAATTTGTTGTTTTGTCGCCCCCTAGGGAGAATATACGATACTCGATCGGGGGGATGGTACTATAACAACATACTTTTTGCATTAATTGAGATCCGGGCGGTCGATCGCAACAACAAGCAAATTATCATAGTCTATTCCCAACTACTTTAACCTACTCAGGAACATTTGCATACATTTGCTGATAAACTTAAAAAAGTTTTTGTTTTTGATGAAGCCAGCTTACAGCAACTGCCAACAACCTATGATATTTTCTGCATCCAAAAAATTAACTGTTAATGCTGATTCTGGCATCCGCTTGCTGCGGCGAATCTTGTCAGCCAGTATTTTAACAGTGGCGATCGCCTTTAACTTGATACTGTTCGCCGGCACACCGCCAGCCTTCGCAAGTCTCACGGACGATCGCTTCGACGGCACTATCTATGCCCTCTACGCCGGCAACGGTTCCCTAGTTCCTCCTAAAGTCAAGCTTACAGATTCTTTCAAACGCAACAAACCGGCATTGTTAGTGTTTTACACAGACGACAGCAGCGACAGCAAGCAATACGCGATCGTCGTTTCTCAACTCCAGGAATTTTACGGCCGCGAAGCCGATTTTATGCCGATAAGCGTTGACTCTTTGCCTCCGCAACCGTCACCAGAACTCACCGAACCCGGTCATTATTACGAAGGTTTTGTACCTCAAACCGTCATTTTAGACCAATCTGGAAAAGTAGTTTTTAACGAGAAAGGACAAATACCGTTTGAACAAGTAGACGATGCCTTTCGGAAAGTATTCGACTTGCTGCCCCGAGAAAAATCCCTCCCGTTGAAACGCCGTGTAGTGAACGAACTCAACGTCGAATTGTCGAAGTAATATCTAATTGCCGACTGCTAATTGTTGCTGCAATTTTAAATGATTCCAGAAAGATATTTTTCGGTGTCATACTGGTGTAAGGTGCGCTGCATCGCAGCCAGAAAAACCGGGTTAATTTATTCTCCTTAAAGCTATAGCCAGGCCGGGTTTTACTGAACCAAAATCTTATAGTGAAAGTCGTCGGGAGCATCGGGTGTTTTGCGTGTAATTATAGTGCTGTCCCCGCTCGCGAGGATATACTTGCGATCGGGCTACTCGCACTATAATAAAAAAATGCTTTGTACAAAAATGAGATGCTCCCAAGTCGTCGGCGACTAACTATAAATCAGTATTTTAGTCGGCGACTGACGACTTTCCCTTGCAGACAGGAAATTTATTCCCTGGCGGGTTTAGTAAGAATTAATTAGCCCTGCCTAGAGAAAGTTTGGCTGAGAGCATCTGGTGTTTTGCATTGATATATAATAGTGCGAGCGTCCTCGCTCGCTTATTGTACTCGCTTATTGCAATGCAGGAGATGCTCCCGTCTTCCCCGTCTCAAACGCTTGGTTTAAAGTTTCTTTTTCCGCTGGTAATTTTGCAGTAAAGTTACGCTTTTATTATAATAAAAAAGCTGGCTGGCGGTGATGGTGACTCTCGGCTGGGGTTTGGTAACTGTGGTGACAATATTATATTAATGAAAAGTTAGGAGCTGTTAAAAAACAAGTAGAAGTGAATTAAAAAAAAGAAGCGTAAGCTAAGAATCCAATGTGATTAAACGCTGTGCAATTCTGGTGGCTGTATCCTAAAGAATAAGTTGTGGAGATGGTGTTATGGCAAAGATTTTGACGATCGCGGATGCTGCGACTTTTGAAGTCGTGCAAGAGTTACTGGAGAGGGAGGGACATCAAGTGAGAGTCGCCCTCGACGGTAAGGATGGTTTAGATTTGGCGAGGGAATTCTCCCCGGATGCGATCGTTTGCGACGGGAATTCGCCTCAAATCAACTGGTTGGAGATGTGCCGGTTGGTGAAAGCCGAGCGAGAATTGGCGGCTACTTATTTTGTGCTGCTGACAACACCACAGCAATTTGCAGAAGTTCAAGAATTGGAGGGGCTGATTGACGATTTCCTGTTTAAACCGATAGTTAAGCAGGAATTGTTGGGGCGGGTACGCGCGGGGAAGCGAGCGCGGGATTTGAGGCTGGAGTTGGATTGCACTCAGCAAAAATTGCAACTGTCGGGCGAGCGAATGCTGCAAACTGAAAAAATGTCTAGTTTAGGGGAATTGGTATCTGGTATCGCCCACGATATTAACAACCCCATTACTTTTATTTACAGCAATCTCACTCACGTCCAAACTTACGCTACCGATTTAATAGAACTGCTGCGATTGTATCAAAAATACCTAGTCAATCCCGACTCGGAGATTCTGCAAAAACAGCAAGATATGGATGTAGAATTTGTACTCGACGATTTATTAAAAATTGTGAGTTCCATGCGAACCGGGAGCGATCGCATCCGGCAAATTATCTTATCGGTACAGGATTTTTCCCGCAGCGATCGCTCTGGCTGGCAGTTATTTGATATTTCCGACGGTTTAGAAAACACTCTGTTATTGTTGCAGCACCGCTTACCGGCCCGCGAGGGGAGGCGGGATATCAAGGTGATAAAGCAATACGGAAATCTGCCGCAAATTGAGTGTTACGCAGGTCAGCTCAATCAAGCTTTTCTGAATATTATCAATTACACGATCGATACTTTAGAAGAGTCTAGTCAAGAGCTGGGGGAGTCGGAATCGGTCAAATTTAAGCCGATGATTGTGATTGGCACTAAGGTGATAGATACTCAGCGGATTGCTATTGAAATTGCTGATAACGACATGGCAACTAGCCCAAATATTGCCGCGCAAATTTCTGATTCATTTTTGATAACAAAACCTATAGAAGACAGCAGCATATTGGGACTTGCTGCCAGCTATCGGATAATTGTAGAGCAGCATAAAGGAGAGTTGAAGTATGTTTTTGAACCTGGGAAAGGTACTAAATTTACGATAGAGATTCCGCTCAGGCACACTTAATTAATAGTTGCTGTCTCAAATTGGGTAACTGGGGAATTATGCTCTCAAAGCTGTCTCGTTCGCGAGTATAATCATCTCCGGTTGGTCGATCGCAATTAATAAGGTTCGTAGTGCGGACTTTAGTCCGTACTAAGTCCCACAGGTTATGGGTTAGACTGGGAAATCCACAAAATACTTTAATCTTAAATACTTTCATAATGTAAAATTATGTATAGTAAATGAGCGAAGTTATAAAAAATAAACGATAGTTGATATTTAAGAGATTTAAAACCTTCGCAAAAATAAGTTTAAATCAGGTAATAAAATGGTAGTAGCAGCACCTTTTCAATCCGGCAATCAGTCGATTTTTCAAGCTCGTTACGACAACTTTATCGGCGGTAAGTTGGTAGCGCCGATGAAAGGAAAATACTCGGAAAACCTTTCTCCAATTACAGGAAAATCAATTTGTCAAATCCCCCGATCGAGCGCCGAGGATGTAGAATTGGCACTGGATGCCGCCCACAGCGCAAAAGACAAGTGGGGTAAGACTTCCCCAGCAGACAGGGCGCGGGTGTTGCACAAAATAGCCGATCGCATGGAAGAAAACCTCGATCGCCTCGCCATCGCCGAAACCTGGGACAACGGTAAACCAATTCGCGAAACCCGCCTAGCAGACATCCCGCTGGCGATCAACCATTTCCGCTACTTCGCAAGCTGCATCCGAACTCAAGAAGGGTCGATCGGCGAACTCGACGGAACCACCGTCGCCTACCACTTCCACGAACCCCTAGGCGTCATCGGACAAATCATCCCCTGAAACTTCCCCATCCTAATGGCCGCCTGGAAACTCGCCCCAGCCCTCGCCGCCGGCAACTGCGTAGTCCTCAAACCAGCCGGGCCCACCCCCGCCTCAATCTTGGTACTGATGGAAATCATCGCCGACTTAGTACCGGATGGCACAATCAACGTCGTCAACGGGCCCGGTGCCGAAATCGGCAAAACCCTCGCCACCAGCCCCCGGATTGCCAAAGTAGCCTTCACCGGCGAAACAACTACGGGCCGGCTGATTATGCAGTACGCTTCCCAAAACGTGATCCCCGTAACACTAGAATTAGGCGGCAAATCCCCCAACATTTTCTTTGAAGATGTCTGCGCCCAAGACGACGAATTCCTCGACAAAGCAGTCGAAGGATTTGTGATGTTTGCTTTCAACCAAGGCGAAGTTTGCACCTGTCCTTCGCGGGCGTTAATTCAGGAGTCAATATACGATCGATTCATGGAAAGGGCGATCGATCGCATCCGCCAAATCAAACAAGACAACCCCTTAGATCCGACAACCGCCCTAGGCGCGCAAGTCTCCACCAACCAGATGGAAAAAATCGCCGAATACGTCAAAATCGGACACGCCGAAGGCGCAGAATGTCTGATAGGTGGCGAAAGAAACATCCTATCCGGCGACTTGCAATAAGGCTATTACTTCCAGCCGACAGTCTTCAAAGGAAACAACAAAATGCGAATTTTCCAAGAAGAAATCTTCGGCCCAGTATTAGCAGTCACCACCTTCAAAGACGAAGCCGAAGCATTGGAAATTGCCAACGATACTCTCTACGGTTTAGGTGCAGGAGTTTGGACTCGCGACATCAACACCGCCTACCGCATGGGCCGCGCCGTTCAAGCAGGCCGCGTGTGGACAAACTGCTATCATTTGTATCCCGCCCACGCAGCCTTCGGCAGCTACAAATCATCTGGAATCGGCCGCGAAAATCACAAAATGATGTTGGATCATTACCAACAAACTAAGAATTTGTTAGTCAGCTACAGCCCGAAAGCTTTAGGTTTTTTCTAAAGTTTTAGTCATTGGGAAGGAAAAAGGAAGAAGAACAAACTTCAATGATTCGTCAACTCCTTCTTTCTCTCTTTCCTCTCCTTCTCTGCGCCCTCTGCGGTTAATAAAAAAAAATCTCATTCACAAACAAAATAAAACTGCCATAAAAACCGGATAAAATGGAAACCATCCCAAAAGTCACCGCAACAGAAGCCGCTTTAAAATTAATCAACTATCTCAAAACTCAACACGGAGAATTGATGTTTCACCAATCCGGCGGCTGCTGCGACGGTAGTTCGCCCATGTGCTTTCCCGATGGGGAATTGATAATCGGTGATGGTGACGTATTGCTGGGCGAAATAGGCGGTTGTCCTTTTTATATTGCAGCGCAGCAATACAAATATTGGAAACACACGCAGTTAATTATAGACGTAGCATCCGGGCCCGGAGGCAGCGATTTTTCCCTGGAAGGGCCGGATGGAGAGCGTTTTATTACTCGTTCTCGCTTGTTTGTTAATGCTGATTGACTTTGTTTAGTTTGATTTTTGCACTATAGCAATTTTATTTGCAATGAACCGCAGAGGGCGCAGAGAGCGCAGAGAAAGAGGAAAGAGAGAAATAATATTTCTATTGAGAAGTTGGGCGTTTTTTGCTGTGTTTAATTTGTTTAGGGCAAACGTATTTCTTCAATAAAGGAGATACCATCAAAAATGCCATTTTTAAAGGCTTGAGTGCTGCGAACTCGCTGATTTTCGCTGAGTAATGTCATTGTTTCAACGAAGGTTATCAGTTCGTTATCTTGGGTTTTAGTTGCCCGAAAGCAAACGGTTTCTTGGCCCGCATCCCACGCAATTGCTGCAAAATCAGAATAACTGCTAGAAGACAGTTTCAAAATCAGATTTTCAAACTCTCCTTGAAAATTAAGCTGGAGGCGAGAACCGTCTGAGTATTGGTAATTATTAATTTGTCGGTAGTGACTTCCTTCAATCGTTACGGTAAAATTTCCGAAGAAGCTGCGAGAAAAATGTCCGCGAGTATCGGTTTTAATGTACTCGCCTTGCCAAGTGCCAATGTGACGTGTGAAAATTTCCGGTACTTTTTCTAAATCAGGAGGGTAAGATATATTTTCTGACATCGGGATTGCTCCTATTTGCTATTTCTAGCGGCGACCTATTTTTAGACTCATTTCACGGCTAGTACGTTGATATTCGTGGACAATCGGTAATCTTTCGGTTTGGAATTTTTCGAGCGTTTCGGGAATATTCGCACTCTCTGCGAGATGTTTGGTTAAATACAAACCATCTTCCCAACCAGAAGTCATTCCTCTAGCGCGTGTGGAACTTTTGGCGTGGGCCGCATCTCCTATTAAGATAACACGACCATCATAGATTTTTGGTAGGGGGTCAATGTCATAGGAAAAACGACAGACAATATTTTCGACTGGGGTTGATTCAATCAGTTTTCGCGCGTCGTCTGGGAGTTTTGCTAGTTCTTCGGGAGGAATGGTAATATTATTAGGTTGCAGCTTCCCCATTTCGGATTCTGTGCGCTCTTTTTCAATAAAGAAACCCCAATGAGTGCGACCTCCACCAATGTGAAAGAAGTTGGCATAAATTCCCCTACCGCGTACATACACAAAAAAGTTTCCTTCGGGACAGAAGCTATTATCTTCGACTATTCCTCGCCAAACGATATCGCCTAAATAGAATAGTTCTACGTTGGGAACTATAAATTGACGAACTTTTGAGACGATTCCATCGGCACCAATTAACAGGTCGCCTTCCCATTTAGTGCCGTCTTTAAAGTGGGCGATCGCACTGTGCTCGGTTTGGGCGATCGATGCTAATTCCGCATTAAAATGAATAGTGTCAGGCGGTAACTCGTCGAGGAGTGCTTCTAGAATAGCTTTGCGGTGTACCAGCATTCCTGGGAGTTCATTTTCTTCGTAGGTGACGGGTTCGGAATTGATGACACCGCCCCGCAGGTTGCGAAACTCGAATACTTTGACTCGATCGCCTGAGTTAATAATTTTCTGGCTAATTTGAGGGTTTCCTTGATGCAGCGCTTCCATACCTGCTTGTACGATCAGGATACCGCAGCCATCGGTGCGCGGATGGGGTGCTTTTTCAAACAAATCAACCTGAAACCCTTGTTGAATCAGCAGAATTGCCAGATAAGCTCCTGATGTTCCTGCGCCGATAATACCTATCCTACTCTGGGACGAAACCATTTGTGCTTCTCCTGATTTAAGATTGCCGATCGCTTCTCCACCATTATTGTAGTTAAGGAAAATCCAATTTGGTCGATCGCCCCTTTGCCGATCGAGCTTTTGCTGATAGCGACAGGTTTCAAGCTGCCGCTAAATTGAGTATCTGGGCCGATGCAGGATTAATTATTAATTGCTGACTTCAAAATTTTCGCCTTCAAAACTTAAGCATACTTTAAGCTTCAGTATTTTTAATTAAAGCCAATTCAATTTTTTCATCAGGCTTTTGAGTGACTTTTGCATCCAAACCCGGGCCAAAGAATTTAGCTATTTTTTCTTGCTTTTCTTCCCAAACTTCGATCGGTATCAGCGGCGAATAAAACTCTAGAATTAACCCGTAAGCACCATCCACATCTACTTCCCGCAACCCTTGGAGGACAGGCCGTTCCTCGTCTGTCGGGGCCAGCCCCAAGCGCTCCAGAGCATCATCTAAGTGCGCGGGTTGGCCGTAGCGAAATCGGGTGATATCTTTGCGGACTTGGTTTTGAGTCTCCGTGGCTTGACTTTCTCGCAGAAGGAGAACTTCGCCAGAGGTGGGTTCGGTGAACTCGGCTGGTTCGAGTTCGGCTGCTTTCAGCGCCAATCCTCCCAACAACAGCGGAATTCCATAAAAAAAGCCGGCTAGATTTAGGGTAGGTTTGTCGGTGAAGTAGGCATAGAACCCGACTACTGCTAGGATACCGCCCACAACTAAGGCTAGGCTTGCTAAAGAAGTTTTACGTAACATATTCGTGAGGTAAGTAGTCCGACAGAAACAAGATACTTTAATTATTATCGGGCAAAAAGTATGGAAAAAATTTAGTTTTTTTGCCAAAACACCTGCGAAAACTGCTAGCGTCAATAAGGGCGGGAGGGCTGTGCACGCACAATCTTGTCTCTCGTCGCCAAAACTTATCCCGCTTTCCCCAGCGGCCTTGCGACTGGTAAATATCCGTGTAAATTGTGTGGCGCGGGTTCCAGAAGGCAATCGAGATCGGCAGTATCATTAAAGTATAGAGATTTGAACTCGCGATCGACCATCTTGCCCTTTCAACCAATTTTCGGACATGATCAAAGACGAAGACAGAAAAACTGCGGTAACAAACAAGTCGGTTCTAGAGCAGATTAACTCGCTCAAACGCGAAGATGAAAGGCTTTATAATATCTTAGCGATCGATGTCTGGGCCCTAGCCAAGACGATGGACGAATATCAACCGGGATTTTGGTCGGCTTTTATGAAAAATCGCGAGAAAGCTCTGAAGCGATTTTTAACTGAAGTGATGAAAAATAAACCCGCAGATTCTAAACGTCCGCCTTTTCTGCGTTGAAGTTTAGCTAATTTTTTGAGGTACAATCAAAATATAACACAGATTCAAAAACCCCGATCGCGTTCGTCACTTACAATATAAAAAACAGTGAAGGACGAACTCAGAAATCTATGTCGGCGAATTAAAAATTCTCGTCTGTTCGCAGGGGGAATGTCAAATATTTTTGTTAATAGTAGCAAAGGCGAAAAACAATGGATGCACAGACAATTAAAGAGCGCGTAGCAGAAATCGAAATCAAGCGGGAATCTCTCGTGCGGCTGTTAGACCGATCGGACTTGGGAGCTCTGAGAATCGATGTCAGTCAGGCGATCGAGGAAATTGACGATTTGTTAGAAGAATTTAAGCGTACTTTTAACAGTTAAGCAGTCAATAGTCATTAGTCATTAGTCATTAGTTGTTAGTTGTTAGTTGTTGGTTGTTAGTTGTTAGTTGTTAGTCAACAGTCAACAGTCATCAGTCATTAGTCATTAGTTGTTAGCTAAGCGGCAGCGCATTTAATTTTTATAGTTATGTTAGTAAAAATTTTGTGGCCCCCAGAACCCGCCATGACATTGAAAATTAAATGCACAATAGCTTAGGTAACAAGAACAGACAACTGCTAACTGCAAATTTTACTAACAACTAACAACTAACAACTAACAACTAACCACTAACAACTAACCACTAACAACTAACCACTAACAACTAATTCATCGCCATATCCATCAAAATCTGTTGGGAACTAACCTCCGGGTTATTAGCAGGCGGCCGCCGCTGAGAATAGTGTCCCCCAGGCTGCAAATCCCAGGCTTGACGGTTATCCGCCAACATCACACCCAAAATTTCTTGTAACTCCATCACTATAGTCGGATCTTCCACTTGGACGATCGCCTCAACCCGTCTTGTAAGATTGCGCTGCATCCAGTCAGCAGAACCAATATACACCTCTTCGTCGCCACCGTTGAAAAAATAAAACATCCGCGAATGCTCTAAAAAGCGGCCGATAATACTGATAACCTTGATATTTTCGCTAACACCCTCAACGCCCGGACGCAAACAGCAAATCCCCCGCACAATCAAATCAATTTTAACTCCCGCTTGCGAAGCTTCGTACAAAGCAACAATGATTTGAGGGTCAACTAAAGCATTCATTTTAGCAACAATCCGGCCGCAGCTACCCATGCCGCTATCACCATTCGACCGACAGAATTCTGCCTCGCGGCGGATTAATGCTAAAAATCGATCGCGCATATTGACCGGCGCAACCAACAATTTTCGATAAGATATCTGCCGCGAATAACCGGTTAAATAATTAAACAAGTCCGTCAAATCCGCACCCAAATCTTCGCGACAACTCAACAAACCCACATCAGTATACAGTCCAGCCGTTTTCGGGTTGTAATTTCCCGTGCCGATGTGGACGTAGCGACGAATAAATCCGTCCTCGCGGCGCACTACCATCACAATCTTGGTGTGGGTTTTTAGTCCCACCAAACCGTAAACAACGTGCACTCCAGCTTGTTCTAACTTGCGAGCCCAATTAATATTATTTTCTTCGTCAAACCGGGCTTTAAGCTCGACTAAAACGGCTACCTGCTTGCCGTTTTCCGCTGCTTCAATTAAGGCACTGACGATCGGCGAATCACCAGAAGTGCGGTATAAAGTCATCTTAATGGCTAACACGGAGCGATCGTGCGCCGCCTCAGTAATAAACCGCTGCACCGTCGCCGCAAACGAGTGATAGGGATGGTGCAGCATCACATCTCCCTGGCGGATAGTCGTGAAAATATCCTCACCATCCTCAACATCCAACATCGATTTGCCTAAAACTGGCGATTGCGAATTCCGCAAGCGCGGCGGCACCACCGGAGTCCACGGGGGGTCTTTCAGTTCCGGCACCGGCAGCCCGACAAAAGACATCAAATCCTTGAGGCCTAGCAGCCCCTCTACGACGTAAACATCCTGCTCCCCGAGATCCAACTCATCCTTCAACATATCTCGCACAGCAGGCGGCATAACCGCTTGAATTTCCAGGCGCACCGCAGAACCTGTAAACCGACGCTTGCGGAGTTCCTGTTCTATAGCCAGCAGCAAATCCTCCGCCTCATCTTCCTCCACAGTCAAATCAGCATTGCGAGTAATGCGGAACGGGTGATATTCCTGAATGTCCATCCCCGGAAACAAAGCCTCTAAATTGTGCGCGATTACCTGTTCTAGAGGTACCCCCGTCCACACAGGAGACTTGCCTTTTTGCTGCCACTGCAAATCCCCCGGTAGCTGCAAAAATCGAGGCAAAACCTGCGGTACTTTGACGCGGGCAAACAATTCCTCCTGGGTGTTCGGGTCTCTGACAACAACTGCTAAATTGAGGCTGAGATTGGAAAGGAAAGGGAATGGGTGGCTGGGGTCAACTGCTAAGGGTGTGAGTACGGGAAATACTTGTTCTTGGAAGTAGCGGTGCAAGTAATTGCGCTGTTCTTGATTGAGGTCGATGTAGTCGAGAATGTGGATGCCGTTTGCTACTAATTTCGGCCGCAGGGTTTGGTCAAAATAGGCGTGTTGTTGTGTAACCATCGGCAACAAGCGCTTGTAGATGCCATCTAGCTGTTCTTGGGGCTTGCTGCCATCGGAGGTCAATTTGCTGACTTTTGCTTCTACTTGCTGCTTGAGTGCCGCCACGCGCACCATAAAATATTCGTCTAGGTTTGAGCTAAAAATAGCGAGAAATTTGAGTCTTTCTAGGAGGGGCGTGCGGGGGTCTAGGGCTTCGTGGAGCACGCGGTTGTTGAATTCCAGCCAGCTTTGTTCTCGGTTGAAGTAGTATTGCGGGTCACTGAGGTTGATTTCGGTGTAGGTTTTGGTGGTGGTCTTTTTGGGCTTGGACATGGTTTGGGAGTCTTGGGGGAGGCGAGCGTGATGGCTTTGGTGAATTAATATTGTAGGTTAAAGAATTTGTTCGTATCTGTTTTTGCTCGATCGCACTTAGGCATTGCACAACCCGAAAATCCGCCAGAGATTTCAACCCCTACCGGACTTTCGGAGTGCCGAAACCCCCAAAATCACGCACCAATCCCCCCAATCCCATCCTGCACCGCCTGCAACAAATCTTCTCCATCCACCGCCAAATTTGTTAGCCGCAATTCCAGCGGTATATCGGTAATTAAATCAATGTGCAGTTTTTGCAGCCGGTTTTTGAGCTGCAGAATTAATCCCTTGAATTCCGTGGCGTTGCGGATTGCGGGGATGTCTGGCTCTGCGGAGAAAATTGTTTGATATAGTTGGGTACAGAGTTCTATTAATTATTCTAGATACTCATAATTTACACCTACTAATCGCTGCATTTCTTGGTTGTTTTTTTTTAAGTTCATTTAATAGACCTCTCATCTCCTCGCGGTCAAAACAACTAAGGATCGAAAACTTAATAACTTCAGCAACTCCTACAGTCCTCTCTCCCGTAAATTGCAAGATCGAAGGAGGCTCTTCATCGCCCCATAACAATTACCAGGAAGGGTTTAGTAACGAGCAATCACTTAAATTATTAAATTCTCATTCCTAAATTTATAGTATTTGACTACAACAATTTTCTAGTTTTGAGAAATAAATCTAAGAATTAAACAACTATGGTGCGCTGCACCATACATGATTTTTACATTTTCCTCTTCCTTATTCCTGATATAACCTTTCTCAAAAAAGTGAGGTATGCCCTATGCCCGGTTTTGCCTATGCCCTATTGCCGACAGTACCTCATCTTTCGCTCGAAAGGCTATATCAACTTTTCCTATCAACCATCAACCATCAAATATCACCTCTTCCTTCAAAACATCGGCATCAACTCAAGCGGGCCAATTCCCAGGTCTTTAGCAGATACCCAGCGCACCTCAAATAAAGCGATCATATCCTTAAATTGAGGCTGACCGCGAGAAGCACCCATCAAGCCTTTAGCAATCACCAAACCGCACCAACCGTTCGTTAACTGACAGCGGTGCTCCCATTTTTTGCGAGCTTCCTGATGCACCGGGTCGTTTTCATTAAACTCCCCAAATAAATAGAGTTCTCCATTTTGAGCTTGCAAAATACCCAAATCGTACTGCTCGTCTTGAAAAGGATCTTCGCCCGGATTAAAACAAATTGCCTTGACCCCTCCAGCTTCTTTCAAATCCTGAATCATAGTTTTTGCCTTCGGATTGGAAGTTTGGATCATCACCACAGGCAAACCGTCTCCGTCGGCATTAATATCAACTTCTGCACTTTGGTGAAACTGGGCATTTCCTCGCAGAAACTCTACCGTTTGCCAAGGTACGACACCGAGACTCAAGAATGAATTTGGCGGCACCAAATCGTCCCGCAACAGTGGCATTTCAAATTCATCATCCTCATCATCATCATCGTCATCGTCGAGCATCTCTAATAATTCGACAGATACCTCGGGCATTGTCGAAACTTTAACGGATATCTGCTGAATTTCTCCATCAGGCTGCGGAACGGGGATGCGGTAGCGACTGCTGAGAGTGGGAAATGTATCTGCTCCCAATTTCCGGCGACTGTTGCGGAAAAAGCGATGAAATGCTTCGAGAGCAACTAACATCGTCAGAGCTTCTTCTTCGTAAAGAATCGATCGCAATCCTTCTAAAGGATGCAAATTACCAAAGTTCGGTTCAATTTCCGATGGAGGCAAATCGGCTAAATCAATTTCGTCGTCTTCATCATCTTCATCAAAATCGGCTGCACTTTCAAAGGTGAGAAACAAACAGTCCTGTCCTAAAAAAGCCTGTTCTAAATCTTCAAAAGACTCATCGTTGACGACTCGCTCTCGAAACCGCTTCAAGGATTCTAGAGAACGGTACAGCAAAACTCCGTAATCCATTCTGCCTTGTCCCAATACAGACACGTAGAGGCTGGCAACATCCCACTGATTGATTTCAATAGATATAATTTGGTGTTCTCTCAAAGTCCGCCACGGAGCATCATGCCAAATTTGAGCGGCTTTTTCCATGAGAACTTCGGCGTACTGAGGGGGTAATTCGGGAGGTCGATTCACAGCGACCTCTTCCATTCCCCGAAAGATTTCGTCAATTAGGGGCAATTCCGGTACGTAGTCAATGGAAATTGCCAAATCTTGAAGTACGCCGCGCAGGTAAAATTGAATTTCTCGGTTTTTGACTACTATTTTTTGGGGGCGGACTGCGGGAGCCGGACTTTGGGGATGTTCCATTGCTCGCAGCAGAGCCCGGACGATCGCCTCTGGGCCGGCATCTGGCCCTACCACGTCCATAGCCCTCACGACGCCTTCAGAGCCGTCCACCCAGAGAATGCACTCGCCACCAGCTTCGGGATCGTTGTCGTCCTCTAGCATCATGTGCGAGTCAGCATTAGATAAGGGTCGGCGGTCGCCCTCCCACACGCTGGGAATTTGAGGTAAGTTTTGTAACCGACGAAGAGTAGAGCGATTCAGCGCTGCCATAGAGTAAGCCCGTTGGGTGAAGCATTGTTGCGGTGCCGGTAGCCGGTCAACCGCTGCTTCTCAATCATAAACCCTATGGGGGGAGAGGACATCAAGCTGTTGGCAGTTGGCAGTGGTTAGTTGGCAGTGGTTACTGGTTAGTTGGCAGTGGTTAGTTGGCAGTGGTTAGTTGGCGGTTGGCAGTGGTTACTGGTTAGTTGGCAGTTGGCAGTGGTTAGTGGTTAGTGGTTAGTTGGCAGTGGTTATTAGCTAACGCCAACAGCCAACAGCCACCAGCCACCAGCCAACTGCCAACCGCCAACTGCCAACCGGCAACTGCCAACCGCCAACTGCCAACCAACCGCCAACTGCCAACTGCCAACTGCCAACCGACTACTGACTAATTCCCTGTACAATAGAGGGATAAGATTAAACTCTTAGCATTAGACAGTCTCAGGAGTTCGGCAAATTATGACTCAAGCCATTTCACAAAAGCGAGGGATTCAAATGACGGACTCTGCTGTCCGTCAAGTTTTAGCTCTTCGAGAAAAACAAGGTACAGACCTCTGCTTGCGGGTAGGGGTGCGCCAGGGCGGCTGTTCTGGTATGTCTTACGTGATGGACTTCGCAGACCCGAGCACTGTGAAATCCGACGATGAGGTGTTTGACTACGATGGTTTTCAGGTAGTGTGCGATCGCAAAAGCATTCTTTATCTCTACGGCTTGGTGCTAGACTTCAGCGATGCCATGATCGGGGGCGGGTTTAAGTTTACCAACCCCAACGCTACTCAGACTTGCGGCTGCGGTAGTTCTTTTTCTACCTAAACTTAAAATAGGGCGTGGCACCGAAAGTTATTAATTGTGCCATGCCCTGTTCGATCGATCCAACATTCCCAATCTCATATTCTCAATCTCAAATCGCATGACTCCAGAAGAATTGTTTAAAGAAGGTTTCGATCGCTACCAAGCTGGCGAAGCCCCTGCCAATCTGATCCCCGTGTTCAAAGAAGTGTGCGAAAAAGCTCCCAAAAATGGCAACGCCTGGGCTAGCCTCTCGTGGCTGTACCTCTTGGAAAATAAACCCACATCTGCTCAAAAAGCCGCCAAAACAGCCGTTAAACTGAACCCTCACGACCCCCAAGCTCGCATCAACCTGGCAGTCGCGATCCTCGATCTTAAAGAAAAAGGAGTGCGTCCCCACGTAGAAGTCGCTCAGCAACTTCTGATGGCTTCCGAAGAGTTGCTGGACGAAGTTAAAAAAAATTTTGAAGACGGATTAAGCAGAAAACCGGACTGGAAGAGTCTCGCCCGTGTCAAGCAGTGGCTTTTAGAGCCGTAACTGCGGATAAAAGCCGAGTTGTGAGCGGGGATCAAGGAAATAAGGTTGGGAATTTATTACGATTTCGTAATAAATCAATAAATAACTTTATGGAAAACTCAGAAAGTCAGTGCTAGTATTTGAAGACTTAGACGATCGACAAACCCGCTCAACGGTTTTTAGACTTGACTACCATAAATAACTAGGAGTTGTAACGATATGAGCAACGACAGCCACGTTAACATCAAACCAGCTACCCGCAACCACAAAGGTTTCTTTATTCAGCCAGCTTCTTACAAATTGATGAGCATCGATAAATCCGGCTGGGCCTTGATTTGCATGGACAAAGCAGTTTGTCACTATGTAGATCCTGATGACTTGCAATTGCCGAATAAGTCGGGAATGTCTGAAGGTTAATCTATAAGTTTTGAGAGACATTAAAATGCTTTATTTGAGTAGCTGCCCTCCCTGGAGAGGCAGCAACTTTTTTTTGAGAAGTTATTGGTTATTGGTTATTGGTTATTGGTTATTGGTTATTAGTTATTAGTTATTGGTTATTGGTTATTGGTTATTTGTTATTAGTTATTGGTTATTAGTCAGTAGGGGCGGTGGATGGTGCGTGCCCGCCCTCCTGCCGTCATCAGTCATCAGTCATCAGGAAGAAGGAAGAGGGAAGAAGTTGTGTACGGGATGTAACGGATCGAAATAAGTTGGGCAACGGATTTTGTAATGGATTTAATGGATAGAAAAATTATCAATTCCCGATCGCCAATTACCAATTCCCGATTCCCAATTCCCAATTCCCGATCGCCTAATTGTGAGATTTTAAGGCAAACAGCATTTCAAGCTTAGCAGTTGTCGGTTCTGTCGAAGTTGTCGCTACGCTAACTCCTCGGAGAGAATTGAGCAAATCAGCCACTGGTGGCGAAACTAAATTGGGCTGTACTGCGAGTAAATAACGGTTGGCCCAAGACATGGTTTTTTCCATATCTATGTAAAAGTAACCTTGGTTGGCTTGCGGTAAAGAAGTGGCGATCGCCTGAAAACTCGGACTGCTGCTTAGCGGCTGGGGTGGCGTCGAAGTAATCACATCAACTAAAGGCCCGCCGAAAGCGACAAACACAGAATTTTCATTCAGCCAACCGTGCCCGAATAAAGTGCCTTGCTGGGGTATTTTCCATTCCGTAACTTCCTTTCCTTGAACTTGTCTGGGGGCGACGCTGACTGTAGGATTGCTTTTGGCGATCGCATCGAGTTTTTTCAGGGTTGCTTCTGCAGCAGGGCGATCGCTAGTTTCAAAAATCATCGCCGCCCCCATCCCCAACTGAGACAAAATACCTCGATCCGAACCGATCGCCCCGATCGCAAATTCCCCATTCATCCACCCAAAAACATCGCGATCCGCATCCAAATCCAACCGCTTAAAACTATCGCGAACCTGCTGAATACCCCGATCGACTTCCGGGCTATCTTTTGCCTCTGCCGTCGCCTGCGACCAAATTTTATCCAGTCCCTTACCGCCGACTAAAGCAATAGTTTCGCCGGGAAATCTCGACAACAATTTCGACGAGGTTGGCGAATTTTTCTCAGGTAATTTAGGGTCTAGCTGAGCGATGGTTTTTACCCTCAATCCCGAACTGTCCGCCCCTATTCCCGCAACCAAAGACTTGACTTGTTTGAACTGCTGCATCACGGTCAAAAGCGGTTGCCAATCATCGGAAAAATTAGCTTTCAACTGCTGCATGGAGGCTGAATAATCAGCAATGTAAATAGTTGCGATCGGATTCTTTACCCCAGCACTCTCGGAAAAAAACTTAGTTGTACTCTGCTGGGTAGCGAGGGAAGGTGCTCCTTTAAAAGTGTCGATCGCCAATTCCACAGGCTTTCTCAAAGGAGCCATCACTAATTGGTCGTTCAGCAAAGCCACACTGTAGCGCTTGCCGGTTGGCTCTGCTATTTCCGAAATTTTAACTCCTTTATACTCAGTTTCTTGAATTGTTGCACCTTGCTGAGATTTTAATTTATTCGCAAAATTCCAAGCGCTAATTTTATTTTTCACGCTGACTACAACCAGCAGTTCAGGAGCCTCGGTTTTGGCAGCAGCATCAGGCGGCAGCAAAGCCACCATCACCCCCCCCAACCACGGCTTTAAGTCCCTGTCAAAGTCGATTTGAGTGCCTGCCAAGCTTTGTTCTTGAAAGGCCTTCAAACCCTGACCGACCAACTTTTGAGCCCCTGGCGTACCAAATTGCTGCAACTGAGCCAGCGCTTGGGGATTGGGGGAGATGAAGGCGGCCATCGTTGCTTCGTCGGGTACAACTTTGGCACTTTCTTGAGGGTTTGATATTTGTTGGCTCAAACCCTGGAAGTAAAAGTAGACCGCGACGCTACCTGCTGCGACGGCGGCGGCAGCAATTAGAAGCTTTGGTTTTTTTGCAGGCATTGTTTTTGATTCTCGCGTCCTTTATCAGTTTAATGAAAATCTAGTTGGCTGGTGTGGAGGCGATCGAGGCTGCTCTTGATTTTTGTATAATTCAAAACAAGTTTGGACGATCGTGTAAACTGCTGTTGATATCAAGTGCGGGAAGAAAGATGAAAGTAGCGATCGCGGGAGCAACGGGATTTGTAGGTAGCCGGCTGGTGGAGAAACTGCAAGCCGCCGGACATCAAGTGGTGGTTTTGAGCAGGGATGCGGCGAAGGCTGGGCGAGTTTTTCCGCCTTCAGCTTATCCGAATTTGGAAGTTGTCGCCTACACTCCGGCGTCGTCTGGTGATTGGCAAAACTCGATCGCAGGCTGCGACGCTGTTGTCAATTTAGCTGGGGTTCCGATTGCGGAGGAAAAGTGGACGGAGGCGCGCCAGCAAGCAATTCTGGACAGTCGCAGACTGACGACAGCAAAATTGGTCGAGGCGATCGTCAATGCTAATCCTAAACCATCGGTGTTTGTTAGCGCATCGGCGATCGGCTATTACGGAACCAGCGAAACCGCTGAGTTTGACGAAACGAGCCTCGCGGGAAACGATTTTTTAGCAGCAGTTTGCAAAGACTGGGAAGCAGCCGCCCAACCTGCAAAAAATGCCGGTACAAGGCTAGCAATTTTGCGGCTGGGGATAGTTTTGGGAATGGGAGGTGCGCTGGCAAAAATGCTGCCACCTTTTAAACTATTTGCTGGCGGCCCAATTGGCACAGGAAAACAGTGGTTTTCTTGGGTTCATCGCGAGGATGTGGTTGATTTAATTTTGTACGCTTTGCAAAATTCGCAAGTTGAAGGTGTTTTGAATGCGACAGCACCGAATCCGGTGCGGATGAATGAATTGTGTCAAACTTTAGGGGAAGTTTTAAAGCGGCCTTCTTGGTTGCCCGTGCCAAGTTTTGCTTTAGAATTGCTGTTGGGAGACGGTGCTAAAGTTGTTTTGGAAGGGCAGAAAGTTTTGCCAAAACAAACTTTAGCTAGCGGTTTTCAATATCAGTATCCGACGCTGAAGTTAGCACTCGAAGAGATTTTAGCTGGTAATTAAATCCTGGTTTTTTAGATATCCCTCGTTCCCAGGCTCTGCCTGGTAACGCAGATCCAGAGGCTCCGCCTCGCTCCCTCCCTCGTTCCCAGGCTCTGCCTGGTAACGCAGATCCAGAGGCTCTGCCTCGCCTTAACCCTTGCCTGGTTGCCTGGTAACGCAGATCCAGAGGCTCTCTCTGCCTCGCTCCTTCAACTAAATAAATCATCCGACTCAACAATCTATCACATCAACTACCAACAATCCATCGCGATCGATATAATTTCGATAACTAGAATATCTCCAACAAGCTGGATCGTCCACATAGCCGCGCCTGACAGGATTATTGTGAATGTACTCCAATTTTTGCAACAGGATTTCCTCGTTCAAAATAGCTTGTGGGTGAAACCCTTCTTGCCATAGCTGGTATTTTTGGTCTTTTTTGTGTAGCTTTTTATAGAATTCGAGTTGCTCCAGGATGTTGGTAGTTTTGTTTTTTTCAAGCAAGTCAATTATAGAGCGAGCAGTAAATGATTTAAAATTCCTCATTTGCGTTGACAGTTCTGAAGAAGTTACGATTAAATGCAAGTGATTTTCCATCAGCACGTAACCGTGTAAAGCCAAGCGCTTCTCCCGTTGCAGAAAACTTAAGGAATTTAAGACTATTTGTGCTATTTCTGGCTGAATGAATATAGGAATCCAGTTGATAATTGTACAGGTGACAAAGTGCGGTTGGTTCTCGGAATATATTACTTTGTATCTGCTTCTGCCCATTGTGGCGATCGAGGGTTTTTTAGATGGTTAAGACGAGGCGGAGCCTCTGGATCTGCGTTACCAGGCAGAGCCTGGGAACTAGGTAAAACTAGGTAAAACTAGGTAAAACTAGGTAAAACTAGGTAAAGGGTTAAGACGAGGCGGAGCCTCTGGATCTGCGTTACCAGGCAGAGCCTGGGAACGAGGTAAACGAGGTAATCAAGACGAGGCGGAGCCTCTGGATCTGCGTTACCAGGCAGAGCCTGGGAACGAGGTAATTCTCGTATACTGTAAACTGTAAGCTGTAAACTTTAAACTGCTATTATACCATGACTAGCGCTACTGCAACCCTTTTAATTTCCTGTCCCGATCGCAAAGGACTTGTCGCCTTACTTGCTAATTTTATCGCTTCCCATAATGGCAATATTATTCATGCGGATCACCATACTGATTTTACCGCAGGATTGTTTTTAAGTCGTCTGGAATGGCAATTAGACGATTTCGACTTAAAAACCGAAGAAATTACACCAGCTTTTAGTGAAATTGCTCAGGATTTACAAGCAAATTGGCAATTACATTTCTCCTCAAAGGTTAGACGGATTGCGATCTGGGTAAGTCGTCAAGATCATTGTTTGTTAGACTTGATTTGGCGGCAGCGCTCTCAAGAAATCTGGGGTGAAATTCCGCTGATCATCAGTAATCATGAAAAATTAAAACCTATTGCTGCACAATACGGTATAGATTTTGAGTATATTCCCATCACTAAAGATAATAAAGCTATTCAAGAAGTACGACAGTTGGAAGTTCTTAAAACTTATAACATAGATTTAGTAGTTTTGGCGAAGTATATGCAAATTCTAAGTCAAAATTTTATGATAAAATTTCCCAACGTGATTAATATTCACCATTCATTTTTGCCAGCATTTATAGGGGCAAATCCTTATGAAAGGGCTTATGAAAGAGGGGTAAAAATCATTGGTGCAACAGCTCATTATGTTACGCCGGATCTAGATGCTGGCCCAATTATTGAGCAAGATGTTGTGCGCGTGAGTCATCGCGATGCAGTGTCGGATTTAGTTCGCAAAGGTAAAGATTTAGAAAGAGTTGTTTTGGCAAGGGCGGTGCGATATCATTTACAAAATCGTGTTTTGGTTTATGGCAATCGCACTGTTGTTTTTGCTTAATTTTTGAATTTTACTCGCGTTTTTTAGGTGACTTCACAGGTAAGGTATTTTTTGCGACAAAGTAAGTCGCTTTGAGGCAAAAAAACCGGGTTTTTTATTTTATTTTGCGACTATAAGCTGTGAATTTTTGTAAAAAAACCGGTTTTTGACTGTGCTTGTGTCTAGCAGTTTCATCTAGAAAGATGCGCGTCGGCTTGAGACTAAGCAGAAGAAAATCAGCAATCTTGGGAATGCGAGGTGCATGAAAGAGCTCCTCGCATTGTATTTATTGCAGGAGGTTACATTCTGGCGAATAATGTTTCAGCGTAGGCTCGATCGATCAATTGGCGAGCAACCGTCTGAATTCCCCTATGTTCGTAATAATTGGTAGTCATATCCAAAAATGTGGCGACATACAGCACTTCTGGATGTTATGAGGTACAGTAGCAGCAATTAGTAAACCAGTTTTTGAGATGTTTCGGATTAATTAAATCAAGAGCCACAGCAATTATGGTGTCAACCATTTTAGTTGGTTGTTTAGGAGGTAAAGCACTTGCAACTCGGAGAGGGATGCGATCGCCTCTGGCAGTTCCCTCAGTTGGTTGTAGGAGAGGTCAAGCCATTGCAACTGGGTGAGGGATGCGATCGCCTCTGACAGTTCCCTCAGTTCCAGACCGCTAAGATCGAGTGTTATTGCTCCCTCTTGTCACGCCTGTTCAATGCGTTGCTGTGCTCTCCGATCGCCCTCAGTTTCTAACATTGCCAATTCCTTGTTTTGATTTTTGTATATTAAGTTCGATCGCCTTTTGAGATAAAAGGGCGATCGCCAGACATAATTTGATTTTGAATATTGCTTAATCTCACTACAAAATAACATCAATATTTTGTCGATCGTGAGGTTTAAGTAAACTAGCTAAACCGGGTTTTTGAGTCCCTGGGCGTAGTCCAAGAAACCGGGTTTCTGCGATAATTTTGCCATCCCCACCAGATTTTGGAGAGAAACCCGGTTTCTGAGGCTTCACACATCACCCCCAAATCCCAGAAACCGGGTTTCTACAATAATTTACGCATCCTCACGAGATTTTACGAAGAAACCGGGTTTTTGATACCCGCGCGATCGTGAGCTTTGAGTAAACTCGCCGGATCGGGCCCAGCGGGGATAATGCAGCCGGGATTCAGCGGGAACAAATTGCCGTAATAATCGCGCTTCACAGCCTCCAAATCGCAAGTGCCCGCAACTCCCGGTAACTGGTACAAATCGCGCAGATAAGCTCCCAAATGCTCGTAATCTTGAATGCGGCGCACATTGCATTTGAACAAGCTGTAGTAAACTGCATCAAAACGGAATAGAGTAGTAAAAAGCCGCACGTCTGCTAATGTCACCCGATCGCCACAAAGATAACGACTCCTCAAGAGCGATCGATCGATCTCGTCTAAAACAGCAAACAATTCACTGCAAGCCGAGTCATAAGCAGCTTGAGATTGGGCGAAACCGCAGCGATAAACGCCGTTATTCACCGATTGGTAAATTTTCTCATTCCACTCGTCAATTTGTTCTCGCAAATCCAGAGGATAAAGATCCATTTGAGGATTGCTAGCAAACTCGTTAAACTCCGAGTTTAGCATCACAATTATTTCCGAACTCTCGTTATTGACGATCGTCTTTTTCGAGTCATCCCACAGCACCGGCACCGTACACCGCCCCTGATAGCCCGGTAAAGCCAACTGGTAAAGTTCCGGCACCGTATTGCAGCCAAAAGTCTCCGACTCCATCACCCACATTCCCCCTTCCGAGGGATAGACAAGAGACACGGATATCGCATCTTCCAGCCCTTTGAGCGCCCTCGTCACCAGAGTGCGGTGCGCCCAAGGGCACCCTTTACCCACGAAGAGGCGATACCGTCCCGCAGCGGGCCCGTGAGGGTTGTCTGGTGCATTGCTGACAAAGTTGCGGAAACTGCTGCTGGGGCGAATGTATGCTCCCGTGCGATCGGGCGGCGCTAGTTTTGACATCATTAATTGCCACATTGATGTCCAGACAAATTTGCCTAGCTTGACTGTTACCGATGAAGGAAGCGATTTGTTTTTCACAATGCGATTAAAAGAGGTTTGCTAAACATAATCTGCTTATTTTAACTCACATTGCGATATTTATTCCCTCGCTCCCAGACTCTGCCTGGGAACGCATATCCCGAGGCTATGCCTCGATGTTGGTTTTGAGTTATAATAATCTACTAAGTCCTTGGCGCTTAACTTAAATTTATGGATTTCAAAGGCACTTTAAATCAGATCGTCGCCCTCAGTGTTCAAGATCGGATTCGTCTTGTACAAGCAATCTTAGAGAGTATAGCGGCAGAACAGGTTCACCCAGACCTGACAGACTTTCAAAAGCAGGAACTCGATCGCCGAATTGATGATTCTGAAGCAAATCCTGATAATGTGCTGACTTGGGAAGAAGTTAAAGCTTCAGTCAAAGCACGAAAATAAACTATGAATTATGCGTTAGTATTCCGTCCAGAAGTTCGTGAAGAAGTTGATGAAGCATACACTTGGTATGAAAGTCAGCAACTAGGACTTGGTGACGAGTTTTTAGACTGTATTGACGAAATGCTCGATCGAATTTGCCAGATGCCGGAGTCCTATCCAGTTGTCTATCGCGATGTTCGGCGATCGGTGGTGCGTCGCTTTCCCTATGCTGTGTATTATCGCATTGTATCAAGCCGAGTGATAGTGACCGCCATTTTTCATGGTCGCAGAGACTCAACAGCATGGCAAACGCGAACCTAACAAGTTCCCTCGTTACCATGCTCTGCCTCGCTGTTTTCCCTCGCCTGGGAACGATTTTTCTAGAATCTGCCAAAGGCTATTTCGGCATAAGCTCGATCGATCAATTGGCGAGCAACCGTCTGAATTCCCGTATGTTCGTAATAATTGGTAGTCATGTCTAAAAACGCCGCCACATAATCCAATTTGTCATCAGTAACATCAACGTATTGTTTGAGATGGCCTAAAACTATGGCCGGAGTTAAGCCGCGAGACTGTACTAAATTGTTCATCCAACCTTGGGCTGAAGCGAAAGTTGTTGTCACGAATCCGAACTTTTGTGAATTATTTGCGCCGGGAATTAGGTTGCTGATATTTTGGAATGTTGAGTTTTGCTGCAAGGTTGAAGGATTCAATCCGCCTATGGTATTTTGTGCTACTCTAATGAAGTCCGGGCCAAGGGGAATTAAACCGTCAGCACAAACTAAAGCAGCCATCCGCATCAGAGATTCGCCTTTGTAATGAGATAAATAATTACCAAAGCTTCCCACATTGTCAAGGGAAATATTGTTAAGTTTGCAGTAGGCAATTAGCTCGATCGCCACTTTGACGCACAAGTCGATCGTTTGAGTTGTGTCAGCTTTGGGAGTGAGGCGGTTGAGAAAGGAAAGAAAGCCGATGTTTTCGCCGATTTTATTCGCCATAGCCGTTGCACCTAACGCACTGTCGGCGCTGTCTGCTAACTGGTAAAGCCTGACTACGCCTTGATATGGCTCGTTGGGGTTGGCGTAAAGCTCGATCGCGCGATCGCGAATTTTCCCCACTAATTTGCGCTTTGTTTCCCCTGTCACCGCTTCAATAGTATTATCAAAACCCGTCAGATTGTTCCACTCTCCCGGAACCACAAAATCGAGAGATTTTAACATCTTCACAGTGACGCCACCAGACGGCAAATTGTCAACCAATTCCACAATAGATTTGCTCATCACAAACTCCTTAATAGCCAGATTTAAAGTGTTCTTCCAAATACTCCAACTTCGGCAAATCCGATTCCAGATTCCAGATGAATTCCCCAGAACTAAGTAGGCAAGCACAAATAAATATTATACCAGCCGAGCCACTTTTGCCCTACTCTTATCTTTTCTCTCTTTTCTTCCTCTGCGTTCTCTGCGCCCTCTGCGGTTCATTAAAAAAAGTCTTTCCCCCAAAACATTTGCATTTCACTCGCCCTCACCAAGTTAAGTTTCATTATATCGAACAACTCAAAATCCTCGCACTGTGTTAAAATAGATGGCGCAAAATAGAAACACATAAAATATGACGGTTGCAATTAACAAAACTCCAGGATTAGCTTCGCGTTTAGTAAATGGCATCCTTTCCATCAAACCTTTGGCTAATCTAGCCAAGCACCAAGCGCGGGAAATGATGATAACAAGAGCCGAAAAAATCGGAGTGCATTGGCGACAAGAAGCCCAAGCACTTTTAGCTCGAAATTGGGATGCAGAATTGCTCAGCGTCCAAAATCCAGATCTGGTTTACCCGAAATATTATCTAACTTCATTTCACGCTTACGAACAAGGTAATATGAGCTGGGAAGCTGCTACAGAAGTTGAAGTAGCCGCCCGTACAGTTCACGCGGGAATTTGGCCGGAAGCGGGTGCAGAAGGCGATGCTAAACTCCGCGCCAGCTATCACGAAATTATCAAATCTCAAATTGCTTCTTCACCGCAGGATATTGTTGATTTGGGATGCAGTGTGGGAATGAGTACCTTTGCTCTTGGCGAGGTTTACCCGGAAGCGAAGATGACTGGGGTGGAGTTGTCGCCTTATTTTTTAGCAGTTGCTAAATACCGTTCCCAGCAGCGAGAATCCCAATCTTTAAATCAAAAATCTCCGACTTGGGTTCACGCTGCTGCTGAATCTACTGGTTTGCCGGCGGCTGCTTTTGATTTAGTTTCTATTTGTCTAGTTTGTCACGAATTGCCGCAGAAAGCTACTAGAGAAGTGTTCCGGGAAGCGAGGCGTTTGCTGCGTGTTGGCGGACATTTGACAATTATGGATATGAATCCTCGGTCGGAAGTTTATGCCAAAATGCCTCCTTACATTTTGACTTTGCTCAAGAGTACGGAGCCTTATTTGGATCAGTATTTTGGGTTGGATATTGAGCAAGCTTTAGTTGATTCTGGTTTTGCTGCGCCGACAATCACTTGCAATACAGTCCGACACCGGACTATTGTTGCTAAGGCAATAAATAGTCCGGTTTGATGTTTTAAAAATGTTTGCGGTATAATAAAAATTTTAAGTCTATTATACCGCAACTGCGGTACAATTAATAGTTAGCCTGCTTCATCCTATGGCTGAGGAACTTCCAGTAAAGCTATGTATCAGGCTCCGAGGCTCATCAGGAAGCAGTAAAGCGAGCGCATATCTAATTGGTCTTGAGTAGTTACAATCAATTATGAATTAACAGGTTACTGCAAATGTCTGACTTGTCGAGCTTTGATAAAGTAAAACTTGAAAAAATGTTTGAGATGGAAGGTGGTTATGTTCTTGATTTTACCGACAGAACTTTCCGGGAATTCATAATTGAAAATACAAAGATTAACATATATGACGGCAAGTACGATTACGCTAGCGGATCTAAAGCTAATCGATTAAGGACCTTTTGGGCTAAAGAATCTAACTATACTGTTGGAAAATTAATTTCAGATTTGTTGGAATATTGGACAACAAAAAAAAAGATAAATTACATAGAAATAAGCCAAGCCGAGCAAGCCTTGTTTGATGATTGCTATACAATAGCAGAACGACTTAAGCAAGATAGCATTGTTGAAAATATTGATGCAATTCAACCATATTCTAATGACAAAGAGTTTTCTGTATTAGCAAAATCAATAAGGGAAAGTATTCAAAATAATGAGCCAGAAGTAGCATTAGATAGACTCCATACTTATATGGTGAAGTATACAAAGAAGCTATGCAATAAACATGGGATCAGTTATGACAAAAACAAACCATTGCATAGCCTTTTTGGAGAATATGTAAACTATCTAAGACAGAACCGCTTTATTGAGTCACAAATGACCGAAAAGATTCTAAAACATTCGACTAAAATTCTGGATGATTTTAATCATGTTAGAAACCACCAAAGTCTGGCTCATGACAATCCTATTTTGAATTATCATGAGAGTGTTCTGATATTTAACAATGTTTCAAGCGCGATTAAGTTTATAGAAGCCATTGAAGCAGAACAATCAGAAGTTGACGAACAAGACGAAGTTCAAGCAAAGTGGGATGAGATTCCCTTCTGAAGAGGTTTGCTGTTTTTGTCAATCCGCACCCTAACAATCGTGTTGCAAAAGTTATCGTTCCTGTTTACAGGATACCCCATCCTGGTTAAATACTTCCTCGATCTCGAAGTCCGCCTGCGCGGACTTCGTTTGTATAGTTGCGGTTTCAACCGCCCTATGCTCTTTTTACTGAGATTAACATATCCCGCTATGCTACCGTAGATACTTTTTCGTACTCTTCACTGTGTTTTTGCACTGCATCCCAGATATCAACTTTTTGCTGAAGATTAAGCCAAAGTTGAGGGCCATTCCCTAACGCTTTCCCAATCCGAATTGCCATGTCTACTGTAATTGGTCTTTGACCTAAAACAATTTCGTTGACACTACGGCGGGATACACCAAGTATCTCAGCAAACCTGGTTTGAGTCATTTCAATATCTTCAAGCACATCTGAAATGACCTCGCCCGGATGTACTGGTCTGACTTTCCTCCCTTGAATAATGTTTTGTATGTCTTTCATGCAACTCTCCTTTCGGTTTAAGTTAAATTTTTAGATTTTGTTTTATGGGCTAGTTATAATCTTCGAGATCTATATCGTATGCGTTGTTATCCTGAAATGTAAAAGTTATACGCCAGTTACCTGATACCTTTATTGACCAAGTTCCCTGTCTATCACCTTTAAGTTCGTGTAAATCATAGCCTGGTATTCTAATATCATCTATAATTATTGCTGTATCTATTACTTCAAGTCTTGCTCTTGTCCTTTTTTCGAGTTCTGTAGGAATTCCTTTTGCATTACCTTCTCTCAATAATCTTTCTACTGCTTTATTTTTAAAAGTTTGTATCATGTGAAATCATCCTTCTATCAAGGCTGAATATCCAGTTCATAGCACTTATATATATTAATTAAAAGTTTTTGTAACCTTTGAGATTACTTTATTGATGTAACCTATGAGGTTACAGATGTCAAGCCTAAAATAATTGCAAAAGCAAAAATCGCTCCAATCTACTAACAGGGCTGGATCTGGGAGAAGGAAAAAGTGCTCGTAGCGGCTGAGCTAAGCGGATGGTGTTGGCGGTCAATGACGCTCCAAAACTGGATTCGATCGCACTAGCGGTACAATTAACACAGTTAGACAGCAGTCTGAGCTAGAACATTTTGATAGAACCCTAAAAGAAGGACATCATCATGAACCCGACAGCCCCCTCTCAAAACATCCTCGATTGTTTGCAGGTTATCTTGGATGCCACTGCATCGAAAAATTACGAGCTTTTTACCACAGTCGGTGATGCAGGCTACAAAGCGGGCATTACACAACAAATGTTTGACGATGTTAGCGAGCTGCTCGCTTCACGCCTGCAAAAGGGATACTCTATTACTTATTTTGGTGAGATAAAACAAGGTAATTCTCCGATTTATTTGTGGAAGCTGAGTTTTGAAGATGGTGGAGATGAATTTGTGGCACACATGACTATGAATGGAGACAAAGTTGCTGGGATTTTCATCGAATAACATATCTTGCTTCACACGGCGTTTTACTGCAATGAATCTAACGCCGATCGCCCACAACCGTTAATCGAAACCGATCGGGTGGCACAAAGGTGATTCCCCGGCGCACTGGACGAATTGGCCGATCGAGATTCGATACAAACTCACGGGAAGACAGTACCGTTGCTAAAACGAGCTTCATTTCAAACATCGATAACGCCATCCCGATGCAGCTTCGACTCCCGCCTCCAAACGGTAAAAATTCAGAGGCGGAAAACTTGCGATCTAAAAAGCGATCGGGATTGAATAAAGCCGGATTTTCGTAGGTTTCAGGGCGACGGTGGGCCAAATAGACACAGGGGATTAAAATCGTTCCCGGTTGATATGTATAGCCTTCGAGTTCGATCGTCCGTTTCACCTTGCGCGGCTGCGAAATTAAGGCAATTGGATAAACCCGCAGCGCTTCCTTGCAGACTGCTGTTAAGTAGGGCGACTGCGAAAGCGCGATCGGATCGGGATTCTCGCCCAATTCATCCAATTCCTTCCGCAACCTAGCAAGGCATTCGGGAAACTGATGCAGCCAGTAAAACGCCCAAGTCAACGCCGATCCAGTTGTTTCATGTCCCAACAACAACAGCGTCATCAACTGATCGCGCAATTCTCGATCGCCGAGGGATTCGCCGCTGTCGTCGCGGGCCATCATCAACACCGACAGAATATCCGTGCGAGACGAATCGAGAGAATGCGATCGCCTCTCGGCAATTTCTGCATAAATCAGCGAGTCAATCTGCGCCATCTGCTGCAAAAACTGCCCCCACGGACTCCAAGATCCCAAATTTTGCTGCAACGGTTCAAAGAAAAATTGTATCGAGTACAGTTCAGAGGTAATCGCCTCTAAAAGGTTGCTGAGCAATTGTTTCAGGCGTTCGTAGCGCTCTCCCGGCACTAATCCAAACACGACTTGCAAGATTACTTCCAGCGAAATTTCTAACATTTCTTCGCGGACTGCGATCGCATCTGGGGCTTTCCAGTCGATCGTGTGCTTTTTCGTCAAATCAACAATCAAATGCCCTTGACTGTGCAACTGTTCCCGATGCAGCGCAGGCATTAATAGCTGTCGCTGTCGCAGATGTCGCGGCCCTTCATTCATAATTAGGGATTCATTTCCCACCAAGGGGCGAAATATGTTGGTCACTTTGCCAAACTCAAAGGCATCGGCTAACGTCGTAAACACCGCCTGAATCGCTTCTGGACGGCCCAGAAACACCACGGGGGGCGAAGAGGGCCCCAACACGCGGGCGGTAAATGTATCGCCGTATTTGGCAGAATAGCGATCGAAAAATGCGATCGGGTCAGCTACTAGCGAAAGCGTTTGGAACAAAGCAGGAGAACGAGATCCGGTAGGCAGCGTCATTGAAAAACTGGCGATACACAATCTTTCTAGTGTATATCGATCGACCTTGCACCCTGAAATTTATCTGCGATCTATTGCGAAGGCAAGTAGCAAAAATAGTAATGCTATCCCGATAGATCGCAGATTGTATGGCTAGCTTCCCAGCCTAAACTGCTAAAAATTGTAGTTTTAGATGAAATGGATGCTAGCGATCGTTTGGTTTGGCATTCTGCTCACGAAAATCAAATGACTTTGGGATACAATTGTTGTAAAAGCTGGTAGCCCGTTGGCTAAATTTGTTATGACATTAACATCCCGTGTTATTCATAGCGACCCCGATATTCTGGGGGGAACCCCTGTTTTTGTTGGGACTCGTGTGCCAATGAAAACCCTACTTGATTATCTTGAGGCTGGTGATTCATTAGAGGTATTTCTAGACCATTTCCCTAGTGTCAGTCGGGAACAGACAATTGCAGCTCTTGAATTAGCAAAGGAAATGCTGAGTGCCTATGCGAATCCTGCTTGATGAACGTGCCCCGCGCCCTTTAAAGCGTGAATTTGCTGATTATGAGATACCCACAGTTGTTGAGATGGGATGGTCAGGAAAAAAGAACGGTGAATTGCTGCGGCTTATGAGTCAAGAGGGCTTCACCATTCTGCTCACCACCGATCAAAATTTGCGCTATCAGCAAAACTTGCAGCAAGCTGGAGTCGCCGTTATTGTTCTTGTAGCATCGAGCAACAGACTTCCTGATTTACTTCCTCTAATACCAGATGCTCGTAACGTGTTGAATATCATTACTCCGGGGGAAGTGATTGAAGTCGGAGGTTCTTAAAAGTTTTTAGGCGACGCAGCACGACAACTCCCGCGCGCGATCGCACAGATGTTATGTGTTAGGAGCGGAGGTAGTCTGCGGCGGGTGATTGACACCGTTAGAGCGCTCTATTCCTGCGAGGGTGGTTGCGGAGATTGTCTGGCTAGCCTCCCAACCTAACATGACTGTTTTACGCTCTACTCCCCAGCCATAGCCACCGACTTCTCCAGATTCTCGAATGACTCGGTGACACGGAATTAGATAGCCGATCGGATTTTTACCGATCGCATTTCCTACAGCTCTAGCAGCAGTTGGGCGTGCTACCATTTGAGCTATAGTTTGATAGGTGGCGATCGCACCAAAGGGCAATTGCAAAAGTGCTCGCCAAACTTGGATCTGAAAGTTAGTGCCTTTTACCAACAGCGTTAGTGGTTTTTGCTCGCTGAAAGTTTCTGAATTGAAAATCAGGTCGCGCAATGATTGAGTGGCTTGCTCATCGCGAATGATTTCAGCGTTTTTCCATGTTAATCGCAGTGTTTTTTCGGCAGTTTGTTCGTCGGCTGTATCCAAGAAATAAAGATTACAAATACCACGGGCAGTTGTAGCAATTAGAGATGTGCCAAAGGGGGTATCATGAATACCATAGCGAATTTGCAAACCTGCTCCGCCTGCTTTGAACTCCCCTGGTGACATTGCTTCCAAGTTCACAAATAAATCGTGCAATCGTCCGGGACTCGATAGTCTCACGTCCAATGTTAGGTCTAGAAGGCTTTTAGTCTGAGTGATTTTTGACTTGGCATATTCAACTGTCAGATATTGCAAAAACCGCTTGGGGCTAATGCCGGCCCATTGAGTAAATAGCCGTTGAAAATGATATTCACTAAGTCCTATGTGCTGGGCCACAGTTGCCAGATTGGGCTGGTTTAGGTGGTGTTGTCGCATAAAGGCGATCGCCCGAGCAATCCGGTGATAATCTTCGCTAGCATAGACACTCGCATTCTGCATCGAAATCATCTATCTAAGTCAAGGGAATTTTGATGTTTCCTTACTTTAGCCATAGAGTCGGCTCAAAGCCACCCGTTTCTTGCGGTGAATGCAGTCAGTCGATTTGAGATTTTAGATTTTAGATTGAAGAGTTTGAAGAGATTGAAGAGATTGAAGAAAGCGACCTCATATCGTTTCCGGTTGCATGGAAATGATCAAGTCAAGGTCGCGCAATTCCACATTCCCCCACGGATCACCTCCCACTCGCCATCATTCCGGTGTTACCAGAATTGATATCACCCTCCGCGCAACTGCGTCACCAAGTGAACTAATTCTGGTAAAATTAGCTTTTCCACAGCTAGTTTCACACCATTGCTAGATCCGGGAAGAGAAAAGACTAACTTGCCTTGATACACGCCTGCAACTGCGCGAGAGGCGATCGCCCTCGAACCAATTTCTTGATAGCTCAAAAACCGAAATATCTCCCCAAATCCCGGTAAAATCCTGTCGAGCAAACTCTCCATCACATCATAAGTCGTATCTCGGGGAGCGATGCCCGTCCCGCCATTAAAAATGATTGCATCCACATCTTCACGCTGGGAAAAAGCCTGCATTTGCAATACAATTTTGGCCGCATCATCTTTAACAACAGTGTAAGCTACCACAGAGTGACCCGCATCTTTTAGCAACTTCTTAGTTAACAAGCCGCTATTATCTGTGTCAGCAGAGCGCGTATCGCTAATAGTAGTGATCGCACAATTTACCACTATTTTTGATAAATCTGGGTGAGGAATTTGCGTCATGGTTTAGTATCTTAAGTAATCGGCAACTGGCAACTGGCGCTCTGCCAATTACCAATCACCAACTACCCATTATGCCTTGCTAAATGCTAAGCCGTTTGCTGCGGAGTAGCGTTCCATGAAACGCATAAAACGCTCCCATTCTTCAGCACTTCTCATCAGATAAAGAGCTTCTAAACCCGCAGGCTGACCATTTACGAACTTAGCATTAACCTCGCGAGTCATGATTTCGCCTTCTTCGTCGATCATGTACATTCCAGTAATCTCTTGGGTACTGGTGCTGCTGAGAGCCTTGGGATTTGCAAAGATAAATGTGGCCGTACCTTGAGCTCCGCTTTTAGAACGGGTTAGGCGAACTTCTGGCAGCACATCTTCGTCAATACCACGGGAAAATTGAATTTTAGCCATAATTTCACAGTCGAACCTTAAGGATTACTTAATTTCTTAACTTTTCACTTTAGTACATTGCGAGCCTTTAAAAAAGGGTTCGCAATGTTGAGTTCGACAATCATCAGAGGATTCGGGTAATCCCAATGGCCTTAGACGATGTAAGGAGAGTTAATTGCCTCAGCCCGGTTTGTGGCTACCAGGGTTTGGTAAACCAGCGCGGATATCTCGCCGCGGGTGATGTCGCGGGCGGGGGAAAGCTTGTCGCGGGCGGGATAGTTGACCACGATTTTGCGCTCTGTGGCGGTGGCGGTGGCGTCGGTGGCAAAACTGGGAATCAATGCTCGATCGGCATAAACGCTCAAAGAATTGGGATTGCCGCCAGTCAACTGTAAGCCGTTTACTAAAGAAACTATAGCCTGAGCTCTGGTCAAATTTTGCTCTGGGCGAAAGGTGAGATCGGGATATCCAGCCAAAAACCCACCTCGATTCGCTTTGACGATCGCCCCATACGCCCAAAAATCCGCCGCTACATCCTTAAAAGCCGTCGCTTCACGGCGCGGTGCCAACTCAAACGCCTTCGCCAGCAAAGCCGCATACTGAGCTCTAGTTAAATTCTCGTCAGGTTTAAAAGTGCCGTTGGGAAACCCGCTGACAATATTTATCTTAGCGAGGCGATCGATAAAATCCTTAGCCCAGTGGGTGCTGGTGTCGCTAAATTTTACGCCGCCAGGAGTCGGAGTGGGAGTCGGAGATGGTGTCGGAGTCGGCGTTACATTACCCAAATCAAATAAACCTTTCACCCGCGCCGGATTGAGCTGATTTCCCAAGGCAGAAATCTTTACCCCAGTCGCGTTTTGCAAGTCAAATTCGCCGTTATCCCGAAAAATATTGCCCCCCAAATCTTGAGCCGTACCGATATCTGGCAGCGATTTCCCCACAGCAGTCAAACCGTCTTCGGTATTTTTTTCAATGCGATTCTTCCGCACAACCGGCTTAGATTCCCCCGATAAAACAATACCGGAGCGATTTTCTAAAATTTGGTTATCAACAATCAAAGGAGCAGATTTATCTTGCAGAGAAATGCCGAAACCTGTATTTTGAAAAACATTGCGCCGCAGTACGCCTTTAGCAGTTTCTGCCGCAATTACGCCAGCCGCCGAGTTTTGTACAAATCTGTTGTCTAGAATCGCAGGATTTGCCGAACCTGTGATAAAAACACCTTCGCGCTTGCAAAGCGTGAAAGTGCAGTTAGCCACTGTGGGAGAAGTTGACTCAATCCAGACTCCGGTGCCGCGACTCTCCAAATTAGTGACAGTTAGACCGCGCAATTCGGCATCGGTTGCTAGCAATATTGTGATATTTTGACTGGCTGCGGTGGGACTGACAAATTTGCCGCTTCCTTGAATCAGAGTGCCGCTTCCTTTGTTAGTTTCGCTACCGATAACTTTGACTCCAGAGGGAATTTCCAAGGGGAATTTTTCGCCGCTGGCTGCGCTGTAAGTTCCCGGTGCTAGCTGAATAATTGTTCCCGATGCAGCGCGGGCGATCGCGCGGGCGATCGTTTTCAAGGGCGCCGATTGGCTGCCGGCGGCTCCATCGCTACCTGTTTGCGGGTTGACGTAAACTGTTGCCATGTTTTTGTGGAAGAAATAAATGTGCGATCGGGTCTTTGTATACTTTTCATTCTCTACTAAGCTGACCCCGGATCTATATTCACCTTTAATTTCGCAGCTTATTTATTTGCAGGATATCCGTAATATCACCCATCAGGAGCAACAACCGCAGGGGGGATTGCCCCTACACAGCAGTAATTCGATTTGAGATTGTAAAATTGAATAATTTGTAGTGCACTGCGCACCGGTGTCTAAGTCAACTGGTGCGCATTGCGCACCCTACAAACTCAATTTTTAGTCATTTTCACAATACAAGACGCATCCAAAACTACTAATATTTCATTCTGAAAAACAGCACAACTTGTCATTGCTGGAGCTAGTGCGGGAATTTTCCCTTGTTTGAGAGCAAGCATCGCCTCCGCTGTCCCATCAAAGTCATCCATCCAGCCGTAATCTTCTACATACTTCAGAGTCAAAGCATTCCGAGTGAGCATCCAAAAATCAATTCCATAGCTGTTAATAAAGTTTTGCAAAACAGCCCGATCGTCCGTATATTGAGCGCGAATTAAATCGCTAACTCGCTGCTGAAATCTGCTGTAGTAGCCTTTTTGATACGGCACTGAATATTCCTTTGCCACCCAAACAGAACGCTGGCTAAACGTCGGTATGTTGTCGGCTTCGGAGGCGATCGAAGCAATCAGGATATTTTTAGGTTGTTGCTGAAAAAAATTGTACAAACTGGGCATTTTACCTTCTATATACCCGACTATCGGAAACTTTTGAACAAAGCAGGGATAAAAAACAACGGCAGCAAGGATTATGGCTGTGGTAATTAGTACAACTAAATTTTTGAATTGAAATGTTGTTTCGTTTCTTGATGCCCAATGGCAGATTCCATCGATAATTAACGTTAGGACGATCGCAGTTAGCGACACGATAATAAATCGCAAGCTGTAGGCAGTATATCGTCCAGGTTGATAAAGCTTAAAAATGGTAGCGTGAGCCGCTAAAAACATCGCCGATGATGCTAAAAATAGCTGAAGTAACAGCCAGATTTTGCTACTAATGCGACTCGCTAAGGGAAAGGCCGATCGCCAAAACAGCAGCAGCGGAAATAACAGCGCCACACAGTGAGTTACAGGCGTAAACAGCGACTTGGGAAACATCCCGCTGCCCCTACCAGTCAGCCAATAATCTACCGGATTGGGACGAAAAAAAGCATTTCTGCCGTCTGGTGCAAATACTCCCATTTTCTTGGCTTCGGCTGCGGTATAAGTCGGACCAAATTCAGATTTATCTAAGACATAGGGCAGCATTACTAAAAAAATTATTCCCAAGCCTGTAGTGCAAAATAGGTAATTTGTGCGATCGCCCGACAAGCGCAAACGGCCGTTTTCCCAGCCTAGCAGCCGCAAAACTAAAATTCCGGCAGCAACCAAGGCGTAAGGAGGGTAAAATAGTCCGATTAGGGCGATAGCCCCCAAACATGGCAGCAACAAATTCCGGGATAAATAATATAAAAAACCGAGAAATATCGGGTAGATAAAAGCTCTGGGCGTTGCGGAAGCCAAATCGTCAGTCATCCACATATGCTGATTTAGCAGCAAAGATGCTATAAATCCAGTCAGCGGCACCGGCAGCATTTCTAGGCAAAGTCCAAAACAGTAATAAGTGGAGATTAAGCCGAGAAATAGCGGCAATATTTTGTGCAATAATAGGGGGTGAATGCCGATGGTTGCTGCTAATTTGTAGAGCGTGCTGTATCCGGCGGGGGCGACTGATTGAAAGTAGTTAGCAATGAAATCGTTGGGGAACAATTGTCGATCGACAAACCGCATCATCCAGAAAACGTGCTGCCTCGCATCGTCTTGCACCACATACTCGGCGCTGAAGGCTTGCTGCATACCCAAAAAACCATAAACTGCGGCAAATGTCAAGCTCAGAGTCAACCAAAATATTGTGTGCGATCGGGATTTTTCATCCACAGTCGCCGTCAGAAACTTGTGCAAGCGGGCTATTAATACCATTTAAGATTTGAGATTTGAGATTTGAGATTTGAGATTTGAGATTCGGAATAGCTGATATCGTTTCCGGTTGTATCGGAATAATAAAATCGAGTCAACAGTCAGTAGGGGCGGTGCCAAGAGTGCCCGCCCTCTTAACAGTCAACAGTCAACAGTCAACAGTCAACAGTCAACAGTCAACAGTCAACAGTCAACAGTCATGTATGAGTGCAACCGGAATTGATATGATTCTTAAAAGTAGGACTATATCATATCTGGTCAATTAAGCTGTTGTCCATTTAAATTATATATTTCGACGATCGATCAAAAATACCCCTCAAAAAAACAGAAAATCGCCCCCTAACAATCATTTTTCCGGCCGTTATGTCGTTTCCGCTTGCATCGGAATGATTTAACCTTATTAGTACACAGAGTACACAGAGGGAGAGGATATATATCTGAATCATTCCGATGCTACCGGATTTGATATTAGATGGGTTCCCAGACTCTTCGACAGTAACCAGTTACAACCTTTCAAAGAAAACAATAGTAAGGTGCGCGTTGCACACCCTACAGATCGAGTTTTTGTGTCTGGGAGTATCCTTTATATTTTTAAGCTGGAAATGACACAAATAGAGAAGCAATACCGATCGCGATCGCACCAATCCCCATCACAAAAGACCAGAAACGGTGATAACTGCTAACCGTCGTACCGCTATCGCTTTCAAGCCGAATCAAATCCATCCAAGGCGCGACACCCCGGCGGAACCAACCCAAAGCGCTAACATCCATACCAATCAAACTTTTAACCCGTTTCATCCCAAACAGAAAATTACCAATCGGCCCAAAACGAGAAGCATAGCGCAGATAAATCATTCCCGTTTTGTCTTGCAGTTTGAGATCGGAACCAAAGGCATAACCCGCATCGCCGCGACCAATTAATTCGCCTTCCAGTTTCGCAGGTTGACCGCGCAAAGGACTCGCATAAGGGTCAGACATTAAGGTTAAAACATCCAATTGTTCTGTTTGTGCGTAATTGGGGAACATTACCAAAGCTTTGAGCAAAATTCCCGCGCCCAAACCGATGAAAGGACAAGCAATCATCATCATCGGGTTCGCAGCAGACAGCGAAATGCCGATCGCAAAACCCACCGCCAAGCCCAGAGTTTCCGCACTGTACAGCAGCAAATCGAACACAAAATTGCCGTACAATTTCCGCTTGCTCAATTTGCGGCCTTCCCCAACAATTCTGCCCATATCAAACTCAATATTCAAACCCAATTGTTCTGCGTAATTGCTCAAAGCGCGAACTCGCTTACCAGTTAGCGGGTGAGTTGAATTCAACTCCATCCACCAAGCCCAAGGATTAAACATATCCCACAAAAACACTCGCCCAATCTTTTCGGGTTCCGACGCAATCCGGTAAGCGGTACCAGTAGAAGTTGCAGCTTTGGCATCATAAATGCCCAAGGCGCGAGTTCCTTCTAATAAGCGGCTGGGTTCCGTTCCTCTTTGTTTTTCTTCCAAAATACCGTAAGCAATTTTTACCAACGCGCGGGATAAAGCGTTGGGATTTCCGGTAGTTTCGGCGGCAAAATGGTCGGCAAAATATTCTCGCGTCCGCGACAAATACAGCAATAAATAAGTGCCTGCAATGTAAAATAAATAAGCAACAGCAGCTACAGTACCCGCCGCATCTTTAGCTTTGTCGCCGCCCTTACGACCGAGCCTTTGAGCTGTTGTGTAAATTAAGTAAGTAAGTTGTACCAAAGTCGAAGCTAAAGTCATTACTGCAAAGTCCCAGTGGACGATGTGACCGAGTTCGTGGGCGTAAACAGTGGCAATTTCATCGTCGTCTAAATAGGTGAAAAGACCTTGACTAACGACTAAGCGAGCGCTGTTAGGAAAGGAACCGTAGGTAAAAGCAGTAGGGTTTTGGTCGTCAATAATTCCTAACCGTGGCTGAGTCAGTTTTTTCTGTTTGCAAACCTTCTTAATAACTTTCGCGGTTTCGGGACTGAGGTTTTCAATTTCTGCTAGGGAAACCCAGCGAGTATTGTAAAGCCAATTTTGGGTTAAGTCCATTAAGTAAGGCGATAGAAAAAAAGCTGCTATGTTAAAAATTAGAGTTATGGGAAGTGCGATCGCCAATCCGGCCACTGGATCGGGACTGTTGATAATCAAAACCGAGGCTAAGGATAGCGCCAACACCATACCAAACAGCAGGGTGATGGTGACACCGGAAGCTAAAATGAGGTTTCCGCCAGTTTTCTGTATTAATTTAACGCCGGCTTTGGGCGATCGCCCTGCCTTGCGTAAAGGAGCTTGAGATGGCATAATAATCTCCAAAGGTTATTGACAAATGGTAATCGCCGTGGGATTTTATCTATACTTCACTGTTTTAACCTGTCAGTACGGATCGCGGTAAGGAGTCTCAACAAAAATATATAATTTCGTCTGTTTTTTTAAGATTGAAAACCGCCCGCTAAATTTATTTGTGGGGATTCAATTCTCCACTCAAAACCGAAAACTATTTAAAACTTACTGCCATGTCGATTATTGAAATTGCCCAAAAAACGCGCGCCTCTGCTAGGAAATTGGCAGTTTTGTCCGCTGATGCCAAAAATCAAGCGATTGAGGCTATTGCTAAAGCTTTAGAAGCTGCTGCTGCGGATATTTTAGCGGCGAATGCTGCTGATTGCAAGGCGGCCCAGGCGGATGGAATTGCGAAACCGCTGTACGATCGCCTGAAGTTGGATGAGAGCAAGTTGAAAAGTGCGATCGCGGGCGTGCGAGATGTTGCCAAACTCCCAGACCCGATCGGTGCCGTGCAAATCCACCGCGAATTGGACACAGGATTAATTCTGAAGCGCGTAACCTGTCCTTTGGGTGTTTTAGGCATTATTTTTGAAGCGCGTCCAGAAGCGTTAATTCAGATAGTATCCTTGGCAATCAAATCGGGCAACGGCGTTATTCTCAAAGGCGGCAAAGAAGCAGTCCGTTCCTGCGAAATCTTGACAAAAGTCATCCATCAAGCATTAGCAGAAACAGCGGTTAATCCCGCAGCCGTGCAGTTGCTCACCACGCGGGAAGAAACAATCGAACTGCTCAAAATGGATGAATACGTAGATTTAATTATTCCCAGAGGTTCTAATTCCTTCGTGCGGTTCGTGCAGGAAAATACCCGGATTCCCGTGTTGGGACACGCCGACGGAATTTGTCATTTGTACGCAGACAAAGCAGCGGAAATTCAGAAAGCTGTAGAGATTTCGGTTGATGCCAAAACTCAATATCCCGCCGCCTGCAATGCCATTGAAACCTTGTTAGTTCACAAGGAGCTCGCCCCCATTTTCCTGCCCGCTGTTGCCCAAGCTTTGCAGCAGAAAAAAGTCGAATTGCGGGGAGACGAACTAACTCGCCGCATCTTAGAAAATATTGCCGAAGCGACAGAAACAGATTGGTCTACAGAATACAGCGATTTGATTTTGTCAATCAAAATAGTAGATTCTTTGGAAGCAGCAATTGATCACATCAATACTTACGGATCGAGACATACAGATGTGATTGTTACCGAAGACAGCGAAGCCGCCGAAACTTTTTTAAATGCAGTCGATGCGGCGGGAGTTTATCACAATTGTTCGACTCGATTTGCTGACGGTTTCCGCTACGGTTTCGGTGCAGAAGTGGGGATTAGCACGCAGCAAATGCCGCCTCGCGGGCCGGTTGGTTTAGAGGGTTTGATTACCTATAAGTATCGAGTTGTTGGAGACGGTCATATTGCTGCGAGTTATGTCGGGAAAGATGCTCGGGAATTTACTCATCGGGAGTTGTTATGACGTTTGTAGTGAAGACTTCCGTCTTTATTAAACGGAGTTAACTAATGTCAGTCTCTATTTTTATAGACTACAAGCTCATTAATGATACTCAGTGGCATACTATTGAAATGTCACCTGAGAATTATTTTGATTTATATCTAGATGAGAAAATCAGATGGGATTGTGTCCCAAAATACGATAAAGTAATTGATTACTTAAATGTAGATCGTAAACAGGTACTAAATACTAGACTAAGGATAATTGATAATGAAGCAAGTGTCACCAAAATAATTACAACTACATTCTGGGCTCAAGGTGAAAATACAATTGCTGAACGACTCGTTCGAGGTTTAGAAAAATTGTATTGGCTGATGGTCATCACAACTAAGGTACAAGATAACCCTGCTGTTTGGGAAATTTTGAGGTTGCAAAAAGAAAATGATGTCCCTATAGTAGAGTTTCATTCTTTTATAACAGATAATGAAGATGGCTCTGAAACTGAGAAAATAATTTATCCCATTAGGGAGGACTGATTTTTCCAACAGTGGTATAAAGTCGCACTGATGATGATTAGAGTTGGTGTATGTCAGTAGTTGACTTTTTTTATAAGGTGACAGGGATAATGATAGTAAATGGTATAGAATTCCTAGATGAGGATGCTGAATTTTTCCCAAATGGCTCCGTTCATGATGCTACACTTGCCAGCGATGCCGTGATTCAGGGCATTCCCTGTTTGGGCGATCGTAGTTTAGTTTTTTTTCCTTCCGAACGGCTTAAACTCTGCTGGCTATCCCAGACAACTGTTTTGGATGGTATTCCTTGTCCTGGTGACCGTATAGTCTACTTGCACGAAAATGGTCAGTTGCTGAATGCTTCGCTAGCTTGCGATATTCAAATAGATGGAGTTTTGTACCCGTTAGATAGCCGTCTGACTTTTGATGAAACTGGCAAATTGTTGGAGTATTCCCAGAAACTAGACGCAGATAGATCAATCGAAGGATTTCCTTGCTGTTCGCAGTTTGTTGTGTGGCGGTATCCCGACGGTAAACTTAGTGTAATCGTGCTGTCTGCTGTGCATACGATCGACGGGCAAGAATATCCACGCGGTGCCGAGGTGTATTTAAACGAAGATGGAGAGGTCATCGACTGGCAATTAGTAAATCTGGATTCAGAGAAGCGTTATAAGCAGCGGATTTATGGTGTATTTGAACTAGACTGGGAATAAAGAAGCGCGAGGTATAAAGATTTATAACATTCAGAAAAGAGGTTCGATCGTGCTGGAACTACCTTGGGAAAAAAATAGTGATGGCAAAAATGCTTTTCTAAAAAAAAGGAAAACCAGTAAAATAAGTCCAGCATTAATGAAGCTAATTGCTTATTTAAAACTTACTGATGTCACGTTAGTCAGCGCTCGTTTTCATGATTCACCTATTGTTTTTGAACCGTGGGCTTCGGTCTTCGTTGATTCATCAACAAAAATGGAATTTTTGGGAGTTTATAGCCGAGCATTTGCCAACAGTGAAGATGAGCAAAACGAACCCCAAAAATTACCTTGTATATGTCTGAGAAAGGCAGTTTGGAATAAAGCTGATGATTTTAAATTTTTTAATAAAAAATTAATAATTCAAAAAGAATATGTTTTAGGAGAGTCACAAGTTAGATCTCTTATACTTTACCCATTCTTGTTTGAAGCAGATAAAATTATTGCCTTAGTATACGAACTGTTTAATATGACAAAACAGGGAATAAAAATCCAAGACATTAAAGAACTCGAACAGGTTAAAACGAATTTAGATTTTATTGAGTATTGCTTAGGAGATGGTTACTTATCTCATGATTTTAGCTATAATCCATACAGATTCAAGTGTGACGCTCTCGCAAGTTGGACAGTGAAATGGCGCGCCGCCTTTGAAGAAGTAGACGATAGAATCGGATTTATACCGGATGAAGGTTCTAAAATAAGCTATCAATCCTCATTGATAGAACAGATTAAAACACTAGAAAATTATTAATTTGGTGACGATTTTGTCTCTTCTCTTTCATCTATCCTGAAAACAAACTATCGATCGCCCTCCCCTGCAACCAAACTTAGCTAAAATAAGCTATACTGTGCTCCGGGACTCCCCAACTCGAACAATCCACCGTTGTTTATGTCAAACTCATCCCTCCTCGCCCCTGGTTCCACCCTCGAAAAACGCTACCGCATCATCCGCGAATTGGGCCGCGGCGGCTTCGGGCGCACTTACCTCGCAGAAGATATCAACCGCTACGGCGAAAACTGCGTGCTCAAAGAATTTTCTCCCGTGGTTCAAAGCCCCAAAGCGGCCGAATTGTTCGATCGCGAAGCGAATATGCTTTACAATCTTCAACACCCCCAAATCCCCCGCTTTCGAGAACTGCTTCGCACCGATTTGGGCGGTAATCCATCATTATTTTTAGTCCAAGACTACATCCCCGGTGAAACCTACGAACAAATATTGATATCTCGCCAACAGCAAGGTAACAATTTTACCGAAGCTGAAGTTACTCAACTGCTATTTCAAATTTTACCCGTTTTAGAATACATTCATTCCCGCAATTTAATTCACCGCGATGTTTCCCCCGACAACATCATCCAGCACACTGCTGATAAACTGCCATTTTTAATTGACTTCGGTTCAGTCAAGCAAATCGCAGCAACTGCCCTATTTCAGTTTAGGGGACAATCGGATACTGCGATCGGCAAACAAGGTTATTCGCCCGCCGAACAAATGCGACTGGGAAAAGTTACTCCCGCTAGCGATTTGTACGCTTTAGCTGTGACGGCTTTAGTGCTGCTAAGCGGCAAAAAACCTCAGAAATTGTACGATATCCATAACAAAACTTGGGATTGGCGATCGCACGTCACCGTCAGTCCAAACCTGGGAACCGTGTTGGATAAGATGCTAGCAGAACAACCGGGCGATCGCTACCAGTCTGCAAAAGAAGTCCGCGAAGCACTCAAAGACCCAAAATTATCCCAAATTGGCAGCATGATCTCCCAAATGGTGACAATGAACTTTGTCGGTCGCCCCTTCAACCAAAGGACTCAAACAGCTACCAACAACAATACCCCTGTTGTCCAAAACAATCAAATTATCAACAACAACACCAGCAAATTCAAGTTAATTCCTTGGAAAATTCTAGGGAGTTTAAGTGTTGTTTTATTACCGGGTATTCTAGCTTTTAGTGCGATAAAATCGGGTTTGACTCTCCCCAAATTACCGGAAATTCCAAAATTTCCAGACCGATCGCATTCTTCAGATCCCTCCTTAGATGCAGACATCGCTCGTCAAGAAAATATTGGCAAGCGCCGCAAAAATCTTAACATCGAGCCGGATATTTTTTATAATAAAGTAGATGAATTGTTTTACAATAAATATCCAGAATTACAAGGTCGTACATTGACAGAAAAGCCCGAAGATGCACCGATCAGGCGGAAATGGTATGAAGTTGCTGAGAAATTTCTGGATAGATTGGAGAAGGGAGAACAGTTTTGATATTTAAGATAGAATTAAGAGTGATTGAACCGCAGAGGGCGCAAAGAGCGCAGAGGGAGAAGGAAAAGGGCAAAAAAAGAGAGGGAAGAGAAAGAGAACTTTATCTGGTTTAATACAAATTGGTTAGGCAACGCACTTTTAGTTTTTTTCACAATGGATTGTATTCAACTTACAGGAATTCGCTGCTACGGCTACACGGGATATTTACCTGAAGAGCAAGTATTGGGTCAGTGGTTTGAAGTGGATGTTACTCTCTGGCTAGATTTATCGCCCGCCGGCAAAAGCGATAATATTGAACAGACTCTCGATTACCGAAGTGCAATTACTCTGATTCAACAGCTTGTCAAAAACTCGAAGTTTTTATTGATAGAAAAACTCGCAGATACGATTGTTCAAGAGCTTTTAGAACTGCATTTAGTCCAAAAAGTTAAGCTCCAACTCTCCAAACCGGCCGCTCCGATTCCTGACTTTGGCGGCAGAATTACTCTGGAAATTACTAGAAGTCATTAGTTATTAGTCCTTAGTCCTTAGTCCCTAGTCATCAGTCTTTAATCTGCATTAGTTTGTCACGAATGACTGATGAGTCATGACTATTGATTAATTCACTGCTTCCCAGGTTCTAGCGCAATCTAGATCAAGAGGCTCTACCTCGTTTGGGGAAAGGGAGGCAGAGCCTCCGGGTATGCGTTACCAGGCTAGAGCCTGGTAACGAGTATAATCTGCATCAGTTTGTCACTAATGACTAATGACTAATGACTAATGACTAATGACTAATTACCACTTCAGCAAATTAAACTCTTCCATGTCTACAGTGTTGCGGTTGCGGTAAATCGCCAAGACGATCGCCAAACCGACTGCAGCCTCAGCAGCCGCTACCGTCACTACAAACACCGTAAATACTTGACCTTTAATCTGTACGGGGTCAAGATAGTTGGAAAAACCCATCAGGTTGAGATTGACTGCGTTTAGCATCAATTCGATCGACATCAACACCCGCACTGCATTTCGGCTGGTAATTAAACCGTAAATCCCAATGCAGAAAAGTGCAGCAGCTAATAACAGGAAATACTGGAGTTGCAGTTGCATAAATTTTTTGAGTTGCTTTCAGTTAAAATTACTACAAAACAGACAGTTCGGACTTCTTGCATAAATCCATGAGGTGCTTGTGGCGAAACCTACGCAAAATTAGGTGCGCCACAAACACCCTAGAATTACTTTGTTTCGGGTGAGGAAACATCACCTGCTGAAACTAATTCGCGCGGCCGTTCTGGCAAGCTGAAAGCTGGTGTTTCTGATTGTTTGCTTGACAGTTCATCCGCAAAGAAATCGCGGCGGGCTAAGACAATTGCTCCTACCATTGCCATCAACAAAAACAGTGAGGCTAATTCAAAAGGTAGCAAGTAGTCTGTGAAGAAGTGTTTGGCGATCGTTACAATCGAACTTTCAGCCGGTGCTCCTGTTATCGGCACGATCGCCCAAGGAGTAGACACTACCATCGTACCCAAAAGCGCAAACAAACCAGCACAAACCACTGCGGTTGCTACTTGACGCACCCAAGCGTTGGAAATTACGCGGAAGTCTTCTCGTTTGTTTACCAACATGATGGCGAACAAAATTAAGACGTTAACTGCGCCAACATAAATCAATACTTGCGCTGCTGCTACAAAATCAGCATTTAGCAACAAGTACAAACCCGCAATGCTGGTAAATACTCCACACAGCAAGAATGCTGAGTAAACGATGTTGGAGAATAAAACTACTCCTAATGCTCCGGCAATCATCATTACAGAGAGTATGCCAAATGAAACAAGTTGAACCCCTTCGGCTAGATTCACAATTTTTAATCCTCTGTTAGTTGCTAATTGGTAATTGGTAATTGGGCATTGGACATTGGGCATTTGTTATTTGTTATTTGTTATTTGAAAAACTACTAACAAGTAACCACTAACCGCTAACTACTAACTATTCCCGCGAGGCCCCATGCCCCATGCCCCATGCCCCATTACCTACTTTTCGACAATTTCCTCTGGACGGAGACCTGCGCGGCGATCTGTGTAGGAAACTTCGTGGGGGTCGATCGCACCTTTAGGCAAATAAGCAAATTCCCGCATGGGTGTCACCATCGGATCATCTGTAACCTTGTAGGGCAAACGTCCGAGAGCCACGTTATCATAATTCAACTCGTGACGCTCGTAAGCAGCTAACTCGTATTCTTCTGTCATTGACAAACAATTAGTCGGACAATATTCTACGCAGTTTCCGCAGAAGATACACACCCCGAAATCGATACTGTAGTGCTTGAGCTGTTTCTTCTTAGTTTCTTTGTTAAATTCCCAATCCACCACAGGTAAATTGATCGGACACACCCTAACGCAGACTTCGCAGGAGATGCACTTGTCAAATTCAAAATGAATTCTGCCTCGGAAACGTTCCGAAGGAATTAGTTTTTCGTAAGGATACTGCACCGTAATCGGCCGGCGTCTCATGTGGTCAAAAGTAACAGATAGCCCTTGACCGATATACTTGGCAGCTTGAAGAGTTTCTTTGGCGTATTCGCCTACTTGATTGAGGAATTTTAGCATTGTGTTCTCTCTCTGTACTTGAGTTTTTGGTAATTACTAATTGATAACAGGTAATTGGTTAACAGCTAATTTGTGTTAGCTACTGCCTTTTACCTATTATCAATTAACCGCCAAAAGCAAAGGGAAAGGCAAGCTTCAAAGCTGCGGTTAATAGCAAATTAACTAAAGCAACGGGAAGCAAAAACTTCCATCCCAAATTGAGCAATTGGTCGATCCGAACTCGTGGCAGAGTCCAGCGCAGCAGAATTGCCAGAAACAGGAAAAAGTAGGCTTTCAGCATGGTCATTGTAATGCCCAGCAAGCCAGTAAGTACCTGTAACCAAGGGGTCGTTTCGCTCAATCCCAGAGCATTGGTGAGGACTCCGACAGGAATCGGGGATTCCCAACCGCCGAGATACAAAACTGCTACTAGCAGGCAAGAAAGGACGAGGTTAACGTAGGAAGCGATGTAGTACAGAGCAAATTTCATGCCTGTGTACTCAGTCTGATATCCTGCTACCAATTCTTCTTCTGCTTCGGGAAGGTCGAAGGGCAACCGTTCGCATTCTGCGAGGGCTGCGATCCAGAAAATTAGGAAACCGGCGGGTTGTCGCCAGACGTTCCAGCCGAGGATGCCGTAGCCGGCTTGTTGCTGTACGATGTCGATCGTACTGAGGCTGTTCGACATCATCACCACTGCCAATACTGCCAAAGCTAGAGGAATTTCGTAGCTGAGGGATTGAGCGGCTGCTCTGAGTCCGCCGAGGAGGGCGTATTTGTTGTTAGAAGCGTAGCCCGACATCAGTAAGCCGATCGGCTGAATGCTAGAAAGAGCAATCCAGAGAAATATTGCTGTCCCCATGTCGGCGATCAGCATATGCTCTCCGAAGGGGACGATCAAGTAGGACAAAAACACTGGAATCACGACAATGACCGGCCCGAGCGTGAACAGCAGCGCGTCAGCTTTTGCCGGTATAATGTCTTCTTTGAATACCAACTTCAGCCCGTCGGCAACGGGTGCTAGCACTCCCAGAGGGCCGATAAATTCCGGGCCGATCCGCTGCTGAGCTGCGGCGGAAATTTTCCGCTCCAGCCAGACGCTTGTCAGTACCCCGAATACAGCACCGACAACCATCAGTACCATCGGCAAAGGTAGCCAAAGCACTTGGGCGATGTCCGCCGGTAAGCCCAAATCGATCAGGGCTTCTACGAAACTTCCTTGTAAGTCAATTCCTGGGTTCATGTTTCCAGATCAATGAGCGATCGCCATATAATTTTTCACCAGTCCTTCGTAGGAGCAGGCTTAGGGAGCGGGTCTTTGTAAAGATTTTTAATGCTTTACCGCCTATAAGTATATCGCCCGACAGCCCCACAGAACGCACGGACGGGGTAAAGTTCTAATTATCTGAGATCCTAGTTTGGCTAATGAGCGGTAACTGATGGTTGAGTGTTGGCTGTTGGCTGTTGGCTGTTGGCTGTTGGCTGTTGGCTGTTTAGTGCTAGACGCATAAATACCAAAGAAACCGGGTTTTTATGCGTTTCTGCCATCTGTAACGAAGTATTTTGGCAAAAACCCGGTTTCTGGACTACCCGTGGTTGTTTAGTCCTATGAGCGAGATATAGCCCAAACAAAAGGGCCCAGAGTTAACTCTGGGCCCTTTTAATGTTGTAAAGCGACTTTCAAACGGCTTAAACCATTGATTTTACGTCACCTTTGCGATGGAACTGGGCAGAATCGAACTGCCGTCCAAAATGGGTATTTACCTTCCGATCGTTCACAGGTTTATCCCCTCTAATCCTTGGGGAGGGAACCATCTTTATCCCAAATGGGGGGATTTTCTAGTGATTGCTTTCCAGGCTAGACGACTAGAAACGTTTAGCTAGGGCATCCGTTGGGGGTTGTTATGCTGCTATTAACGGAGTTAAGCGGCATACACTCTAAACCAAGCTCAAGAAGTTTTTAGGCTACAGCTACGGCTTTGCGAGCGAAAGGAACGATGTTGTTCGCATTTACTATTTTGTTTGAGCCGATATTAGCGAGAGTAGACTCCCTCTCGACCTGCATCACGGAGCAGCTTTCGCCACCCTGTCGAAACCATTACAGCCCCTCGTGTTCTCTTATCATAGCGAATATTTTGTTTAACGTCAATCGATTTTGGATTGAAGATTTTGGATTGGGGATTTTGGATTGGGGATTTTGCACAAGTCGTCGATCGATACATTCACCGCAGATTTCAGGCGGATCAACACTGATTGACGCAGATAATTTCAGTCTGACGCACCGAACTTAGGTCGATCGTCCTGGATTAATGCAAATTTTCGTCCCAAACGCCGATGTAAATCCGATCGCGCTCGTTGCGTTCGATCGTACCTGAGAGCGAACCCTTCCTAAACGCAAACCGATTAGTCCGGCGCTGCTGCACATCTCGGAACCCCTGCAAAATCTCCCGGCTTGCGCCGCCCACCATCCCGTTTAAGGCGGTTTTGACTACCAAATCGTCCACTGACGGGGCAAAAGAACCCTCTGTTTGGACTAATTTGTCGGAATCGCGATCGTAAATGTAGCCGAGAGTAATTCGGTTCGGCAATATTTCGTAAAGTGCGGTGCGAGTATTGGGCCAATAGCCCCGGCCTTGAGAGTCCGTGGGTTGTCCCAATTCCGCTAAAATCTGACTTTCCGGCGTACCAACGGCATATCCGGGGATTGCGGGATTCCTCCGATTGCTGGTTGTCGGTTGTTCGCTGGGTGCGGGCGATCGATCGGGCGGCAACTCTTTATCAACAAGTTTTTCTGTTGGTGTGGGTTCGACAGCCTCTGGAGAAGGGGCGGGTGTTGGAGAAGGGGCGGGTGTTGGAGAAGGGGCGGGTGTTGGAGAAGGCGAGAAAGGTGTTGGAGTTTCCGCAGCAGGCGGCGGAGTTTCTCTGGGAGTCCGAACCGGTGCGGGCGTGGAAGTGGGAATTGGTGCGGGGTTGACGCGCGCGTCTGGATCTGCGGGGGCCGAAGTGCGATCGTCCTTCGCTACTGGTGCGGGTTCGGAAGGTTGCCGGTTGAGGAAAACCCTAGCAACACCGACCAAACCTGCAACTAACAGGGCGATCGCCACGAACCCCAAAATCAACCAAATCTTGCGATTGCTGCCCCCAGAAGACACCACAGCAGGCGCTGTTCTCACATTTGCAGGCGACTGAGCGCCATGTCCCGGCATTACCGCCACCGTCGGCCCAGTGTCCGACCCTGCACCCTGCCCGCGCAGCAGATCCAGCCACTCATCCACGCTAGCAGGGCGATTTTGAGCTTCTACAGTCATCCCCCGCATCACTGCTTGACTGACAGCAGGACTCACGGACGGCTGCAAGTCGCGGGGTGAAGGCATCGGCTGGCTGGTACGGAGAATTGCAGCCACTGGCACCTGTGCTGTGAGCAGAGTATAAAGCGTCGCGGCCAGACCGTAAACATCTGTGGCGGGGGTATATTTTCCTTGGGCGAAATACTGTTCTGGCGGCGCGTAGCCGTCGGACACCATATTAGTGTGATTTTGGGTTGCACCTGCTGTAAACTCGCGGGCAATGCCGAAATCGATCAGCACGACTTCTTGGGTATCTTGGCGCAGGAGAATGTTTTGTGGCTTGACATCTCGATGCAGCAAACCCTTTTGATGAACTGCTTTCAAAGCAGCGCCAATTTGAGTGATGTAGAGAATTGCCAGATTTTCTGGGAGGGGATTGTTTCCACCGACTACCTCGCCCAAATTCTGACCGGCAATGTAGTCCATTACCATGTAGGGCTGTCCGTCTTCGACAAAGAAGTCGCTGACGCGGACAATATTCGGATGGACGCAGGAAGCCAACCGCCTCGCTTCGTCTTGAAACTTGCGATCGAATTCGGCAAAATTGGGTTGCTGCCGCAGAGATTCGTTGAGGGTTTTTATGACTACAGGCTGTCCTAAATAGCGGTGATTTGCCCTGAAAGTAATCCCAAAGCCGCCGCGTCCCAGTTCTTGTTCGAGGGTGTACTTTCCACCCTGTAAAGTTTTGCCGATTAGCGCATCCATAGTTTCAGGCGATCGCACATCAAATAATATGGCTGATTATGGCACGTATGGTCGGCTAAGTTACCAGTCTCAAGGGCGATCGCCCGGATTGCATCATTAGTATTGATTCGGTATTGCTCGCACCTCCGTAGTGTTAGGTTGTATTCTAAGCCCCTAGATGTAGGGCATATTTTTCCTCCAGGTTTGTCAAAAATGTACTTATTAACGAAAAGAAGTCTATTTTGATAATATAGCGTTGAAGAGTATTCAGTATTAACGGAACCGATAACAATGGTCATAGGGACTAGAGCTGGTCAATATGTGGAACAGATTGCAGGCTACAAAGCCTTTGTACCTAATCCGCTGCCACCCACACCTGAGATTATTATGGATCAGGAAATGTGGCATCTGCTGTCTCAGGCAGATCGTGCGTTGGGGCGGCTAGACGGAGCAACGGATGCTCTACCAAATCCAGATCTATTTGTGTTTATGTATGTTCGGAAAGAAGCAGTTCTTTCGAGCCAAATTGAAGGAACACAAACATCTTTGATAGATGTCCTAGAATTTGAATCTCAAGCTTTGGAACCGGAAAATCCTCAAGAGGTGGCTGAAGTTGTAAACTATATCGCTGCTATTAACTATGGTCTTGAACGGCTCAAGAGTCTCCCTGTATCTTTGCGATTAATTCGAGAAATTCACAAAGAGTTAATGCAAGGGGTCAGAGGTGCTGAGCGCGCTCCAGGAGAGTTTCGCCACACCCAGAATTGGATTGGTGCAGGAGGATGTTCGTTGGCGCAGGCTACTTATGTTCCTCCTCCACCCTATGAAATGCTCCAATCTCTAGATAATTTGGAGAAGTTTTTGCATAGTCCACAACCTATACCTACCTTGATAAAAGTGGGATTGGCTCATGCTCAGTTTGAAACAATTCACCCTTTTCTCGATGGTAATGGAAGAACAGGGCGATTATTAATTACGTTTCTGCTGTGTGAACAAAATATACTACAACGCCCATTACTCTACCTCTCTCACTATTTCATGAAATATCGCTCTGAATACTACGATCGTCTTCAGGCTATCAGAGAAAGTGGCAACTGGGAAGGGTGGCTGAAATTTTTTCTGCGTGGGGTTTACGAAGTCGCTCAGGAAGCTGCGGCTACTGCGCGTAAAATAGTAAACTTAAAAGAAGAACATCGCCAATTAGTCCTCAACAGAATGGGGCGTAAATCAGGGAATGCAATCGCATTGCTTGAGAGCCTTTATTTCAGACCAATCTTTAATGTAGAACACGCTGAAGCAATTACGAGTTTGTCATATCCCAACGCCAACGCCTTAATTAAGGCTCTTAGTGATATAGGTCTTGTGAAAGAAATTACTGGACAAAAACGTAATCGAGCATTTTCTTATGCGACCTATCTAGCTGTTTTCCGCGATTCTTAGCAGCAACAAATCCAGCCAAACTATAGCATTTATTATCCTAGTGAGGTACACTTAATCCATTGATTGTCCAGCTTTTTAGCTTCCAGGATGTACCTGACCAAGAACCGCTATATATGACAGTATTCACATAAATAGCTCGCTCTTTCTCGAACCGCCTGTCTCGTCAGCTCACCGATCGACATCTTGAGCCACCATCATTGCATTAATGTGGGTAAAGATGCGATCTAATTCCCCAATAGCATCGAGTTCTGCCGCCTCTTCTGCCATTAGTCGATCTGCTTTTTTCTTCTCTAACAATTGTTCCATCCGCTGTTGCAGCGATTCACT
>NZ_JAUBPP010000010.1:0-219517 GCF_036700765.1 Microcoleus sp. S1D4
TGGTTATTAAATGGGATCGAAAAATCAAAAATAAAGGCAATGCTATTTTATCCGGTTTAGCTGCGTAGCAGCTTATCTCAACCCCTCGATAATCCGTCGATCGTGAAAGTAGTAGAGCACCCTACAAGTTGATTGTCCTCATGCCCATTGCATAAGTGCTGTTGAAAAAACCGGGTTTTTATTATGGGTTGTTTTCAAGCGCAAGTGATTCTCCGATTAGACTGTAAAGTTCTCTAAGTTGCTCAGAGTCCAAAGCTTTAATTAGTGCCTCTCCAGCTCTTTTGGAATTATGTCGAGGAATCTTTACATATAAAGGGGTATTTAGGCTACTAGATGGAACTTTTTCTGACCAATCTTTCACCAGTTTCCGTCCCAGATCGGTGATTTGGTAATAACCACGTTTATTACCAGATAATTGTTCAATCCATCCCAAGTCTAGCCAGCATTTTTGCCGGAGATATATTGGGCTAGATGTGAGACGCAATACTTGCTTAATCTTGGCTGCATTAATAGGCTGATTATCCGCACAACGTTGAACCAATTTAGAAAAATCATGAAGATATTTTGACGGAATTCCGTGTTCTTCAGCTTGGTCTTCGTTAAGCTCAAACGTCTTTGCATTAGGTGATGCTAATTCTTGAATGATTTTGTCAATATCTGACGGATCGCAACCCAAACCAAATGGTGGTTTAGCCTTGCACAGTTCCTCATAAGTATTGAATGGCTTTCCGCGATCGTCAACAAGCTGATGATAGCCAGAGAATTGCTTCATCAGATCGCACCATGCTTTCAATTGTTGAGCATTGAATGCAGCATCATGTAGGGCTGATTGCAGTTCCAGCCTTACAGCGATCGCCCAGGGGCGCGATCCAGGAGGTGCATTCAGTTCGCCTGCATTGCCGAGAGTTTCTATGTGAGCTTTCAATTGTTCATTGGATAGTTGCTTTGTAGCCATGCCCACACCTGCCTCAATTCTTCAAGTGTCATTGCTGCGCGTCCCTTGCGAAATTGTTTGACAATTTCCCCATTAATGGTTTTGAACTCCATACCATTCTTGGCTGTATAGTGACGGACATAATTTTCAATTTTGTCTCGTATAATATCGCGCTCTTCACTGGGAGTTAAAGTTTCTTTTTTCTCAATTAAATAATCATGACTATCTTTGGCTTCTGGCTCCTGATAAGCATCTAGAAATCGTTTCATTTGCACGGTACTAATTCCACCCAATCCAACCTTTTGCATTGCTGATTGGATTTGAGCAGTCTCAGCATAATCAACTGTTTCCCCATTACTTAAATCAGATGCTCTCGATCGTGTCAAGCTTGAATTTAATGCGATACTACTATTATATCGCCGATCATTACTTTTGGCATCATTATCCCCAGTACCACCATTATCATTATCACGCTTATTTAATTCTCTTTCTCTAAGAATTGGCTCTTGTTCCGCTATGATATCTTGTACGCATTTAGTAGCCAACTGGTCATCTGGAAGATAAATCAACCCTGTTTTTTTCAAGTCTCCAGCTTCTCGATCAACTCTCGCAGCCCTTGCCCATGATTGTTCGAGCCAAGGCTTACTTCTGATATTAGTTAAACAGGCAACATGGGTAATTGCCGGAACATCAAGTCCTTCATAAGCCATTGCCACTGTTACTAAAGCATCAACTGCCTTTGAATCGCCGTAATTGTAGTGCTTCTTAAATCTTTTAATTGAGGCTTGCGCTTCTTTCGATTCATCACTTGTGGCTTTTAAGGCTTTGACTCCTAACTTTTTCAGCCACTCTAAATATTGATTAGCTGTTGCTATTGAGGGCGCGAGTACCAATAGCTTAGATCTGTGGTTCTTTTCTTTATGTGACTTCCAATTATCCACACATTTTGTGAGTAATTGCTCGGCGTATCCGGTACTAAGCGCTGTGCGAAGTGCTATACCCCTATAGTCTCCAGCCTCTGCTAAGCTTTCGACTGAACATTCTTGCCCTTGCTCGTCGATCCATTTAGCCTCCCCATCACCCCATTCAAAATGGAGAGGAACGATCGCACCCTCTCTGAGTGCTTGTCCTCGCGTATATTCAATAACTACGGTATCTTCACTACTAGATAGGGTGGGAGTAAGACCGCTAGGAGTTGCTTTATAGGGCATAAAAGCAATTGGCTTCCGATCTCCACGTTCACCAGTTCCTGTTACCAAGATAACCAATACAGCATTATCTACCAACGGCTGCAACGCTCTATGCCATGCTCCATCTTCCTCAACATGATGAAACTCATCCAGCACTAAAATATAACGCTTGCGTCGAATCTCTTGAGCATGAAGGTCAGGACTTGCTGTAATAGCCTGGTATGTAGCTGCATAGCCAGACATTCCCTTGCATGGATTAGGCTCATTATTATTTGCCATAATTCTATGCTGATGCCCTAGCATATTTTTGAACTGCCAATCTTCAAATTGTTCTTCTGCTTGATTTTGGAGATTGAGTCTAGGAACCACCCAACAAATTGCATCAGCTATAGTTCCATGAAAGCTGTTCCCAGAATTAGAATTTGGAATTAACTTTGCCGCAGCAATTACTGGGATAAGACTTTTACCGCCTCCAGGCGTAACAATCATAAGAATTTTTTTGATTTGTTCTCCTGCCTTTATGCGTTTACATATTTGTAAAAACTCATCTTGATGCTTTCTTAAATTAACAGGTTCTTTAGGAGATTGTGAAAAAATATCTAATTGGATTGCATCTGTCATGTTTCTGTTCTCCTCAGCAGTTTTTTGATAATGACATTTAGGGCATAATGCCTGCATTTCATGGACATTGGTTCTCTGAGTTTCTGCCCATCGCTCAATGTGATCTGCGTGCCAATCTGAAGGCAAATCACATCTGCAATGCTGGCACTTGCCGTTGGTGGCATACCAGAGGGCAGCCCGTAGCCGTTTCGATCGAAGGAAGCGACTCTGATTCTGCATCTGAAAAAGCTATAAGGCTTACGCAGCAAGTAAAAAAATCTACTGTAGAAATTTTATCTGTTTTTGAAGTTTTAGTCAACATCAAAATTTTATGGGCTAGCTGTCTCCATTTTTGTGAAGAGGACGATCGTGAAGCAGCGACATCTTGCTGGAACAACGCCGTGGCGATGACTTGTTCTGCTGTTCCGGTAGCAACATTTCTTAATGCGGTGGGGTTGCCGTTTCTTGGCTGTATTGGTATGATAACGTATATCGCGCAACCGCGCAACCGCGCAACCGCACAAAATGCAGTTAAACTCATCCGCAGTCAACCGCCGCCTCGCCAGATGCGAGAATACGGTATGCGCGTATGAGAGACATGGCTAAAAAAATTCCACCTGAAATGGCTGAACTAAGCGTTTACGTAGATAAAAAGCTAAAGCTGCGATTCAAACTAGCTTGCACAGCTCAAGAAAAGCCGATGAGCGAAGTCATCGGTTTATTGATGAAGCAATGGCTAGAGATCACAGAAACCCCGTCAAAGTCTCAAACTCAAGCGGGGCAAAACGTTCCAGACTGAGGAGTAATTAAGCAAATGACCTCTAGCGCAGACAGATTTGTGAGGGACAAATGTTGAGAGACGCAGACAACCCAGAAAAATCTTGGGAAGACTTGGAAGCCGAACTCGCTGAACGCCCGGACAGACCTTTTTATGCTCGGAGTGACGCAGAAGCTGCTAAGCGATGCGAACAGCAAAACCGCGAAGCAACCAGACACCCTGATGTAACCGGAAAAACCTACTACACCTGTGACGATAAAAAAAGGAAAAACCGATGACCAAATATCAATTAACTCCTGCCAAATACCACCATGTACAAGTAGTTGTCTCCCTAAATCGCGTTCATTTAGACAACTATGAAAATCCCGATCGCGCAATTGCAAAACTGATCGAACTCGGTTACACTCCAGAACTGCGCTATCAATGGAATCCAGAACGCAACGAATTCGATCTATACGCCCTAATTCATGACTTACCGCTGGAAAAATCGCTAATGACCGATGAAAAATGTCAGGAATTTTTCAACCATTTCAAACACAGCCAAATATATTCGATCGGCTGCGGTAACGCTGACCCCGATTGGCTATTTGCTTGGGGTTTTGATGACCCCCGCCGTCACGCCAAGCCAGAAGAAATTGAACCTTTGCCAGCAGCTACAGCATTAGCTTAATTAAAAGAACGCAGATCAAATCCCATCTGCGTTCATCTGTGTTTATCTGCGGCCCAAAAAACGCCAAATCAAACTACTTCGCAGCCGGCAAAGACAACTGAGGCGAAGGATGAGAATAACTACTATTTTCCGCAATCACCAAAGGCGGTTCCTGCGACAACAAAAACTCGCGAATTAATCTCGCAACTGCCCTTTGCGCTAAACCGCCTACGACTTGCTGGCCCATGTTCTGCACTTCGCGTTTCAGCAACAATTGCGGCAGTAACTGCAATACTTTCGTGGTGTCAAAACCGGGCGTTGATTGCAATATTCCCCAAATTCGCTTGATGTGTTCTAGGTTTTTTTGTTCGGTTTGTGAAACTACTGGTTGATTTGCCTTGACTCCAAACCATTCGCCTACTACGGCTTTGGCGTTAGTAAAGGCATTGCTGGAAATTATGTCCAAATTTTTCACTAATTCGGTGACGATGCGATCGCGAATAAAATCTCCTCTTTCAGAGAATAAATATTCTAAGGCTTGATTCAGGATTTTGCTGACATCGTAATCGTCACTCTCGCGGGCATTGTTCAGCAAGTTTTCTAAGCGGTTCCAGCGGAATTCGCCTTGTTTGAACAGCAAATCTTTCAGAGATGCTCTTAATTCCGGTGCAGGGTCGCTCAACAGCCGTTTTGCTACGTAAGGATAGGCTTTGCTGAGCACTTTGAATTCGGGGTCAACGTTGATGGCGATGCCTTCTAGGGTGACGAGCGATCGAATAATCAAAGCATAGTAAGCTGGAACTCGGAACGGATATTCGTACATTACGGCGGAAAGTTCGTCAGTAATGCTTTTGAAATTGAGTTCGGCAACACTAGCACCCAAAGCATTGTTAAATACGCCCGCCAAAGCTGGAATAATTGGCGTTAAATCGGTATCCGGTGTCAAAAATTCTAACTTGACATAATCTCTAGCTAAACCTTCAAAATCGCGGTTGACCAAATGCACCACAGCTTCCAACAAGCCGTATCTCTGATAAGGTTTAACTTCGCTCATCATTCCGAAATCGAGATAAGCTAGTTGACCGTCAGGAGTTGCCAAAAGATTGCCGGGATGCGGGTCGGCGTGAAAGAAGCCGTGTTCTAGAAGTTGTCTGAGAGAACACTGCACCCCCACTTCAATTAAGTAAGGAGCGTCGATTCCTTGAGCTTTGACTGCTTCTAAATCCGTGAGTTTGATGCCGGTGATCCACTCCATTGTCAAGACGCGGCGGCGGGTATATTCCCAGTAGATTTTGGGAACGTAAATATCTTTGAGATTTCCGTATAATTGGGCGAAGCGTTCGGCATTTTGTCCTTCGTGGGTGTAGTCCATTTCTTCGTAAATGCGTTCGCCCAACTCGTCCATAATTCCCGCTAAATCGCTGCGAATTATTTTGAAACTGTTTTGCGCCCAAACTGCGGCGCGCCGCAGGATGTAAATATCTAAGCCAATGTTTTCGGCTAAACCCGGCCGCTGCACTTTGATGGCGACGATTTCTCCGGTTTTGAGTTTGCCTTTGTAGACTTGTCCGAGGGAGGCTGCTGCGATCGGATCTGCGGTGATTTCGGCGTAAATTTCGTTGGGGTGTGCCCCTAATTCTTCTTGTATAAATTGATATGCTACTTCGTTGGGAAACGGTGGCAATTGGTCTTGCAGGGTTGTTAGTTCTTCTAAATATGCCGGCGGTACTAAGTCGGGACGAGTTGAGAGTGCTTGTCCTATTTTGATGAAAGCTGGGCCGAGTTGGCTGAGAATTTCCCGGAGGCGCACGGCGCGGCGCTTTTGATTGGCTGCGGTGCGCCCTCTTTTTTTGTCCCACCACAAACTGAAGGCAAAGCTAAAAAATGTCCAAACAACACTCGACAGCCGTCCCCAGACTTGCAGGGGGCGATTTCGGTATTGGGCTGCGATCGCCGCTGGATCGTAGCGCACAGCTTCTCCGGCCAACTCGTAAGCGATATCTTTGGCTGATTTGAGCGGTTCGGGAGTGGCGACCTCCGTCTCTAGTGATACTGGTACTGCTTGCAGGGGAATTGTATTTGCATCTTGGAGATTGCCGAGTACAGCCTGAGTCCCTGAATTTGCATAAGTTTGCGGGGAGGCTGGCGATACTGTCTTGACATTCATAAATCAGACCTAGTGTGAAGCATTGTAAATATATTGTAACAATTTAAGGAAGAAGACCCTTCTTCCTTCTTATATACTTACTCCCCGCTGGATCTTTGGAGTCGATCGCGAATGCCTGATAGTTGCGATTGGCTGCTGACGGGCGATCGAGGTTGGGGCATTTCGGTATCGGGCCAGTTCGGTAAGTCGTTACAGGGACAAAACTCCGGGGGCATTCCGGTTTGTTGGAACACTACGGGCATAGCGCAGCGCGCGCAGGGACTGATTTCCCAAGCTGGTGTCAGCAGTTGGGCAATTGTTTCGTTTGTGCCTTCGAGGTAACAGTCTCCGCTGTCGCGGGAGATGATTTTTTGCCAGCAGTCTTCAAATTCCTGGCTGTAGCGATCGCCGGCATTTACCGATTTGGGCAGCAGCGCTTCGGAACCGTTGCGAATTAATACTTTTTTGCCTAACTGAAACCAGTAAGCAATATATTTTCTTACTTCACTATCTGATGCCATAACTTTTAGTCAACCCTTCAACTAATTGATGATTTTAGACTTTCAATTTGAAATTAGCACTCTTTCTCAAGAGACATTTTATATTTTACATTATTTCAAAATTTGGCTATTCCTCATGTCAAATTGTTGTGCTATTTGCCCTGGGGAGTATGTTTTTTGACTAATTTCTGTGACTCTTGAGTTTTCAATCTTAGTTAAAATTATACCTGATTTTTAGTTAAAATTGTCGTTCGGGAAACCGAGATGTTTTCTCTCTTGTCGATCGCGACTCCGGCTGTTAATTTTTCAAGGGCGGCAGCGGTGTACCCAGAGCCCTTAGATTCAAGGCGTAACCTCCGGTGGCGAGATAAACAGTATCGGCGATCGCCCCGATGTGGCGCACGAGAGTACCGAGGCGATCGCGAAACAGCCGCCCCGCCGGATAAGCAGGCACAACGCCCCATCCGGTTTCTTCCCCTACCAAAATTACATCAGCCGCCGCCGACTTCAAACAGGCGAGCAAATCTTGCTGCGTAGTCGCCCAAACAGCAGCTTCTTGTTCCAAAAGATTTGCCGTCCAAGTTCCCAGGGAATCAATCAACAAACAATCCGACGGCTTGCTGGCCCGCACAACGGCCGATAATTCGATCGGCACTTCTAGAGTTGCCCAATCAACTGGGCGGCGATTTCGGTGCTGATCGAGGCGACGAAGCCACTCCAAATCCGTTTCATCAACCTGACCGGTAGCCACATAGATTACTTGTTTTCCCAAACCCGCCGCCAGAGTTTCGGCCCATTCACTTTTGCCACTTCGGGCCGGCCCAGTTACTAAGATTAATTGTCTCGATGTGGTGGGTTCTGAGTTACTCATTAGTCATTAGTCAGCAGTCATTAGTCAGCAGTCACATACAAAGGATTAAACACAATTATCCATTACCAATTACCAATTACCCATTACCCATTACCCATTACCCATTATGATTTAAACGGCCAACTACCAAATGCTTTTTAAGCGATAATAGCATTGATGAGACAATATCAGAGTAAGTCGATCGAGAACCCCCGTATTTCCCAAGCTGTTATTTATGCCAGATCATCCTCAGATATCAGCGATTATTTGCACCCACAATCGCGCCGCCTATTTAGGTGGGGCGATCGACAGCTTGCTGGTACAGGATTTTCCCGACAACTTTGAAGTAGTAGTAGTGGATAACGCTTCTAGCGATTATGCAAGCCCCGAAAGTTCGATTTCGCGCACCCGCGAGGTGGTAGAAACAAGACAGGGCGATCGGCGCCTCAAGTACGTGTGGGAGCCCGAAATCGGTCTGTCAGTAGCCCGGAACACCGGCGCAAAGCAAGCTCGCAGCGAAATATTAGCTTATCTCGACGACGACGCTATTGCTGAGCCAAATTGGCTCAGGGTGCTGCACGCGGCTTATCAAAGCAATCCAAAACTCGCCGTAGCTGGTGGCAAAGTCAATTTGCTCTGGCCTTCGGGAGTCAGCCCGCCCGAATGGCTGTCAGCGGGATTGGCCCAGAACTTGGGAGCATACGATTTAGGCGATACTTGCCTGTACGTGACTGCTGCCGGTTTGACTCCCAGGGGAGTAAACTACTCAATCCGGCGCGCTTTTCTCGAACAAATTGGCGGCTTCGATGCCAAACTCGGTAGAGTCGGCAAAAAGTTGCTGTCAAATGAAGAGTTGCGGGCCACAGAATTAGCTTTAGAGTTAGGTTGGCAAGTAGTTTATCTACCGGATGCCCTGGTGCTGCACAATGTCGCGACAGAAAGGCTCAACAAAGCTTGGTTTCTAGAGCGCGGGTGGTGGCAAGGCATCAGCGAGTGTTATCGCGAACAATTGTCCGATCGAGCCGGTATTGCTCAGCTTGGGCGGGGGGGTGAAAGAATCTTGAGGGGTGTCTGGAAGTCTTTTAAATATATTAGAGATCCAGGGCTGCGCTTTGAAAATTTCGTTTTTGCCTGGGGTCAAATCGGTTATTTGAGCGCAGCCATCCGCGGCCTGATTTTTGCACCGAAATCGACCAGCAGGCATTAGGCTATAGGCAATATCCCTCGCTGCTCAAGTCGTCGGCGCGGCTGTGCCGATCGCACTTCATCCACCAAAACTCGACCGCATTTAGGTTCAAGCACTCGATTATGACATCTAGTTCATCCAAGATTCCGGTTTCAGTTCTCATTCCGGCAAAAGACGAAGAACTTAATCTACCTGCGTGTCTGGCCAGCATTGCCAGGGCGGATGAAGTTTTCATGGTTGATTCCCAAAGCAGCGATCGCACGGTGGAAATTGCCATCAGCACCGGCGCAAAAGTAGTGCAATTCTACTTCGACAAACGCTGGCCGAAAAAGAAAAATTGGTCTTTAGACAATCTACCCTTTCGCAACGAATGGGTATTAATTGTCGATTGCGACGAGCGCATTCCGCCGGAACTTTGGGACGAAATCGCGCGGGCGATCGAAGACCCCAATTTTGACGGCTACTACCTCAACCGCAAAGTCTTATTTTTAGGTCAGTGGCTGCGTTACGGCGGCCGATATCCCGACTGGAATTTGCGTTTGTTCAAGCATCAAAAAGGACGTTACGAAAACCTCGGCACTGAATCCGTACCCAATACTGGCGACAACGAAGTTCACGAGCACGTCATTTTAGCCGGTCAAGTCGGCTACTTAAAAAATGACATGATCCACGAGGATTACCGCGATTTATTTCACTGGATAGAACGGCACAACCGCTATTCTAATTGGGAAGCTCGCGTTTATTACAATATTATTGAAGGGCGCGACGACAGCGGCACTATTGGCGCTCACTTATTTGGAGATGCAGTGCAGCGGAAACGCTTTCTAAAAAAAGTTTGGGTGCGGCTGCCTTTTAAACCCATGCTCAGATTTATTTTATTTTACTTCATTCAGCTCGGCTTTTTGGATGGAAAAGCTGGCTATATTTATGCAAGGTTATTGAGTCAATATGAGTATCAAATTAATGCCAAACTTTACGAGTTGCGTTGTTGTGGTGGTCAGTTGAATGTGGCAGAATCTCAACCGCCTCTCTCGCCACCAGTAGTTATCACTCAGGAGACTGAAGTGAAATTGCCTTAATATTTTGGAGGCATGGGGGAATTGGGAATTAGGAAAGCCAGCCCCGACCGAGTGGCTTGAGACATTTTCATTTAATAAGTTCTTCTAGGGATGGAAAAAGTAATTTTTCGGCGCTCACTTTTTCGCAATCACAAGGCTGTTGACTTGCGGATATTGCTGATACTTTTCCTAGCAGCAATTGGATGCTTTCGATTAGCAATGGTAGAGTTAATAAAATAATTGATGCAGAGACTAGCAAGCTAATTAAGCCGTCAGCCCAATTCCAGTGTAGCCACGCGACGGCGATCGCAGCTAAAATTACTCCAACCGACGAAAAAATGTCGGCGACTGCGTGCAGAAAGGCGCTTTTGAGATTCAAGTCGCCGTGACAGCAGGAATGCAAGCAACAAGCATTAATCGAGTTGATGCTTAAACCGACTATGGCGGTAATTAACATCGGGAGGCCTTCTACTTCGGGAGTTGGGGACTGCAAACGGCCGATCGACTCTGCGGCAATCCACAGGGCGATCGCCACTAAACTGATACTATTAATTAAAGCAGCAATGATTTCTCCTCGTTCGGGGATTGACGATTGTGCGATCGTACAATCTACGGATTTACTTTTGCGTTTGACTGAGGAGTACCAAGTCGCTGTCAAAGTTATTGCTAAAGCTGCTACATCTGAAAAAACGTGACCCGCATCTGCTAATAGGGACAAACTATGAGAATTAAGTGCGGCGATTAACTCTGCTACAAAAAAGCTGCTAAGCAGTACCAATGCTGTTTGTAAAAGTCGAACTTTGCCAATTCTGGGATTTGTTGTATTCTCGCATTGTGCGATATCCTTGGCGTTTTCCGAGTCAAAATTGTCCCTAACTAGAAATGTCATGCAGCAGTCCTTAAGGTTAAACTCGATTTTAAATTAAACATTAAATTAACTATCAATGACCGATTATATACCAACTCCGCACCAAGATCCGGAAAATCCGATCGCAAATTCCCCAAATTCTCCAATAAACGATCGTCCAATTAGCGACAATCACGCAAATACTTTCACAGGCGAATCTTTAGTTGATTTGCGCCGCTACGATCAATCAAAGTTCGATCGAGGAAAGCCTACTTGGGTAATTTTGCTTTGGTGGTTCGTGCAGGCGATCGTATTTCCTCTCACTCCACACCCTTTTAACGGCATCAGAAGCGGGTTGCTGCGGTTATTTGGAGCGAAAATAGGTCGGGGTGTGATCATTCGCCCCACGGCTCGTTTTACCTATCCTTGGAAAATTGCCATCGGAGACTACAGTTGGATCGGAGATGATGTTGTATTGTACAGTCTCGCTCGAATTGCGATCGGCAAACACTGCGTCATTTCTCAAAAAAGTTACCTTTGCACCGGCACCCACGATTCCCAAGACCCAGCTTTCGGCTTAATAACAGCACCTGTGATCATTAATAACGGCGTTTGGATTGCCGCCGACTGCTTCATTGGCCCTGGTGTAGAAATCGGTGCTAACGCTTTAATTGGAGCTCGCAGCAGCGTCTTTAAAAATATGCCAGCCGGCTTTGTTTGCACGGGAACACCCTGTCATCCGCGCTACCTGCGAGAAATTAACCAAAGTTCATAAGACACATTGCACCGGGAAACTAAGGAATGAAAATTTAATAACTTAAGCGACTGCTCGTTACCAGGCTCTGCCTGGTAATGCAGATAGGCGAGGCTCTGCCTCCTTTGAGGAAGGCAACTTACAGGAGAGAGGACTGTAGAAGGTGTTTAAGTTATTAAGTTTTCGATCCTAAGCAGCTTGACAAGCTTCCTGCCGAATAGGAATTTCAATGACAAATTCTATTCCCTTTTCTTCTGTAGGTTGGCAGTACAATCTACCCCCATGCTTTTCAACGATAATTTGGTAACTGATAGATAACCCCAATCCAGTTCCCTTACCGATCGGTTTTGTAGTAAAAAAGGGGTCAAATAGTTTCGGTTGTAGGGTTTCGCAAACTCCTCTACCGTTGTCACTAATATGAATAGCTACCGAATCCTCGTCAATTACTTTTGTACTAATCTGAATGCGGTTCGGGTGTTGTTTGATTTCTGAAAACGAACGCTGCTGATTAGATTCATCTAAAGCATCAATGGCATTAGCAAGAATATTCATGAACACTTGATTGAGTTGTCCAGCATGGCATTCTACTGGTGGAAGCTGACCATAATTTTTTATTAGTTCAATCTCAGGATGCTCTGGTTTTGCTTTTAAACGATGATGCAGGATGGTGAGCGTACTATCAATTCCTTCATGGATATTTACTGCTTTCACGTCTGCCTCATCCCCGCGAGAAAAGATTCCCATAGACTTGACAATCTCCTGGATGCGCTGCGTTCCTAAATGGATTGAGTTAAGAACTTTGATAAAATCTTCCTCCACAAATTCTAGTTCTATTTCATCCATTGCTGCTTGAATCCGAGGGGTGGGATTTACATAATCTTCTTGATAGAGATGTATAAGTTTTAGTAAGTTATGAGCGTACTCTTGGGCATAACCCAGATTGCCAGATATGAAATTTATAGGGTTATTTATTTCATGAGCAATCCCAGCCGCCATTTGCCCTAAGCCGGACATTTTCTCGTTTTGGATTAACTTAAGTTGCATTTGTTGTAAATTATCATAGGCTTGGCTGATTTCTACAACTTTTTCCTCCAATAACGTATTTTTTTCCTCTAATTTGTCAGCTAGAACATGAAGCTTTAAATGCAGCTTGACGCGAGCTAATACTTCTTCTTGTTGGAAGGGTTTGGTAATATAATCTACAGCTCCAAGCTTAAACCCCTCAACTTTATTGGCCGTATCCGAGAGCGCCGTCATAAATATAATCGGAATCTGTTTAGTTTCTGGATTAGCTTGTAATCGACGACAGGTTTCAAATCCATCAATCTCTGGCATCATGACATCTAACAAGATTAGATCGGGGAGAGCATATTTGACTCGCTCTAGTGCCATTTTGCCCGATTTCGCAACCCGAACTTCAAATCCTTCTTGGCTTAAGGCATCAGACAAGACACCCAAGTTAGCTGAATTGTCATCAACTATAAGAATCGTACCCTTTGCTTGAATTTCTGAAGTCATAAACCTTACTTGTAGGACTCAATAAACGTTAAAATCTCTTCGTCTTGAAAGTCTTTTGCCATTTGATACAATATTTTAGCAAAGGGAATGTATTTGGGATCTATTTCTTCCAGTAATGCCGCCTGCTTAACTATTTCTAGGAAATTTCCTTTCATAGCCAGCTCGTATAGTATTTCCATTTCTGTAGCAGGCGGGGCAATTAGCTCATTGGTGTCTGAGGATCTCGCCAGTGGCTCTTCATTAGCTTCGTAAACCCATTCCAAATCAAGATACTGTTGCAATTTTTGTAGGAGTTCCGTGGCTTGGACAGGTTTGGGAATAAAAGTGTTGCCTCCTGCTTCTAAACTTCTGTATTGATCGGTTTCAAATACGCTTGCAGAAGAGACAATAATCACGATGTCTTTGAAGTTTTCCGATTCTCGAACCCGCTTAATTAGCTCGTAGCCATCTAGTTTGGGCATTAGTAAGTCGGTAACGATTAAATCTGGCTGCACCTCTATAATTTTTTCCCAGCCTTCCTGCCCATCGTTGGCTTCAGACACCTCAAAGCCGATCGGACTGAGTAAATTGCTAATTACCGAACGGTTAGCCCATTTGTCATCAATAACTACAATCTTAGGTTGGCGGTCTTTGATGCCGATAATCTGCCCGCGATGGTCGATTTGAGACGTTTTCACCCATTCATCGGCTTGAGATAGATTGACATCAAACCAGAAAATACTGCCAACATTCATCTCACTTTGAACCTCAATGGTACTGCCCATTAGTTCTACAATCCTTTTGCTAATTGCTAGTCCCAATCCCGTACCTTCCGTCTGCCGTCTGCGATCGCCTACCTGCTCGAAGGGCTGAAAGATAGCTTGGAGTTGATCTTGGGCAATGCCGGTACCTGTATCGCGTATTTCAAAGCGAATTTTTTCGTGTGTGGCAAAACTGACTATAAAAGTAACAGTGCCCGCATCCGTAAATTTAATAGCGTTACTCAAAAGATTAATTAACACTTGTCGCAAGCGTTTTTCATCCGCACGAATACCGATCGGCAGTTCGGGGCTTGATGGAAAATGAAACTGAATTCCCTTGAGTTCAGCTCGGATGCGACACATTTCTGCGACACCTTGCAGGAACGCCGGGAAATGAAAATCCGTGGGCATGAGTTCCACTTTCTGTGCTTCAATCTTCGACAAATCGAGAATATCATTGATTAAGGTCAGTAAATGCGAACCGCACTGATAAATGACATCAATGCGCGATCGCTCTTCTTCTTTCAAGACTTTAGAACGCTGAAGAATCTGTGCGTATCCCATGATGCCATTAAGAGGAGTTCGCAACTCGTGGCTCATGTTAGCAAGGAATTCACTTTTAGCCCGACTAGCAGCTTCTGCGGCTTCCTTGGCTTTTGACAGTACGAATTCCGCTTGTTTGCGATCGTGGATATCGGTGCAAGTGCCAACCCACTCCCGGACGTTGCCATCTTCATCCAGAATGGGCACCCCTCTAGCTTGAAAATAACGATAGTTTCCATCCGCTCCGCGCATTTGATATTCTATCTCAAACAGGATTTTCGTTTGCACTGCTTCCATCCACGCCTGAGCCGTTCGTTCGCGATCGTCCGGGTGAATTGCATCTAACCAGCCAAAACCAACCACCTCAGCTTCGGTTTGTCCGGTGTAAGCTCTCAGAGTCGGTAGATCCGGGCATCTTCCTTCAGCATCCGTTATCCAGACAATTTGGGACGTAGCAAGGATTAGCGAACGATAGCGTTCTTCGCTTTGTTTGATCGCATCTTCGGCTTGTTTGCGATCGCTAATATCTCGGCTTGTGGCGATGATGCCCAGAATATTGCCATTAGCATCCCGCCAAGGAGCTTTTGTAGTCAAAAAGGTCGTAGGGGTTTCATCATCAGAAGAGATATCTTCCTCGTAACTCTCAGTGATTCCTGCTGCCATGATTTGGCGATCTTTTGCCATAACTTCACGAGCACTGTCAGCAGACATTAATTCTAAATCATCTTTGCCGATGATTTCCTCAATTGGCTTGCCTATGAAGTTTGCCACGTTGGAGTTAAGGGCAACATAACGCCCTTCTAAATCTTTAACAACAATGATGTCTGGCGTACTTTCCAAAATAGAGTTTAGTAAGAAGTTGCGATCGCGCAACTTTGCTTCCATTTGTTTGCGATCGCCAATGTTTCGTGCTATGGCGATCAGGCCGAGAATATTGCCCTGAGCGTCTCGCCAAGGGGCTTTTGTTGTTAAAAAAGAAGTGGTCTCCTTACCATTGAAAACCTCTTCTTCGTAGGTTTCAGTAATGCCTGCTTCCATGAGTTCGCGGTCTTTTGCCATTATTACAAGGGCACTAGCAGAAGGAAGAAGTTCCGAATCATCTTTGCCGATGATTTGCTCAATGGGTCTACCGTAAAAAGAGTTTGCTACCTCGGAATTAAGGGCAACATATCGGCCTTCCCGGTCTTTAACCACAATTATGTCTGGCGTACTTTCCAAAATAGAGCTCAGCAAGAGGTTACGATCGCGCAGCGCAGCTTGCTGTTCGCGCAGAGCTTCTTCAACTTGTTTGCGATCGGTAATATCTGTATTAGCTCCCACCCATTCCCGAACTGAACCATCCGCGTTCAGAATTGGTATACCACGAGAACTCATGTAGCGATATTCGCCGTCATAGCGGCGCATACGTAATTCATCTTCATAGAGCGATCGATTGGCCACGGCAGCCGACCATATACTACCAACACGAGCGCGATCGTCTGGGTGGATCGTGTCTAGCCAACCCCGTCCTTTATACTCCTCAAATGTCAGTCCTGTAAATGCACCTAAAGTAGGTTGTTCACTAGCCAATTCGCCCTCAGCATTACCGATCCAAATACTTTGAGCGGTAGCTTCCATCAAAGAACGAAATCGTTCTTCATTTTGTTTGAGGACTTCTTCTGCTTTTTTGCGATCGCGCAGGGCAGCTTGTTGTTCGCGAATATCCCGCACAATAGTGGAGATAAACTCAACTTCGCCCGCTGCAGTTTTGTGAACGATCAAAACCTGGGAGACTGGAATTTCTTCCCCATCCCGTGACAAAAATAGGATTTCACCAGCCCACCTACCCTCTCGTAAAGCGGTGGGAAAGGCTTCATCCTGAAATTTTGCCGTTGCCGAGGGAGCTAACACAGAATCTAGACTAAACGGCGATCGTGCTTCCTCTGGGGACATCCCCAGCAATTTCTGTCCGGCTTGGTTGAGGTAGACGCTATGCCCCGTAACATCCACTATTCCTACTAAGTCGGAAGTTGCTTCCAAAATTGCCGTCAGTCGTGCCTGCTTTTGTTCTGCCCGCTTGCGTAAGCGAAGCTCGCCGTAGGCATCGCTAACTTCAATCACAATGCCACCAAGACCACAAACCCTGTCATTTTCATCCCGCAAAGGATAGTAAGATGCTTGCCAGTAGCGCAGGATGCCCGGTTCTTTCGGCGTTTCACCTACTAATTCACAGTCGAGAATGGGCTTGCCCGTATCCAGAATGCTTTGCAGAATTGGTTCCAGAGTCGGAGCCAATTCTGGCAGAACTTCACGTAGGGATCTACCAATATGGTCTGCCACACAAATGCCATTGGTATGGGCCATAACTTCGTTAATTTGGACGTAGCGAAGTTCGTGGTCTAAAATCAGCAGTCCGGCGTTGGCACCTGCAAAAAAAGCGTCGAAGCGATCCTGTGGCAATATCTGTGCTGTTGTGCTCTCTTGCTGTGGCGGTTGGTTTTTATCTGGCGGCAATTTGCTCATATTAAATCGTGCTTTTCAGCTATAATTCTAGAACTTCTTTCCAATTGTGCGATCGCAAGGTTTTCGTTGCCTGCTATTTGGGTACTGAAAAAAACGTTCAGTAGGGCGACCATTAGGTTTTCAATCGGGGATATATTGTATCCCTTGCAACACTATTTTCGTTAATTCTTCGGATGTATCGCCAAGCAGTTCTATTGTTCATCAATTCTATTGTTCATCAACCCGATCGGTAGAACATTGGTGACAACATAAGCTAGGGAAGCATTTGTCAATCAGCAATTGTGCTCAGCATTTACTCAGGTTTTTGGTGGAAAACTTAGATTTGGGCGATCGAGCAATCATGTCTCGCACCATATTTATTTCCACCCACCCCCAAATCGCCAATTTTCACTCCTGAATAAGCCGTATTTTCAGTAATTTACTGATTGACAAATGCAATTAAGTGATAGATTGTCCCCATCTCGGTAGAATGCCAAGTATTCTTGGAACGTTATCAATTTTAGCTAGATTGATTAAATTTTCACTTAGATACTCTTAGATATACACAAGACGGACTCAACTGTTACAGTAATAGCAATATTTATCCCACCAGTTCAACTCATTATTATAAGATTCGGATATTTAACTTGTCCACTTAAACAGTCATTCCATAATCCCAGCTTCATTTTATAACATAAAGTCAACAAAAAATTAGCCAACAGTATGATAAAATCTCATATAGTTAACCTTGACTAAAGTTAGTAGGGAGATTGGCATTAATAATATATAATTAGGCTATTTGGGAAAAGTGGCACGTTCACCGCAGGCATAGGAATCAAATATATCCTAGAAATTGGTAACACGGATAACTGCCTAGTATGAGTAACCACAGATATATGTCACCCATTGAGTTTTTTACCACAAAAATAGGTCAAAAATTTGTAATAACGAGTTCAAGATTTTATTGCCAGACGGGCAACTAACAACTTTATTTCTTACTGCCAACGGCTTAAAAATGGAAACACAAACAAGATCATTTCCTGAAGTCAACTTGAACGAAATTCCAGAAGATTTATTAACACAACTCTCCCAACTGTTCACAGCAACCTTATTTAAAATAGGTGACAATCCTGTATCGCTGCAGTCACTTGTCGAACTGATTCTCTTGTTCATGGCTATCCTGATTATATCTCGTTCTTTTACCAATTTTCTTAAAGAAAGATTGCTAGTTAAATTGGGAATTGACGAGGGGAACCGGGAAGCAATCGCCGTAATTTTGCGATACTTAATAGTCGCTTTTGGAGTGATATTCGCCATCCAAAGCATCGGCGTTAACCTTGCTTCTTTGGCAGTAGTTGCAGGGGGATTGGGAGTCGGAATTGGCTTCGGAATCCAGGATTTAACAACTAATTTTGTCAGCGGCTTAACGCTGCTTTTAGACAGACCGGTGAAAGTCGGAGACTTTGTGGAATTAGAAGGATTGATGGGAATCGTCAAAAAAATCACGATTCGCTCGACCATCGTCCAAACCACTGACGACTCCAGCGTTATAGTTCCAAACAGCACTATAATTAGCAACAAAATTGTTAACTGGAGTTACGAAAGCTCGTTACTTTGTCTGCGACTATCCATAGAAGTAGCCGAGGATAGCGACCCGCTATTAGTGACAGAAACTCTATTAAATATTGCTTACGCCGAAGCGGGAGTTTTGTACGAACCGACTCCGAAAGTATTGTTTGTTGAGTTTGGCGAGGATAGTTTTAAATTTGAGCTTTTAGTTTGGACAGACAAACCCGTAGAAAGAGAATTTATTAAAAGTTCTTTGAATTTTGCCATTCAGTACAATTTTCGCCAGCAGGGAATTGACTTTCCTTTCAATAACCGAGACTTGTATTTGCGAAATCCCGAAGTTTTATTGTCGCTGTTCGATCCAAATAAAACAGCAATCTCCACCGCTGAAAGTTTCCCTAAAAACGATCGAAAATCCCCGGTTGCGGTAGGAGAAGAAGTCAAAACGCAATTGTCCCTTACCTCTTTGCTGCGAAAGGTAGAATATTTTGAACATTTGACGGATTTAGAATTGCGGCAATTGATTGAAGTGGGATACCGCCAACGGCTGCAACCACAAGAATTTTTATTTCACGAAAACGATCCGGGAGATGCTTTTTATTTGATTCTTTCAGGTTCGGTGGAAGTTTTTGTGGAAGCTATTGAGAAACACTTGAATTATCTTAGTGTCGGTCAGTTTTTGGGGGAACTTTCTTTGATGCTGGGAATCCCCAGAACTGCTTCGGTGAGAGCTTTGGAAGAAACTATTTTATTTGGCATCAATAAGGAAGGTTTCCAGAAAGTTTTAACTGAAAGACCGGATTTATACGAACAGATTATTGAGGAGATAGTTAAGCACAAAGAAGAGTTAAGCGAGAGACAGCAACTGTTGCGAGAGATGCAATTGGTAGAAGCAGCCGAAGAAGATGATGATGAAAATCCTGTAGAGTGGGTGAGAAAACGGCTGAAAGATTTATTTGGTGTTGAAGCAAAAGATGGCTAAATCAACAGCGTGCAATTATGTTAGGATTGAAAACTTAATAATATCAAATCCGGTAGCATCGGAATGATTCAGATATACATTCTCTCCCTCTGTGTACTCTGTGTTCTAGCGCCGGTTAAATCATTCCGATCCAACCGGAAACGATATAACTTCAACACCTCCTACATTCCTCTCTCCTGTAAGTTGCCTTCCTCAAAGGAGGCAGAGCCTCAACACCTGCATTACCAGGCAGAGCCTGGTAATGAGCAAAACGAGCAAATAGTAAATTAACAGCTAACAGTTAAGAGCTAACAGTTAACAGCTAACAGTTAACATCATTCCGAATCTACGCAGATTGAGTTACTTGATGGCGGCTGGTCAACTTATCCAATTGATTCACCAACAAACTCAGGAACAATCCCACATCGGTGACAACTCCCGTAGATTCGATCGACCCGCGATCGCTCAATTTCGTCACCACAGCCGGATTAATGTCCACACAGACCATCTTCACACCCGCCGGTGTCATATTTCCCACACCGATCGAGTGCAGCATAGACGACAGCATTAACACCATATCCGCGCCCCGTAACAGCTCAGTATACTCTTCTTGAGCCTTAACCATATCCATTTGCGTGTCGGGAAGCGGCCCGTCATCGCGGATCGAACCTGCTAGCGAAAACGGTATATTGTGCTTCACGCATTCGTACATCACACCGCTGGTAATTACGCCTGCTTCAACGACTTTAGCAATACTGCCATAACGCCGCGTGGTGTTAATCATTTTCAAGTGGTGTCGGTGTCCGCCGCGCACAGCAACGCCGCGTTTCATGTCAACTCCCAAGGAAGTTCCCATGCTCGATTGTTCCATGTCGTGAACTGCGATCGCATTTCCACCCAACAATGCTTGCACGTAACCTTCGCGAATCAAATGCGCTAAATGTTCGCCGCCGCCAGTGTGGATCACAACAGGCCCCGCCGTCACTACCACTTTGCCACCGCGATCGCGAATTTGGCGCAATTCCCACGCTACTTGTTCCACTACCAACTCTACCCGACGCTCGCTAGAAACGCTACCGGACATAAAGCTAAATTCTTGAGAATTTCGCTGTTCCCGCGATTCTGTTTTGCGGATAGTGCGGATGCCGACCACATCAACAACGACTTTTTCACCTACTTTTAAATCGCGCAATAATTTGCACGTAGCCACCGGGCCTTCTGCGGTTTCAGTAATCGCAACTGCACCATCCATTCGCTGATTTCGTGCTTTCACCCACTGACCGTTTATCCGCACTTCCGTGGGATAAATTGTAGTAACATAAAAGTCATCCGGGCCGACACCATCTTGGACGACATCTTCTAAAATAGCGTCGCAAATCTCTTGCGGTGGCGGCACTGCACCCAAGTCAATCAGCAATCCCATGATTTCTTCCATCACTTCGTGGGAAGGAGCCGAAACTTTCACATCTGCGGATGATGTGCTTTGGCGCTGTTCTCCTAAATTGAAATTGAGCACTTGGAAACTGCCGCCGTTTTCGACAATTAAGTCTAAAGCACGGCTGATTAAACCGGCATCGAGCAGGTGGCCTTCCATGCGAATTGCACGGCTTTCTACCATCACGTTTGCCGATCGATCTTCTTGCACCGGTTCCGTTACCCTGAGCGTCAAACACTTACAAGCACCGCCCGCTTTCAGAAATTCGCTCATCGGCGTTTCAATGACTTTGAAGCCTGCTTGAGCGATGCGCGTTTTCAAGCCTTCGCTGACCTTGTTCATTACCACAGTTTTGTCAATATTGACGGCATTGCAGGCAAAATTGGCGGCATCTGCTTCTTCAATGGCAATGCGTTTTTCCGGCGCAACTCGCATTTCAATTAAGCGGTTGGAGTAGGAGTCAAATGCTGCTGGATAGTAGAGCAAATAGCCACCTGTTAGGGGACAAAAACAGGTATCTAAATGATAAAAACGTTCGTCTACAAGACGCAGCGAAAGCACTTCTATGTTGAGCCATTTTGCTAGCAACGGGTGCGAGTCGAGTTCGGAACGGAAGCCGTATCCTGCCCATAACCAGCGTCCTTCGCGATCGAGCAAAGCGTCACCAGCACCTTCAAAGGGCAAATCTTTGGGGAGTTCGTGCACGGTAAAACCTTTGCTTTCAAACCATGCTTTGAAATAAGGTTCTTCGCCTTGACGTTCTTTGTGATAGAAACGGCTGAGGACGAAAGTATTGCCCAAAAGCAAACCTGCGTTGGCGGTGAACACCATATCCGGCCAGCCTTTTTCCGGCGGTACGAGGTCTACAAGGGCGTTGTCTTTGAGGACGTGGTAGAGTTTTTCCCACTGTTCCACAGCGCGATCGCGCGATGATTTGTGGACGTTTCCCTCCATCCAAGGGTTAATTACATAATCGACATCGTAGTGGTCGGGAGCGCACATCAGAAAGCGTATTGAATCAGTCATAATTCAGTTAAAATGTAGTAGATGCTACAGACGCGAGTTGAGATAATATGTATGAAATCAACTGTTAAATTCATTCCCAAGAGGAAGAGTTTAACGTCTAGCAGCATAAAAATTAGGTTTTAATTCTATCACGATTAACATAAGATCCAATTAGACCACAGATGGTTTCCATGAAATATCGAATCAAATGTCAGGGTTTGATGTTATTTGCCGTCAATTAGCCTTAACAAAAGGTTTGTAGTGAGGACTTTAGTCCGCTGATTTATGCGACTAAAATCCTTACTGCAAACCTGTTTTAGTTTTCACTTTTTGCAAAATCGGCAGTTCGATCGCAAATTCTGTTCCCCGCCCAACCTCTGAATGACACTGCAACTTACCGCCGTGGGTGTCTTTGACAATTTGGTAGCTAATCGACAACCCCAAACCAGTACCGCTGCCGATCGGCTTTGTAGTGAAAAACGGGTCAAACATCCTTGACTGCACCTCTGCGGGGATACCGGGCCCGCTGTCAACAATCCGCACAACAACTTGATTGTCCCTATTTATTTCAGTGCTAATGCGAATCTGAGGATTTTGCTCAAACATTTGTCCAGCATCATTTGCAACTGTTGAAATCTTGTTTGCTAATGACGAATGACTGATGACTAACGACTCTTCCACAGCATCGATCGCATTCAACAGCAAATTCATAAATACCTGGTTTAATTGCGCCGGATAACACTCGATTTTTGGCAGTTCGCCGTAATTTTTAATAACTTGAATTTCCCGACCTTTTGAATCTGACTGCAATCGGTGCTGTAAAATCACCAAACTGCTTTCTAGCCCTTCATGAATATCTGTTAATTTGATATCTTTTTCATCGAGTCTCGAAAAATTTCTTAAAGAAACCACAATCTGCTTAATTCGGTTAGCACCTCCCTGCATTGAAGCCATAATTCTCGGAAAATCTTCAGCTATAAAATCTACATCTACTTCTGCCAATTCTGCCGCAATTTCTGGAACTGGTTCAGGATAGTGCTGCTGGTATATTTCGATCAACTTTACCAACTCGCAGGCGTACTGTCGGGCAGGAATAATATTGCCGTAAATGAAGCTGATCGGGTTGTTAATTTCGTGGGCTACTCCTGCTACCATTTGCCCGATACTTGACATTTTTTCCGCTTGTATGAGATGGGATTGAGCATTTTTTAAGTGTTCCAGAGTTTGTGCTAACTCTTGAGCTTTTTCTCGTTCTCGCTGTTCGCTAAATTGCAAATCTACTTCTGCTTGTTTGCGATCGCTAATATCGATATGGGTGCCAGTCATCCGCAAAGGATTTCCCCCATCATCCCGTTCCATCACCGTTCCTTGAGCCAAAATCCACTTCCAATCGCCGGATTTTGTCAACATCCGCAATTCCACTTCGTACATCGAACTTTTGCATTGAAAGTGAGTTTCTAGTGCTGCTTGAGCCTGGGACAAATCCTGTGGATGTAACAGTTGCTCCCAAGATGTAAACTTATTTTCTATCTCGTCTACTTCATATCCCAACATCGTCTTCCAGCGCGAATTAAAATAGACTTCTCCCGTCACAAGATTCCAATCCCACAACCCCATCGCACTGCCTTCAAATGCCAGATAAAAACGTTCTTCGCTAAGTTGCAAGGCTGCTTCTGCTTGTTTGCGATCGGTGATATCCATGACTGTTCCCAATAGTTTGATTACTTCTCCGGTTTCGGCAAAAACAGATGTTCCCCTTGCTTCCACGTAGGTAATTTGACCGCTAGAATGCAAAATCCGCAATTCTTTTTTGTAGGAACTTCCTTGCGAAATAGCGAGGCTAACAGTTTCTTTGAAGGAGTCTCTGTCGTCGGGATGATACATCCGTAAAAGTTGGACGTATGTCGGTTCAGATGCGGTTGAGTCAAGACCAAAAATGCGGAATACTTCTTCTGACCAAGTAATCTTATTTGCTATAATATCAAATTCCCAACTGCCGATACGGGCAATTTTCTGGGCTGCTGCTAGACTAGCTTCGCTTTGTTGCAGTTTCAGTCGCTGCTGTTCGTCTTGTTCGAGAAGATTGGCTTGGGCGATCGCAATTCCCATTTGTGCCGCCACAGTTTTCAATAATCCGATATCATCTTGCGTCCATTGGCGGCAATGGTACTGGTGCAAGCACATCATTCCGTTAGCTTTTCCCTGGTAGGAAGTCCGCACCGCTATCATCGACTTCAAACCTATTTCCTCGCACAAACCTCTGACATTTTCTAGTAGGGGTTCAGCAAAAACATCATCACAAACTACAACTTTATCTTGGGACAATACAAGCTGAACGTGATCGTTTCCCTCCACAGGAATTTCTAAATTTACCAGCGATTTTGATTCAAATCTTGTGTAATGAGCGACACAAGGAAGGCGGGGACTTGGATCTTCTGTGTAGGTGTGAATCAAGCAACTATCGGCATTAAAAACTCGACATATTTGGGCTGCTGCTGTTTGAAACACTCGATCCTGCTTTAAGCTATAGCGAATTTCTAGAGTAATTGTTTCTAGCAGAAATCTTTGCTTGATTTGCCTTTCCAAAGCAGCTAAAGCTGTTTTTAGTTCGAGTTCTGCTTGTTTGCGATCGCTAATTTCAGTAGCACTTCCCAGAATTTTCCAAGGTTGGCCATCCGTTGTTCTGGTAAACACGGTATCCAGGCTAAAAAACCAGCGATATTCACCGTTTTTGTGCTGAATTCGGTACTCAATCTCAAAGCTTTCACCGTCTTTTGCTGCCTCCATCCGGCTCATGTGTTCTGAGAAAGCTCGCAAATCATCAGGGTGGATTAAGTTAAGCAGAAATGCTGCTCCCATTTGTTGTATTTCTGTGAGGGAATAGCCAAGATCACTATACAGTTCGCGATTAAGATATAAAATCCGGTGTTCAATCACATCATAAATGTACAAAACATTAGGATTCATTTTAATTATTGCTGACAGCCAGTGCTGACTTTCTCGCAGTTCTGCTTCCACCCGCTTGCGTTCTTCTATTTCTGCTTGCAGCCGCGCATTTTGTTCTACAATTTGCTTGGAAAGACGACTGAGCAGCAGTTGATTTTGGATGCGGCTCACCACTTCTTCTGTTTGAAACGGTTTAGTAATGTAGTCGGCAGCACCAAGCGAAAAAGCTTTGACTTTATCAAAAACTTCATTTAAACCACTGAGAAAAATCACAGGAATATCTTTGGTTTTAGCGCAAGATTTTAGCTGTTCGCAAACTTGATAGCCATCCATACCGGGCATCATGATGTCGAGTAAAATCAAATCCGGTGGAGTCGAGCGAGCAAACTGGAGAGCGAATTTACCATCCCGTGTCGGCCGCACTTTGTATCCCTGCTTAGACAAAAATTGAGATAAAAGACGCAAGCTTTCTGGGTGGTCATCAACGATTAAAATGTTTTGTTTTAAGCTATCGGTTTCTGATGCCAATGTTGGTGTTTGTGCGTATTGATTATCAAGCTTTTCCACAACCTACCCTCAATTTATTATTTGAAAATTAATTTTAAAATTCAGCAAACTGTCTAATATTTTGGTAATAAAATTATTAGCTTGCTGTAAGAGTCTTTCGTAAATGTTGCTTTAGGATGCGGATTTGAGCAATCCAAATTTTAATCAGCTCCGCATCTTGTTTTTCGATCGCTGGCGGTCATTCGATGTTAGATTTGAGATTTTAGACTTCGGCTAACGCTCAGTCGAACGATTTTAGATTGACAAGGACAGATGAATCTGGGAGGTTGAACGGTAGTCTAAAATTTTGGGCTGCTCCCGACAGCCCTGGGGAAGCTTGCATCCGTTTTTGGTCTGGTCAATGAGCGACTGTATCCTCTGCTTTTATCAGCTATACGAGCATAAATCTGACTCTCAGCCTTGTTTGCGTTTGAGGCGGTGGAACTGTTAGATCGATCGCCCAAATAGCTTAGCCCTGATATTTGTAATAATTGTATCAAAAATATTGTAAATTTTAAACCTTTTGCGGACAAAGTTATCCTAACCGATCGATTTTCACAGCCGATAATCCTCAAATCACTGCTAAATTCGGCAACTTTGATTAAAAGTAAAATCTTGACAGTGTTTTAAGCAAGCAGTGTTTTGCCTGTATTTATCGGGTTGTTCGGACTTCTGTTTGGGTGTAGCGATGGCGAGATTACTATAAAAAATACTTACTGCATTCCTTGAGATGCTCTATTTGTATTTTTTCGGTAGATTTACTTACTCTACACAGCAACTACACCAGCCCTGACAAGCTCTGACAATATCTACCAATCTGAAGATTTTACCCGTAGGAATTCAGATCGCGTGCGATGGATTAGCATAACAAAAACCGTTCCTAGTGCGGACTCGTATTCCGCACTACCAACCAATCTTATTGTTGTCAATCGACCGACATGATATCACTTCACCAACTATCTTTAATTCACATCTTAAATATTAATAAACTGCCCCCATCTATCCACCATAATAAAGGAACAGGTTGAACCGTATTTGCGATGGGGGCGGGTTTTTGAATTCTGCTATTATACGCTCTAAATTTCGGTGAAACTAACCCCCGATTTTTTGTTTAGGCGATCGGGATAATTTATGATATGGCGGTTCTCAAGCGTGGTGAGATATGCCCTAGGCCCTATCCCCTAGGCCCTATGCCCTATCCCAGATAGTACCTCATACCAGAGCACAGAAAGGCTATATCTTGCTATGAGCCGACAATTCACCGTAAGCTGCATAGACGGCTTTCACATTATACCAATTGAGAAAAATTCGAGCAATTTCCAAAGCTAACTGCGACTGACCTCGGTCAATCAGCAACTGCAAAAAAGGTTTCATTGTGCGCTCGTTCAGCATCCCGCCCAAAGATAAAACTCCCCACAGTATTTGGTGCAGAACAGTCATTTGAATCATCAGCCGCACGTTCCAACTAGGGTGTTTTTGATAAAACAAAACTCCCATTCTCCCGCGCTGAATTTCTCGGTCAATCATGCCTGGTATTTGCTCTAAATTAAAAGCTGGATGCCAGTGATAGCCGACAGCAGCCGGACATTTAATCAATTTTAAACCTAAATTTTTTAACCTGACGCCCAATTCTAAATCTTCCCATCCGTACAATTGAAAACGATTGTCAAATAGTCCCGCTTCTAGCAGCCAGTGGCGGGCGATCGCCACATTTCCCGTAGCAAAGTAAGCGGCTGAAAAATCTGTTATTTTGTAAGGTTCGGAGGTGGGATTGTCGAAATTGCAAGTATTAATCACGCTGCCATAAGTAAAAACCGCATCAGTATCCTTGTATGCTTGTATCAAAGCATCTGCGTGTGCTTGCAAAAAATGCTCCGTGACGACTAAATCGCTGTCAATAAAAATAATCGTATCGCCCTTAGCATCTTCCACGCCCAAATTCCGGGCGGCGGCGGGGCCTTGGTGAGATTGACAGATCGATCGCACGTGCGGCAACAAATCGGCATTTGCGGCCAACCACTCGATCGTCCCGTCCGTCGAACCATCATCGACTACAATCACCTCATAATCTGTCACGCTGCGATCGAACTGCTGATTTTCCAGAGCCAGTAGACATTTTGCCAAAATCAATTTACGATTGTACGTCGGAATCACAACACTAAAAAACACGGATCTTCCCCATCGCCACAGTTACCGTATCCCACGGTAGCAGATTTTTCGCAGCAACTTTCCCAGGAAATCGCCAAGTGTAGCAAAAAAAGCATATATAAATCTGTACTATTTCTGACAAGAATTAATCTGAATTAGGTGCATAATGAAAAGTCGGTTAAATTCCAATACGGTTGGGTTAAGCCAGATCGCCCTGGCACCCCCTTAAAAAAGGGGAGTAGGGGGTGGGACAAGAAATTGATCGAAGTCGGCCTTCTTAAGGGGGATGCTGCAAGGGATCTCTGAACAATCAACAGTCTTAACCCAACCGTATTAACTTAAATTCAGGATGTAAATAGCAATGAGTCGCGCTAAAAAAGTTGTGCTAGCATATTCCGGCGGAGTCGATACCTCTGTCTGCATTCCTTATCTGATGAAGGAGTGGGGAGTCGAAGAGGTAATTACTCTGGCGGCGGATTTGGGACAGGGAGACGAATTAGAACCAATCCGCAAAAAAGCTTTAGCATCGGGTGCTTCGGAATCTCTGGTAATTGATGCTACCGAGGAATTTATCAAAGATTATGCGTTTCCAGCGATTCAAGCTAACGCGCTTTACGAAAATCAGTATCCGCTTTCTACGGCGTTAGCCCGCCCGCTGATTGCTAAATTGTTAGTAGAAGCTGCCGAAAAATACGGTGCAGATGCGATCGCCCACGGTTGTACTGGTAAGGGAAACGATCAGGTGCGGTTTGATGTGTCGATCGGCGCGTTGAATCCTAAGATTAAGATTTTAGCACCCGCCAGGGAGTGGAAAATGAGCCGGGAGGAAACCATTGCCTACGGCGAGAAATGCGGGATTCCGTCGCCGGTGAAGAAGTCTTCGCCTTACAGTATCGATCGCAATTTGTTAGGAATGGCGATCGAAGCCGGCATCCTCGAAGATCCTTGGGCGGAACCGCCAGAAGAGGTGTTTTTGATGACAAAGGCGATCGAGCAAACTCCCAACACACCGGAATACATAGAAATCGGTTTCGAGTGCGGAAATCCTGTCAGTTTAAACGGCAAAGAATTATCACCAGTCGCCTTAATTACCCAACTCAACGAAACAGTTGGAAATCACGGAGTCGGGCGCATCGACATGATAGAAAACCGCTTAGTGGGGATTAAATCGCGAGAGATTTATGAAACACCAGCGATTTTAGTGTTAATGCACGCGCACCGAGATTTAGAAAGCTTAACTCTGACAGGAGATGTGACGCGATACAAGCGCGGTATCGAAGAAACCTACAGCCAAATGATTTACAACGGTCTTTGGTACAACCCTTTAAAAACCGCTTTAGACGCATTCATTCAGGACACGCAAAAGCGAGTAACTGGAACAGTGAGGCTCAAACTATTCAAGGGAAATGCCACAATCGTCGGTCGCAAATCAGAAAATTCGCTGTACAGTTTCGACTTAGCAACCTACGGCGCAGAGGACGAATTCGACCACAAAGCAGCCGAAGGATTTGTCTATGTTTGGGGACTGCCCACACGCATTTGGTCGGAGAAGAATAGAGGCTAGAAATTCTTAGGTAGGGTGCGCCCCGCGCACCTTATTTCAAGATCGCAGCAGCTAAGAGTCGGCGATTGAAACCGCATCTATACAAGCAATTTCCGCCTTCCGGGACTGAAGAATCAATTACTTCTTCGCAAATTTCAGTTAATGCCGTCATAGTACATCCTCGTGCGAGCGTACTCGAAATTATAACCGTATTAGGTGTTAGAAACCGGGTTTTTTGCAAGAATTCGGCGCTGTACCCAGAGTTGTCAAAGACCCGGTTTCTGAGAGTCTTACGGGTGATGAGAAAGCGGGGTTTTTGCGAAAATTCGGTGCTGTACCCAGAGTTGTTAAAAACCCGGTTTCTGAGAGTCTTAGCAATACAAAAAATAAGGACAAAACAACGTTGTTTTGTCCTTATTTTGGTGGTATCGGAGTTGATGACACAACAATGTTGCGTCTCTACTTAGTCTTGTCCAAAGTCCGCGACTCTAACCAAATAGGAATTACAATCCAAGCAACTGCTAACAGCAAAGCAAATACAGCAAATTGAGCCGCCCAAGCTACCAACTTTTCTAAAGACACTACTTGTCCTAGGAAATATGACAAACTTACCATGACAGATGCCCAGCTTGCTGCACCCAGAATATTGAACAGCGAAAATTTCCAAAAAGGCATTTCGGCGATGCCCGCTAGGGGGCTGGCAAAAATCCGCAGCAGTGCGATGAAACGGCCTAAAAATACGGCTTTAGCTGCATTTTTGCTAAACTGTTCTTTTAGGTCAAACAGTTGTTCTTCCCGAAAGCGGAAAAATTGTCCTAGCTTCAGCAGCAGCGGCCAGCCGCCGTATCTGCCGATCGCATATCCGAAATTTCCGCCGAGAGTCGCACCGGCGATCGCGCTTCCGAGCACAAACCAGTAATTGAGTTCTCCGCTGCCGGCTAAAAAACCGCCAGCAATTGTAATTGTCTCGCCTGGAAGAGGAACTCCCAGATTTTCCAGCAAAATTCCCAGAAATACAGCCCAGTAGCCGTAATCTCGCGCAAATTCCTGAATAGTCTCTAACGATAAAAACTCAAAAGACATTTCGATACTGCCTTCGTAAACTTTTGCAAAGCTCAATACTTTTATATATTGGCTCGATTCCGCCAATAGTGCAATCTTTCGTTGTGATGAAGAACACACAAAACTCGCGATCGGCCGCCCAACAAAAAACTAGCCTTTAGGGCATTATAGATTAATCAGGATTGTTGCGGTTGCCGGATGCCGATCGCCAGCCAGTTTTCCTCCTAAATTTATCACAGTCGGGCGATCGTCCAATCCTTAAACCTTAGCTGAAATTCCCTGATGATCTCAACTTTGGCAGCAACCGAACTCACTTATTGATACTTGACAATCCGAGGATAACTGCTATGAAATTTCCCAACTTCAACCAACACATCATCCTCCAACCTCAAAATTGCCTCGACTCCCAAGCTGGGAATGTCCTCCAGCAACAGCTAGCCGAGATTTTGCCCGATCGCCACCAACTCTGGGTAATTGACATGGCCGACGTAGATTTTATCGACAGTTCCGGCTTGTGCGCCCTAGTCGGGGGACTCAACGCCGCCCGCCACCGGGGATGCCGCCTCGTCATCTGCAACGTCTCAGCCACTGTCAGGCTAATATTTGAAATTACTCAACTCGACCAACTCTTTGAAATTTTTGACAGTTTCGAGCAAATTATTTCAACAGAAACTCCTGCTTTAGTTGCTGGATAAAAATTCTATGCTGTCCCGTTAATTGCCAATAATTAGGTTCGATCGTTCGGAATGCGAGTCCAGTAATATCAAATCCGGTAGCATCGGAATTATGAGAAGTAGGATTTAGCAGGGAGAAATTCAGGGAAAAACCGGGTTTTCCATCGCCTACGGCGATCGAGAAAAAAACAGTGCGCCCAAAAATAAGGTGCACTTTGCACACACTACAACTGTTAGAGAAACCCGGTTTTTAAGATTTTTCAAAATTCCCCGAAACCGGGTTGAGTGGCGAGATATCTCGCCACCCAAGCTAAATCATCCGATAACCCGGTTTCTTAGCCTAAAATTAAGGATTACCTGTAGTTACGTCCAAATACTCTTGATTGTCAAGATAAGTTTTAATATTCTCCAGTATTTGACGTAGGTATTCTATGACTTCATCCTTAATCTTTAAAAGATCCTCAATAGTCTTACCTTGCCCCACTTCCTTAAAAGACTTAACTCCGTGGGCTAAGTCATTCCTGTTGCGTTTAATAACTACAAGGTTTTGCCCGTTCTTTGTCTGAGTAGGTTCTGTTTGACAGGAAAAACCGTATTTTTGGGCTATTTCTTTAATCAACTTAGCATCCACATTCCCTGAAAATAATTTTTTGCTGTCAAATGTAGCTATAATGATGTCTGTAGATATTTGATTGATTTGTAAATGAATTTCCTCAAGAGAACGCTTTTTAAGATTTTGAAGAACAATCATTTTGATTTCTGGTTTGAGTTGATCGAAGGAGATTGCTTGATTTTTAAATTCATCAAATATGGCTTCAATGGCATTTCGCATAGTGGATTCAACTAAGTTATACAATAACAAAAAACCATTAGCTTTAAGAGTTTTTGCTAACTCAGGATTAAGACTTTGTATTTTGTCGTTGCCAGCACTATCGGTTACCGCTAATTTAGTAGTTTGTTCGATCAAACCCTCTAGAAAAATGAAGTAATCATTCACCTCATTGGCGCGTGTATTGAAATCTAAGAGTACAGTGTTCATCTTTTGCCTAGCAGTCGGTCGCGGACATATTCAATGCGTAAAACTACTTTATTATTAGAACTGCTGGCATCAGATTTCGTGCAATTCTTAAACTCTTTTGAAGTGAGCAATTCTGTTGACTTTAGTTCAAGATTACTTTTTTCTCTCAAAGCAAGAGCAACACCTACAGCCAGAGACTCGAATTTAATCCGAGTTGTGGTTCTCGCGCCATTTTTACCTTGGCGAAATCCTTGAGGAAAATATTTTTCTACAAAGTTTAGCATTGACTCGAATTCGGCCCGCATTTTTTCGCGATCGAATTTCGGATCTGCCTTTTTCGCCTCGGTATTTACTTGCTTCAAATAGTCATCAAGGAATTTGTTTATCTTGCTATTAAATTTCTGATAGTTGTTTAAAAATGCAAAAAAACGCAACACAAATTCTTGCGGTTCGCGGCTGCGAATAGCAGACTCAGAAAAGGCGCATAATTTGCGGAACTTATCATGTTTAGATAGTTCCTCAATCAGTTCGAGAAACGGGCCTGGCAGTATGCCTCTGCGCTTTTCCATCTCGTTTAGATCGACGCTACCTGTGTTAATGCGTTCAAATAAATCTCTTCGCGTTTCTTCATTTGCACTTTCAGTTAGTTGAATCATCCGAAGTGTAGTGCGGTTGAAGCGCCTCTGACGGGCTAGGGGCAAATCAGCAAACTTAAATCCATTTAAACTCTGTATTTTATTTAAGCCTGTCAAGGTTAATTCGTTGTTGATAAATCTAGTTAGAGTCCGAATGCGTTGTGTACCATCTATTATTTCTAAACGGGCTTCATCGTTTTCGTCCTCATGGATGTCAGCAACAAAAATATAAGGTATTGGCAGCCCCAAAATTATAGACTCAATAAACTTTGACTGCCTTGCTTCATCCCAAGCCATTTCTCGTTGGTAGTCGGGGATGAACAACTCATTGGTATCATCATCCTTTCCTTCCATATATTTTTGAACGAGTATTTCGACTGGATACTCTTTGGTATCGTAATTAACTAGCTGCTGCTTGTCGCGGATTTCGGCTTCAGCAGCATCAACCTTTTTGTGTTGCTCGGTAATTTCTAGTTTTGATCGCATATTTTAAAGTAACAAGGGAGTGTTGTATATACGATCATTTTACCACAGTCCAGGGTTGATGCAGTGCGGTTCCGATAAGTTTAGTCTTAAAGCAGTCAGGGCGCATCGAAGTAATTAAAAAAGGCGGTAAAAAAAAGAACCATCACCCCTCAAAAAAATAAGGTGGGCCGCAGCCCACCCTACTCATATTATTTCGCAGTTACCAACTGGGCCGGCAGCCGCTTAAACGCCAACCTTTCATTCTCGATATCCACAAAAATGGTATCGCCCTCAACAAAATCTCCCCGCAAAATACCCTTCGCCATTTGCGTTTCCAACTCGCGTTGAATTCCTCGTTTCAGCGGCCGCGCACCGTACACAGGATCGTAGCCGATTTCCGCCAAGAAGTCGATCGCCGATTCCGACAATTTCAGAGACATTTTGCGATCGGCTAAACGTTTTTCCAAACGCTTGACTTGTAACAGCACAATCTGCCGCAATTCCACCTTACTCAAACCGTGGAAAATAATCATCTCATCAATCCGGTTCAAGAATTCCGGGCGGAAAGTTCCCCGCATCGCCTCCATCACGCGACTCCGCATTTCTTCGTTATCTCCCGCCACATCTAAGATGTATTGAGAGCCGACATTGGATGTCATAATAATCACAGAATTCTTAAAGTCTACCGTGTGACCTTGAGCATCGGTAACGCGGCCGTCATCCAGAATTTGCAACATGATGTTGAAAACATCCGGGTGCGCTTTCTCGATTTCATCAAATAGAATCACGGAGTAAGGACGGCGGCGCACAGCCTCAGTTAATTGTCCGCCTTCATCGTAGCCAACGTATCCCGGAGGCGCACCAATTAACCGCGAAACCGCGTGTTTCTCCATGTATTCCGACATATCAATGCGGACGATCGCCTCTTCGGTATCAAAGAGATAAGATGCTAATGCTTTCGCCAACTCGGTTTTACCTACACCCGTAGGGCCGAGGAAGATAAAACTCGCAACGGGACGATTTGGATCGGCTAAACCCGCGCGCGATCGTTGAATAGCATCTGCAACCGCCGTCACCGCTTCATCCTGTCCGATTACCCGTTTGTGCAGTTCATCTTCCAAGTACAAAAGTTTCTGCATTTCCGATTCAACTAACTTGCTAATCGGGATTCCCGTCCACTTAGAAATAATCTCGGCAATGTCAGATTCCGTGACTTCTTCCCTGAGTAAAGTTTTACCAGTGGTTTGAGTTGCTGTCAGTTGAGCTTCGGCTTCTTGCAATTGTTTTTGCAACTCGGTCAACTTGCTATATTTCAACTCAGCAGCGCGGTTCAGGTCATATTTTAATTCAGCTTGTTGAATTTCAATATTCACCTTGTCCATCTGTTCTTTGATTGTTTGAATGCTACCGATGACACCTTTTTCTGATTGCCATTGGGCGTTCAAACCGCCTTGCTGTTCCTTGAGATTGGCTAAGTCTTTTTCCAGTCTTTCCAAGCGTTCGATCGAAGCTACGTTGCTTTCTTTTTGCAGCGACAATCTTTCCATTTCTAGCTGCAAAATCCGGCGGTCGATTTCGTCTAGTTCTTCCGGCTTGGAAGTAATCTCCATTTTAAGTTTAGCGGCTGCTTCGTCCACTAAGTCAATAGCTTTGTCGGGCAGGAAGCGATCGCTAATATATCGAGTAGACAAAGTAGCCGCAGCCACTAGCGCGCTGTCAGAAATTTTTACACCGTGGTGAACTTCATACCGTTCCTTCAAACCCCGCAGAATAGAGATAGTATCTTCTACTGTCGGCTGGTCAACATAAACTTGTTGAAAACGGCGTTCTAAGGCTGCATCTTTTTCGAGATACTTGCGGTATTCGTCGAGAGTTGTAGCACCGATACATCGCAATTCTCCCCTCGCTAACATGGGTTTTAGCAAGTTGCCGGCATCCATCGAGCCTTGAGTCGCGCCGGCCCCGACAACGGTGTGAATTTCATCGATAAATAGGATGACTTTACCGTTGCTGTCCATCACTTCTTTGAGCACCGCTTTCAAGCGTTCTTCAAATTCTCCCCGGAATTTTGCACCGGCAATTAACGCCCCCATATCTAAGCTAATTAATTGTCTGTCTTTGAGAGATTGCGGCACATCTCCGGTGATAATTCGCTGGGCGAGTCCTTCGGCGATCGCAGTTTTTCCTACTCCCGGTTCCCCAATCAATACCGGATTATTTTTGGTGCGGCGGCTCAATATTTGAATCGTGCGGCGAATCTCGTCATCTCTTCCGATGACCGGATCGAGTTTGCCTTGACGCGCGGCTTCTGTCAAATCTCGGCCGTATTTTTCCAGCGCTTCGTATTTGCCTTCTGGATTTTGGTCTGTCACTTTGTTGTTCCCCCGGACTTGGGTAATGATATTTTTGAGCTTGGCTTCGTCTAGTTTAAATTCTTGCAGGAGATTTTTGCCGAAGCGATCGTCCTTAACGTAACCTAGGATCAAATGCTCGATCGAAATAAATTCATCGCCGTACTCTTTTCGGTAAGTTTCAGCGCGATCGAGCAAAGTGTCGAGAGAACGACCGAGATAGACGTTGCCGCCAGTTCCCGAGATTTTGGGCCCGCGGCTGATAGTTTCATCAGTGCGATCGCGCAATTTTGATACAGAAACTCCCGCTTTGTTAAATAAGCTGCTAGCCAGTCCCGATTCTTGTTCCAGCAACGCTTTCATCAAATGTTCGCTTTCTAGCTGTTGCTGCTGAGCTGCTTTGACGATTTCTGGAGTGCGGGCGATGGCTTCCCAGGCTTTTTCGGTAAATTGGTTTGGATTATTCGGTTGCATAAATTTTAATTCCCTGCATTAAAAAGCGATACTGTAGAGGCAAATACTCGATCGCCCGTACAATTATCATTGTAGGGAGTTACGGAGGGCGATCGGATCGGTGTTCCCCTATATGTAGATAGGTATTTCCGCCCTGTGTTTCAGCTTCCAGTTAAATTATCGGAAATATGCAATCAAGTCGAGCAATGATTAATTAATCAGAATAGAAGTAATATCAGGTTTAAGAAATTAACCACAATAATACAGCATATTCCATGTAGATGTACAGAGCGAGAAACCGGGTTTAATATCAAATCCTCTCTTCATCGGAATAGTAAATTCAATGTTGACTGTTTACTATTAATAGTTAACATCATATATGAGTGCAACCGGAATTGATATCACAGAACAGAATAAGTAATGCGAGAGCTGTAAAGAAACCAGGTTTCTGGGGTATACTTCATAAACCTGGAATACGCTGTATTGGTAAAAGCTCGCTTCACCAACAATCTTTCATATTCACCGACAATCAACATAAACGCGCCCTGAATTAGCGACTAATTGCATCGATAGTCAGAAAAGAGTCGAAGTGTTGAGCAAGAATATCAGTGAGGATTCCTGTATGTACTAGCAGTCTGTTTTCTGCACCTTCTTCAGTCAAATTAGCTCTCAAAATAATGATTATTTGTCTGCTTCCTGATTGACAAAAAAGAGATTATCAGTAATTGAGCGGACATCATATAGCCTTTCTCAGAAAGATGAGGCATAGGGCATAGGGCATAGGGCATAGGGCATAGGGCATAGGGCATAGGGCATAGCTCACTTTTGTGAGAACCGCTATATGACTTTCAACTACTGCCAACTGACTCCCAACTAATGACTAATGACTAATGACTACTGCTAACTACCAACTGCCAACTACCAACTGCCAACTACCAACTACCAACTACCAACTACCAACTGCCAACTGCCAACTGCCAACTACCAACTGCCAACTACCAACTACCAACTGCCAACTGCCAACTGTTTTCAAGCCTGCATCACCACCCGTTCCGGGAGACTGACAATAAAAGTTGAGCCTTTCCCGTCCTCGCTTTCAACGCTAATTTCGCCACCCAGAATTTGACACAAGCGCTGGCTAATTGTCAATCCCAAACCCGTGCCTCCATACTTCTTAGTAGTCGAAGCATCAGCTTGAGTAAAAGGCTTGAATATCTGCTCTAATTGCTCATTGGTCATGCCAATGCCTGTATCTCTGACTCGAAAAATCAAAACTTGAGAACTGTAGTTTGAACCAGAGTTAAAATCTTTATTTTTCTTTCTTTTCGTCTGTTTAACTTTTCCATTCTTAATTCTTTCGACCTCGATAGTAATAACCCCTTTTTCAGTAAATTTGGCAGCGTTGCTGAGCAAGTTTAGGAGAATTTGCCGCACTTTAGGTTGGTCGGCGTACATTGTGCCGAGTTCGCCTTGGGTTTTCAGCGCTAAAGCATTGCCTTTTTTCTCTACTAGCGGTTGAGCCGTAGTCATCACTTCTTCAATCATTGTCGCTACGTCGAAGTTTTCCAAATAAAGCGTGACGTGGCCGGCTTCTATTTTGGAAATGTCGAGGATGTCGCTGATCATGTCGAGCAAATGTTTGCCTGCGGTTTGAATTTTTTCTAAGTCTGGGAGAAAGTCTTCAGAACCGGAATCTTGAGCATCTTCTTGCAGCATTTCGCTGTAGTTGATGATGGCGTTGAGGGGGGTGCGGAGTTCGTGGCTCATGTTGGCTAGAAATGCACTTTTTGAGCGGTTGGCAGCTTCGGCTGCTACTTTTGCTTCGTGCAAGTCTTCTGTGTATTCCGCTACTCTTTGGATCAGTTCGTTGAGCGAAGTTGCTAGCATTCCCACTTCGTCGGAAGTGGTAACTGGTACTTGCAAGTCAAAGTTCGATTCTTCTGTCACTCGCTGAGCGATCAGGGTAGTGGCTTCTAAGGGGCGGGCGATCGCCCTGCTGGTGTATGCTGCAAGTATCGCTGCGATCGCCGCCGATAGGAACAGAGAAACTACGAGAATAAGGGTTCCGAGTTTTTCTGCTTTCTCGTAAGTTCTAAACGCCTCGTCTGCTTTATTGCCAAAAGTGTCAGCGAGTTTGGCTGAATCCTCGGAAAACTGTGCGAGTTTCAAAGCGGTTTCGCCATCCACAAAATTGTTCAAGTTCCGCCCGAAAGCCTGCCGCTGCTGCGGATTCAAAGCTGATACTTTCGCAGTCGCCAACAATTTTTGTACTTGTTGAAAATATGATTCTACCGTCTTGCCGTTGACTCTAGCGAACTGTTGCAGCAGTTGGTAGTCTTTGGCAATCTCAGGATTTTTGGTCGGCTGCATGGTTTGCAGTTGTTCCAGGATGCCGCTCATCTGAGCAACGCGGGCGAGGAATTCCGATCGCTGGCGATCGAAAATTTCCGGTTTGTTCACCAGACTCGCCAGCTCTTTCTGGTGAATTCTGACTTCCTGCACCGTATTATTAAGATTAGTTAGGATTTCGGCTTTATCTCGGTCGATCGCCAGTTTTTCTCTAACTTGCTGTTTGTGATAGGATTCTACTCCCCGTCCCGCCACAGCACCCAAAATCGCAATACCAATGACCAAGGCGTATCCGCAGCCGATTTTCTGCCTGATACCCAAGCGGCCAAACAGATTTTTCAACCCTATTTGAGGAGCGTTTTGCAGTTGATTTTTCAAGGCTAAGGTTAAAGACATGGGGAATTTACTCGTCACCCTCACAGGCACTATCTATATTCTAATTGATGCCTGCGTGAGGGTAAATAAAGTTATGACTTTCAACCGGAATTCGGCAGCTATGGGGCCTTTGCAGGGTTCCACAGCTCGATCGGCTTGACAGTTTGCAGCAGTTATGGTTTAGCAACTATAGCGGTTCTCAAGTGACTGAGGAATTGATCGATTAATCTAAAATTCCTCAATTCCCCAATTTTTCAATCTCAAATCTGTACCAGTACCCGATCGATCCGATACTGGGCTAGATAAAAACCGAGTTATAAGTTGCAAGTTAGCAGTTAAATTCGCGATCGAACACTCCACTCTACTCGCAACCCACAACTTATCGCTGTTCCTCTACTGACAAAGTTTAAATTGTGCTATTTGAGCAGGAATTTTTGAAGCATTAGGTACGCTAGCAGAGGCAGGAACGAAGATTCCCATGCCGAAACTGCAACCCTCTGCAGTCGTGCATTCTCCAGGCTTAGCGGTGATTTGATATTCGCCTTGGGATGGCGGAGTAAAAGAAATTGACGCCAGTTCGCCTGTCTTTTGACTCGAACCGATTTCTTGACCGTTCGCATCCCTGAGAGTTAGGTTTAAATCCTGGCAATTTCCATCGCAAGTCCCAACAAAAGTATACTCAGTATCGGGATGCAGCGTGGCTCTAAACGGAGACGAAACTTGCTTGCGAACTTGGCCGAACAATGGCACAAATACTAATTTTTGACCGTTGCTAGAGCGCTGGTCAAATTCTGTTTTTAAGCGACAAACAACCGTTTTTTGGCTTTCGGTCAGTTCTTGAGCGATCGCACTTCCTATAATTGCAGTACCGAGAAGCAAGGAAATGCCCGAAATAACCAGATTTTTGATTTTCATTGATGTTCCCTAAAGTGAATTTTTGGGTGATTGCAATAGACCGCTTTTGGTTGCTGTTTATTGAGTTATCTGGAGCCTATCACATCTGTTGTGAATTGACCAAACAGAGAATTGTTGACGGTTGACGGTTGACTGTTGGCTGTTGGCTGTTGACGGTTGGCTGTTGACTGTTGGCTGTTGACGGTTGGCTGTTGACTGTTGGCTGTTAGCTGTTGGCTGTTGACTGTTAGCTGTTGGCTGTTGACTGTTGACTGTTAGCTGTTGACTGTTAGCTGTTGACTGTTGACTGTTGACTAACAAATAACAAATAACAAATAACAAATAACAAATAACAAATAACAATTAACAATTAACAACTAACAATTAACAACTAACAATTAACAACTAACAACTGCCAACTGCCAACTACCAACTGCCAACTGCCTAAATCATTTCTTCCGAAAAGTCCAAGCGGGAACAAACTTAGAATCTCCCCAAACGCCCCGCCGATTTTTCTTAGCTTCGGCTTCCGCTTGTTCCACAATACTTGCACTAGGACAGTTTTTTAAGTAAGGACGGTAAACCATTGCTAATCCTTCGCGCAGCAAAACTTCTTGGGCAAATGTGCCGTTTGGCAAGCGGACTTCGCTAATTTTGCGGCCGTAGCGATCGGTATCGGTTACGCTCAAAATAACGCGGCTTCCCCCTTTTTTGACTAGCTGCTGCATTCTTTGCTCGGCTAGATTTCCCCACTTAAACTGATTTTTATCGGCTGCTTTTTTGCTATTTTTTTCAGCGTTCGTATGGGCAATTTCCGGTGCGTCTATGCAGGCAAAACGCACTTTGATATCCTTCCCGGCGCTATCGCTGGCGACAAGGGTGTCGCCGTCGCTGACTCGTTTCACAGCATAATTGTTGGGCGGTAGCTTTTGCGGACAACCGGAGAGTAAAAACAGCAGAAAAAGTGCACTCAAGCTGTTGATTTTAGGAGAAAGGGTGATTTTGGTTGGGTTCATATTTCTCTCTGTTTATTTAGTTTCCATCCAATTTTGCCCCGCGTGGATGTCAACTATTAGCGGTACGCTAAGTGGCAGAGCATTTTCCATCGCCGTTCTAATTTTTGGCTGCAATTCTTCCCATTCATCGGGAGGTACTTCAAAGATTAATTCGTCGTGAACTTGCAATAACAGCCGCGCCTGATAGTTTTGCAAAATTTTGTCTACCTCAATCATGGCAAGTTTAATGATATCAGCACTGGAGCCTTGAATCGGTGCGTTGGCTGCAGCCCGCAAAGATTGGGCGTCATTTCTGTTAAGAGACTTAAGTAGGCTGGAGTGAATGTCCTCGGGGTTGCGACGTTCTTTTTTAAACTCAGCGAGTGTTGGGCTCTCGAAGTTGAGATAGCGGCGGCGGCCGAGAATTGTGGAAACGTAGCCTAGGGCGATCGCCTCTTTTTTTACTTTCTCCAAATATTCAAAAACCTTACTGTAACGCTCGTTAAATCGTTCAATAAACTTTTTCCCGTCTGCCGAAGACTTGCCCATCGATCGCCCAAACTTAATCGCCCCCATACCATAGATGACCCCAAAATTAATCGTTTTCCCAAACCGTCTTTCATCCGGCGTTACTTCCTCTTTTTCAAACAGCAGTTGAGCCGTCACCGTATGCACATCTCGGTTATTTTGGTAAGCTTCAATCAACACCGGTTCTTGACTCAAATGAGCCAAAATTCGCAGTTCAATTTGAGAATAGTCAGCCGACACCATCAGCCAACCAGACTCCGGTAAAAAAGCCTTGCGAATTTGCCGCGAAAACTCGGTGCGGATGGGAATATTTTGTAAATTGGGATTGGAAGAAGAAAGCCGGCCCGTACCAGTTGCAGCTTGGTTAAAATCTGTATGTACTCGCCCGGTATCCCCACGCACTAACTGCGGCAAAGCATCGACATAAGTTGATTTTAATTTGGATAATGTTCGGTACTCTAATAAATCGTCTACAATCGGGTGGTCTCCTTGCAATTTATCCAAAACAGCGGCATCTGTAGAGTATCCCGTCTTTGTTTTGCGAGACTTTTTCTGAAACTGTTCGGGGATTTTTTCTAACAAGATTTCGCTTAGTTGTTTGGGCGAACCTAAATTAAACTTTCTCCCCGCTGCTTCATAGGTATTTTCTTCGAGTTTTGCTAATTTTATTTCTAGCTCTTGCGATAGGGTATTGAGATAAGCTGAATCAATGCGAATTCCGCTGTATTCCATTTCAGCTAAAACTGGCTCTAAAGGCTGTTCTACTTTCAGCAGTAAATCCTGCAAAGATTTTCCGGGAAAGCTACCTTCATCAGCTTTATCCAATTCTGCTCTAAGTTTACTTACTAACCCAAATGTGGTATGAACATCCATACCGCAGTAGTCAGCTACTTTGGGAATACTGATGTCAGCAATTGTTTTGTTTTTCGGTACTAATTCCTTGTAGCTTTCTGCGACAATGCCTAAGTAGTGCCTTGACAATTCGCTGAGACTGTGACTGGTTTCTGGGTTGAGTACGTAACTGGCTAGCATGGTGTCAAATACGACTCCAGCGAGTTTGATTCCTTGACAGCGCAGGATCAGGCGATCGAATTTAGCATTTTGCAGCGCCTTGGGATAATTTTCGCTTTCCAAAATCGGACGCAAAGCATTTAAAGCCGTGGCTTTGTCCAAATTTTTACCCGTTTTGTGTCCCGTGGGAATGTAAGCTAAATCTTGTTCTCCGGTTCCCCAACAGCAGCCAATTCCGACTAATTCGGCATCTCGCGGTTCGAGGGCGGTGGTTTCGGTATCCCACGCCACGGGCGAGTTTTTGTCGGTGTGGGTTTCTAGCAGTTGGACTAATTCGTTTAACTGTTCTATTGTTTGAATGATTCGGGGTTGGATTGGCAGTTTGTTTTTCTGTTGCGCTGCTTTGGTTTCTGCCGCACTAAAAAACCACAATTCGTCTGCTTCTGAAATTTCAGAACTTGCAGCGGAAAAATCACTTGAATTATCAGCGTTAGGCAATTCAGAGACTGTAACTTCTCCCTTTTTCCGAACATCCGTTAAATCCGTTACAGAATCCGTTGCCGAACCTTCCCTCCGAACATCCGTTAAATCCGTTACAGAATCCGCTGCCGAACTTTCTTTTTCCGCACCACCGAACCGCTTTTGAATTTGTTTGACTTTGGTTAAAAATGTTTTGAATTCCAACTTTTCCAGCATGGTAATCAAGGCTGATTCATCAAAACCTATAAGCTTGCAATCTTCTAAGTTGATTTCTAAGGGAACGTCTTGGACAATTGTCGCCATGCGCTGAGAATGATAGGCTGATTCTTTGCCTTCTTCTAGCTTTTTCTTGGTTGCGCCTTTAATCTGATCGATGGCTGCATAAATACCGTCGAGGGTGTTGTAAGCTTCTAGCAATTGCAGGGCGGTTTTGTCGCCGATGCCTCTGACTCCGGGAATGTTGTCGGATTTGTCGCCGCACAAAGCTTTATAATCTATTACTTGTTCGGGCAAAATACCGAGTTTTTCTTTAACTTGTTCGGGGCCGTATTCTTGAGATTTGCCTTTTCCCGATCGCCTGAGCTCGTCGGTACTCAAATACAAGACGCTGATATTTTTGTCGGTTTCTACTAATTGAAACAAATCTCGATCGCCCGTGAGGATTTTAACCGCATAACCGGCGGCGCTGGCTTTGTTGGCTAAAGTTCCCAAAACATCGTCTGCTTCGTAGCCCTCAGCGGTGACTGCTGGCAAATTGAGATAGGTGAGGAGTTCTTGCAGGTTTTTGAGATCGGGAATAAAATCTTCGGGGGTTTCGGGACGACCTGCTTTGTAAGTTTCGTCTGCTTCGTGGCGAAAAGTGGGCGTGGCGAGGTCAAAGGCGATCGCCATGTACTGGGGATCGTGGGCGGCCATAACTTCCAGCAGCGACTTGAGAAAGCCAAAACAGACGCTGGTGGGAATGCCTGTGGTCGTTCGCAAGCCTCCGTCTCGACTTTTGGCAAAGGCGAAGTAGGAACGAAAGGCCAGGGAGTGGCCGTCAACTAAGATGAAGGTGGGAGCTTGATTTGCCGACACTGACACAGATTGCGATCGCACGAAAGTATTTTCTCATTGTAGCCAGTTGTGATGCCTGTTTCAAAACCGAGCGCAACCGCAAAAAAGCTCTAAACCCTTATAAAATCAGTCAGTCGATTTGAAATTTTCGATTTTCGATTTTCGATTTACTTGCAGCGCAGTGATTCACCGGAGCCCAAAGTGGAGTCTAAAATTTCGATTTATCCGAAAAACCGGGTTTTCTGCGTAATATCATGTCCCCTCGATTGACCGATATCGCGATCCATTTTTGTAATGGTGGTAATCGATCGCACATGGCATAAGTCCTCAATCTATAATCGACTGACCCTCGATCGCGATCGGCTGATTGTGCAGCTTGCCTGAGAATGCTAAAAGATAAGAAGTATGATTCCTTACGGGATAGCTTCGCACGCGCGTAAATTTACCAATACCTGCCGATCGAAGCCTATGGCTGACATTAATCGATGCTACGAAATCCTCGAAATTGAGCCTGGAGCTTCCTTAGAAGAAATTAAACGCTCTTACAGGGATTTAGCGTTTGTGTGGCATCCCGATCGGTTGCCCCCTGGCGATCGCCTGCAACAAAAAGCTGAACAAAGATTAATAGAAATTAATCAAGCTTACGAAGAGTTGGTGTTGTTTCTCAGTCAGCCGGAATCGAAGTCGATCGACAAACCGTTTCAGCAGCCACAGCCTGCGCCACCCCCTGCGCCGCCGGAAAAGCCACTGAGAAGACGTTCGGGAAAATCAGCCGGCAGGCACGGTTCCCAGCGCCGTCAAACCCGCCCCAAAGCCTCATCCCAAAAAGTTTCAACTCCAAACAACTCTTTAAGCAAGAAACAATTTACCACTAAAAATAGACAAACCGAGCGGGGAAGAAAGCCTTCGGGGCGCAGCGCGGCGAGGAAAGCGCGGCGAGTTCAAAACAGTCTAAAGCTTACCCCGAAAAGGAAAAAAGAGTTTCCGACTCAATATTCCAAACCGCAGCCATCTCAAAACTATTTAACTTTCCCTTGGGGCCCACTGGCGATCGCCGTGGCGAGTTACGCTGTGACGGGCTGCATTTTGACAAAATATCACGCCCCCCTGTGGATGTCGGCTTTAATCTGGGGTGCGGATTGGCTGTGGGCCGCGATTTTGCTGGCGGAGGGTTCGGCAACGCCTAAAGTGTGGCTGGCGGCGCTGGTTTTGGCTGGGGCGGTGGGGGGGGCGATCGCCGGTTTTCAGGCTGGAGGAATGGTAACGGGGGCTGTCTGGGCGGCGGTTGGGGCGGGTTTGGGGGCGATCGCCAGTTCTGAGGCGGAATCTCGGGCCGTGGCTTTAGTTGTGGGGGCTGCGGGAGTGGCGACAGTGTTGGGGTTGATGGCTGGAATCGGCACGGATGCTGGGAATTGGCACCAGGTGTTGGCGGCTGCGGTGGGTTGGGGGATTGCGGGCTTGACCTGCGGCCTGGTGGCGGAAGTCGCGATGAATTCCCGAAGTCCGATCGGACTTGGAGGTGCGATCGGGCTGGGGATTGGGGCGTGGGCGGGGGTTTTGGCTGGGGAGGGTTCCGGGGCTTTGACGCAAGCCTTAGAGATTGCTGGATCTAAGAGTGTTTATGGGGCTTGGGCTGCGATCGGGATTGTGGCTGGAGTTGTGGCGCGGATGGTAGTGGGCGAAAGGTCTATCGCCACTGGGCGCGGGATCTACACATTTATCCTGTTAGTTGCTACTTCCGGTTTCGGGCTGTGGCTGGGAAAGTGGCTGGTTGGTCGATCGCATTTTTTGAATTAATCAATCACTAGATTTTTGATTGTAGTATTCAGAAGCCAGTCGGTTTTCAAACAACCACTGTTTGCTTTCAGGGGAATCATCCAGCCAGCGATCGATCAATTCGGCCCATTTGACAGGCAAGCGCAACTCATGCCAGGTTGAGTGAGAAGCGACAGAAATATTGTGATAAAGCGCTGAATCCGAAACCAGATTTTCGATACATTCGGCTAAAGCCTGAGAGTTTCCCGCCTCGAAAATCATGGAATTAACGCCATGCTTCAAGTGGGTTTTAAACATTGGGTGATCCGAAGCTACTATCGGTGTTCTAGTGCGTAAAGCGTGCTGAATTGTCAGGGGAAAGCCTTCGGGATATTCGTGCCTGCTAGTAACTAGCACGATATCGGATTCTCTCATTAAAGGTTCTAAAGTATGAGTGGGTACCAGCCCCATAAATTCTACATAATCTTTAATTTGCAACTCTTCAACTCGCCGGGTAAAAAACTCTTCTTCGCCTGTACCTGCCATTTTTAAGTGAACTGATATATTGCGCTCTTTTAACTTTGGTACGGCTCTTAATATATCGCCAACTCCCTTACTTTGTACTAACGAACCAGCGTAAAATAGTTTCAATTTTTTGACATCTGCAGGGATTTCTTTCGGCGACAAAGAGCCGGGATTGGTATCTAAGAGAAAGTCCCAAGGAATTATTTGATCGGGTTTTACTCCAATTTCTTTGAACAATAAAGATGAAGTAATGCCGTAAGTCCCAACCCATTCTATTTGCTTGTTATTCAAAAAATTGGCCAATTTATAGTTGCGCCACTTATCGCGCCAACTTTTTGTGGCAATAGATTCGGCAAATACAGCGATGGTTCTAATTTGATTTTCAATTGCAAAATTAAAAATGTCGGGAATAACCGTCCGTATGACTAAATGAGTCGGATTTTGCTCGGCAATTAATTCGATCAATTTTTTGGAATCAACTTTGTAATTAAATCCGCAACCGATCGCCCGCACGCCGTTTTCTAGAACCCGATCGGTAAATTCTGGTGTCATGCAGCAAATAACCGTTACTGACTCAGCCTCCGGTCGTTTTGCCATCTCAGTAACGGCACCTACAGAATATTTTTGAGCGTAGTATGTTTCGCTTCCTCCTTGGACCAGATGCTGAAAGGTTTTTGCGTAATCGCCGGCATACTGAACTATGACTAAGCGCATTTTCCTAAACTCTGGTTGTGTCGTATTTAATAGAACCTACGGTGCAAAAGATTTGTAATTTGGTTATGTTGACGGTTTGATATACCCCCAGAACCGCACTGTGAATTTTCTTTTGCCTCCGTCCTATTATAAAGAGTTTGGGCAACAGGTACATCAATAGATAGCAGTCGCAGTCGCTTTATATCGCGGGTTTTAGGCTAATTTTATCTGGATTTTTCTGAGAGGGTGTAGAAGTAGGATGCGGAAATTAATTCCGACTCAGTAAGCAAAAATAGTGTCCCCTGCAATTTGATGTCCGAAGTTGCTGCGATCGCTTGCGGCACTTACTTCGCAGATTGGAGGGGATGCCTGCTTTCTTTGCCTGTAAAATTCACAAACCTTGACCATCTTTGGTTTGAGGGCGCTCAGTAAGCCAAAGTTGCTAAAGTTTCTCGTAGATAGGATCGCACCTGTTGATCGATGCTGGCATTTTTCTGCTTGCTCTCAAAATTGAGTTCTAGCTGCCAGCGTTGAAATCCTGAACTTGCGCCGATCGCAGATTTGAGACTGCCCCAGATTTCAGAATCTTCGCACAGCTCGATCGGCTCTGCTGCTTGAGGTTGTTGTGCGATCGGTGAATAATTCGCCATATTGTTATACCTCTGTTTTAATCCCCTGTAGGGATTGAAAGCTTACTTTGACTTTCTCTATTATAGATTCTTCTCTGGAAATAGCCAACCTAAAATATCTATAATCTGTGATTTAAAATTAAATATTAAAATTATTAATAATCTCAATCAGAACAGAGCCATTACTTATTTTTTTTTACAGCATACATCTGTCGAAGGTAAAGTAGCTTAAATTACAATTATTTCGAGTTTAATTTTTCATTTAACTTTTCGATCGACTGTTGGGGTAGGGAGGTAACGCCGTTGGTGTCAGAAAGCTGTGGGTTGACAATACTGTCGGCTGGCGAATTCCTAATTGTCGGTGGCGGATTGCTTGACTCTCCGGGTGCAGATTCCGCGACAGTTATCTCGCCCGCAAAAGTCGGCAAAAGTTGATTGACTTGCCAAAGTGCGATCGTAAAATCATGCTTAATTTTTTGTAAAAAATAAGGCTTTGTCGCTGCAAATTGAGATTCCGGCGTCAGCAAAACCGCCATCACACTAGCAGACACCTGCAAAAACAAATTGCTAGCTAAAAAAGCAGAACCGGCCAACAACAATCCAGCCCACCGCCAGGAAGGAGGAAACGGAGCCACGCCAGCAGCGAGGGGAGCCAATCGGTAGAGATGCCACAAAATTATTGCCAACAAAACAGCGACAAAAAGAGCCACTCCTTTATTTAATTTAGTTTTAAATCGAGTCAGAATCTGCTGCTGCAAATCAGTTAACTTGTCCGGTTTCACAGCCACTACTAAAATACTAAAAATATAAAAAGGGCGGAACCACTGCATCCACAGCACCGGAACAATACCTGCTACAGCCACTAAAAACACTTCTAACCACACAGGAATCGCGGGAGAACCCACTGCGAGTCCCAGCAAACACAGTCCCAGGCAGATCGGCAGTGCAGCCGCCCCAGAAAGGTGAATCCATAAAAAAGGCTCTGACCAAAAAGAACGCACTTTAATTAATTATTGGTTATGAATTATGAGTTTTCAATTTTGAGTTTTTACAATCTTGGATGCACTCTTCCCCCTGAAAATCTGTTGCGAGGAGTACATATCTAGCGGTCAAACCGAGGATTTTTAAAATCAATCCGGTTACTTTTTGTAAGTCTTATTTGAGTGGGTGAATTTTAAATTTTGAGTTAAAAACCAAACTTGTGAGTGAATAGTAGACTTCTTGGACTGATTCACAAACGTATTTTGAAATGAATCTGCGTTGATCTGTGTTTATCCCAATAGCATCTGCGGTCGATCGGCTCGCATTAAAGATTTATGCCAGAAATCTAGTTTTGGAGTATTGAGTTGAAGAGAGTAGTTTCGAGCGATCGGCAATTTAGTTACCTGCACTCAAAACTTCTCTTCCAACTCAAAACTCACCACTCAAAACTATTGAGATAGAGTCCGGCGCTTAGTAACCATGCGGTAGGCTTCAATAATATCGCCTTCGGCCCAGTCGCTAAAGCCGCTCAAGGAAATGCCGCATTCGTAGCCAGTATTGACTTCCTTAGCATCTTCCTTCATCCGCTTGAGCGAGTCGAGGATACCTTCGTAAACGATATTGTTGCCCCGGCGTACCCGCACCTTACAGTTGCGGATGACCTTGCCTTCGAGTACGTAACAGCCAGCGACAGCCCCACGACCGATCGCAAAGACAGCGCGCACTTCCACCTTACCCAGAGGTTCTTCCACCAGTTCTGGTTCCAGCAGACCTTCCATCGCCCCTTGAATATCATCCAAGAGGTTATAGATGATGCTGTATTCCCGCACGTCTACGCCCGCTTGGTCGGCCGCTTGGCGAGCGCCGGTGGCGAGAGTAGTATTGAACCCGATAATTACAGCATTACTGGCTGCAGCGAGGTCAATATCTGTTTCTGTGATTTCGCCAGGAGCAGACAGCAGCAGTCGGAGTTGAACTTCTTTTTGAGGAAGTTCAGTCAGAGAGCCGACAATTGCTTCGAGGGAGCCTTGGACATCTGCCTTCAAGATCAAGTTGAGTTCCTTGAGAACGCCTTCCTTAGCTTGTTGAGAGAAGCCGCTGAGGCTGATCCGGCCACCTTGGAGCAGGCGAGAATCTCGTTGGAAGGTAGCTCTTCCGCTGGCGATCGCCGCTGCTTCTTTTTCGTTTCCGAAGACATCAAACTCGTCTCCGGCGCGAGGTACATCCCGCAGCCCCAACACTTCCACCGCAAAGGATGGAGTTGCTTGGTCTACGCGATCGCCGCGATCGTCGATCATTGCCCGCACCTTACCCAGAGCCGAGCCTGCGACCACAATATCGCCCACTCGCAGAGTGCCGTTCTGCACCAGCAGGGTTGCCACAGGCCCCCTTGCCTTATCGAGGTGAGCTTCAATCACAGTACCCTTAGCAGCGCGGTTCGGGTTAGCGTTGAGGTCTTCCATTTCCGCGACTGTCAGAATCATTTCCAACAGCGTATCCAGGTTTTCCCCCTTAATCGCGCTGACCGGAACCATCGTAATATCGCCGCCCCAGTCATCTGCGACCAAGCCGTACTCAGTCAGCTCTTGCTTCACCCGTTCCGGCTGAGCGCCCTCCTTGTCTACTTTATTAATAGCCACGACAATTGGCACTTTCGCCGCTTTCGCGTGGCTGATCGCTTCAATTGTCTGGGGACGCACGCCATCGTCCGCCGCCACCACCAAGATAGCGATGTCCGTAACCCGCGTTCCCCGAGCCCGCATTGCTGTAAAGGCTTCGTGACCGGGCGTATCCAAAAACACCACCTGCTGGCTCTTGCCTTCGTGTACCACATCTACGTGATAAGCACCGATGTGCTGGGTAATACCCCCAGCTTCTCCTTGAGCCACCTTTGTTTTGCGGATCGAGTCGAGCAAGGTTGTTTTGCCGTGATCTACGTGACCCATAATCGTTACCACTGGCGGACGGCGCTCGAGGTATTCCAAATCTGCTTCATCGATCATCTCGATGACTTTGAGCGCTGGGGCTACTTTTTCGGGAGTTTCTACCTCTACACCCATTTCTTCGGCTACCGTTCTCACCGCTGAAATATCTAGGGTTTCGGTAATGTTGACCGCAATGCCTCTTGAGAACAACCGTTTAATAATTTCGGTTTCGGGAACAGCCAAAGTAACTGCTAGTTCTTGAACGGTCATCGGTCTGCTCAGCAGCAGCTTTTCTGGACGTTCTACCTTAGCTTCGGCTGTTTTGCCCCGGCTGCCGCGTCCCCCAGAAGAACCAGAAGAACTTTTATCGTGAGAAGGGCCCGGTCTTTTGTTTTTGCCGCTGCTTCCCGGTGCGCCCGGAGTTGGTGTTGACTTTGGTGCTGCTTGTCCCTTTGCTTTAGCTGGGCGGGCTAGGGACAGGCTGACGGTGACTGGCGCTGGCATATCCAAGCCATTTTCTAAGTCATCGTCATCCTCGTCTATGGGTTTGAGGCGAGAACGTGCCTGCTTGACCTTTTTGGCAGCTTTGGCAGCATCTGAGTTTTCGTCATCATCTTCTTCCCAAATGACCGATGTCTTTTTGGCTGGACGCGGAAGAGTCGGCTTGGGAAGGAGAAGAGTATCCAGCGGCGTATTATCTTCATCATTGTCATCAGTGTCATCCCCTGTGGCTCCGGTGTCACCACCTCGGCTACGCAGCCCTCCTGCTGACGTTACGGGCGCTAGGCTCCGGCGCGGGCCACCGGGCTGCGGTCGATCGGCAAGTGCAGTTCTGACAGGGCCGCCAGCGCTAGGGCGAGGTCTTTGGCCCTCACTACCTCCCGGTGCGGGTCTGCTGGGGCGGCTCGGTTTTGCCGGCGCTTCCAGATTTTCTGTTTGTTGTGATTGCTCTTGCTCGGTTCTGGCAAGTTTCAGTACCGGCTTGTTTCCCAGACTTTGTGGGGTGCGCGTTGCCGACTCCGCCGTCGCTCTGACTGGTGGCGACGTGAGCTTTGCCCCCGGTGCTGGTGGGGGGGTGGCTGGCTGGCGCGGGGTACGATCGGGTGCCTTGGACGACGGCGGTTGAGCTGTCGCAGGTGCCGCAGGTGCTTGATCCAGGGCGGTTGTTTCCGGGGCGATCGCACCTACTGTTTCCGAAGCTGTTTCTGAATCTGTTTCCGAAGTTGCTCCCGAGCCAGAGACATTTGGCTTCGACAGCACCGGTCGATTGATATTTGGTTTAGCGGGGGGCTGGAGTTGCCCGGCGGCAGGCGATTTGGGAGGAGTTGCCACGGTAGCACCAGGCTCGTTTTTTTGCTCCTCGTTGCCCGCCTGCTGGGAGGAATCACCAGCCGGCCTTACTTTTGGACTGCGTATTTCTAAAATTTGCTGCTTTTTTTGTTGGTCGTTAGGGTGAGGGCCAGACTCTTTTGATGGCGCTGCTGCTCTTTCGGTAGGAGCTGGCTTGCCGGGGGAAGAGTGGCTGCTGGCTACGTATTTTTCCGCCGTTTTGCGAATTCGTTCTGCTTCTGATTCTGTAATTGTGCTGCTGTGGCTCTTGACTGAAATATTGAGCCGCTCGCAAACTGCCAAGATGTCTTTATTATCCAAATTTAGTTCCCGTGATAATTCGTAAATTCTTACTTTGCCGTTGTTCATCCACTCTGCCCTCTTTTGTGCCAACCAGTTTTTACATTTTGATTCTTTGTTCTAATGACGACATCATTCGCTGTGATTGATTCAGTGTCAGGAATCGGGGTTTTGGTACTCAGCAAGGTAATTTTATCTAAAAGATGCACCTCGCTGAAGTCTGCCTTGAGATAATTTTCAAGTTTTTTTGGGAAAGTGGCAACTGTCGAAGTCTGATTTTTTTTTGGCAACTGCCACTTTTTCAAGCTTCTAAGTTAGCTTTTCCACCTTGAGGATACCTCTGCTAGTACCCTACCCTTATCTAATCTGACACAAATCTTTCCAGACTGGTGGGCCGATCGGATTGAGGTTGTAGAGCTGGCGCTACCAGTAATTACTGGCGCGTGCTGCCCGCGAGGGTTTATTATACAGTCGATACCGAACTCTTGTCGGTTTTTCGCCCGGTTGAACCCGAGTCAAATGTACAGTCAGATGTGTCTAAAAGCTGCCAAAGTGTTTGGTACAGTTCGTCAGACACAGGCGCTTTGAGCGATCGCCCAAGTCGATTTTTTTTCTGAGCTGCTTTCAGGCATTCGCTCGCCCGACAAAGGTAAGCGGAACGACCGAAGCCGCGATCTAATTGTACCTGATGAGAAGGATAGACCCTGACTACTCGCCAAAAAGCTTCCTTTGGAGCTATTTTTCGACAACTTGCACAACACCGGTAGTTCGGTTTCATCAAAGTGAGAAGGGGAGAGGGGGAGAAGAGGAGGATAGTGTCCGAGGGGGACAAGTTCTCCTTGTCTCCCGTGCGGAAAAATCTTGGTCAAGAGCGCAGTTTTTAGACTGGGGCTGCGGTTTCGTCTGTTGCTGCCTTTTCTGCTGCCAATTCTGCGGCTTCCGCCTCGCCGTCGAAGCCTGATGCTTCGTCTTCGTCTTCGTAGTAGTCTCCTGCTACTTCTTCTTCTTCTTCCAGCCTGGTAGCTTCTGCTTCCAATTTGATGTCTTCGGCCTCGCGATCGTACTTAGCAATATCTTTGATATCGATTTTCCAACCTGTCAGGCGGGCTGCGAGGCGGACGTTCTGACCTTCTTTGCCTATGGCAAGACTCAGTTGGTCTTCAGCGACCAAAATATGAGCTCGCCTGCCTTCTGGGGCAACCAAACGCACTTCATCTACTCTAGCAGGACTAAGAGCGTTAGCGATATAGGTGGCCGGATCTGGAGACCAGCGGATCACGTCTATTTTTTCGCCGCGCAATTCGTTGACTACTACCTGAATCCGCGATCCCCGCGCTCCGATGCAGGCTCCTACCGGGTCTACATCGCGATCGAGCGTATCAACTGCTATTTTAGTCCGAGGGCCGACGTGCCGGGATGGCGGATTTGCCTCCCTGGCTACGGCGACAATCCTCACCACCCCGTCTTCTATTTCTGGTACTTCGTTAGCAAACAGGTAAACCACCAAACCTGCATCTGCTCTAGAAACAAGTAACTGCGGCCCTCTCGTGGAGCCTTCGCCTACCTTTTTGAGATAAACCTTGAAAGTAGCGTTGGCCCGGTAATTGTCGTTGGGCAACTGTTCGCGCTTGGGGAGTTCGGCATCTACTTCCGGCTGACCGAAACTGCTGGTGACTGCTAAAATTACCGACTGCCTCTCAAACCTGATCACTCTTGCTTGAAGAACAGTTTCTTCTAAATCTTTAAACTCTTCTTGAATCATTTTGCGCTGTTGGTCGCGCAGTTTTTGAGCTAGAACTTGTTTGGTCTGAATGGCTGCCATGCGACCAAATTCTTTTTGATTTGGTGTGACGTCTACGAGTACGATGCTCCCCGGCTGAGCTTCTGTGGCTACTTCTTGCACTTCCAAAAGTGATATTTCGTGATCGGGATTTTCGACTTCTTCTACAATAGTTTTGTTTGCCAAAACGCGGAAACCTTCTTGTTCTGCGTCCAGTTCTACATCAAAATTATCGAAGTATTCTTCGCTGAAGTGGTCTAGTTTTTGGGTGCGGCGGTAGCGTTCGTATCCTTTGAGCAGGGCTTCTCGCAAGGCTGCTTGGACGGCGTGTTTGGGTAAATTTCGCTCTTTGCTAATACCTTCGACCATTTCTTTAAGTCCGGGCAGGGGAACCATTGACATATAAAACACTCCTTTTTTACTGTGACAATACGTAACTGGTAATCGCGAAAAGATAATTGGTGAGTTTTGATAGAAATTGATGGGTGATGATTTATGAGTTACCAAAATAGGGTTAGGTAAATTCGGTGTTGTCACAATTTATTTGTTGTGCAAACTCAACCCGAGGCTCTCGATTTGATTCTTAAAAATTAACTCGCAGCAAAGCATTTTCAGCTTACTGCGAGGCAATCTAAAATCTCAAATCTGGCGGACACTCACAGGCACCGCCCCGAGAGCCCAAAACTCAAAACTCAAAATTTACCTTTACTCCTCCTTTCCTTCGTCTAGTTCAACTCGCGCAATTTGAAGGCGGGGAACTTTAACCTGTCGCCCTTTTAGATTGAGATAAACCGCTGTTTCATCCCGGCCTACCAGTAGTCCTTTCCACTCTTTGATTCGCGAGTCTGGTTCGGTGGCTTTGACTGTCACTGGGAAGCCTTTAAAGGTAATGAATTCTCGATCGCTGCTGAGCAATCGGGATATTCCGGGACTGGAAATCTCTAGCACGTAGGCTTCGGGGATGATGTCGGTTGCGTCTAACTCGGCTTCGAGGGCTGTGCTCATCCGCTGGCAGTCGGCTAAACCGGTGTCTTGCTGCAGGTTGCGGATGTCTACCCGCAAGACGGGAGGATTTTGGTTGGTGTGAAACACTGCTCCCACTACTTCCAATCCCAGTGTTTCCGCAACGGGGGTAGCTAAGTCAATGATTTGTGGGATTAGGGGATGAGTCATATCGAATACTTAAGTTAAAACTCCTGAACTCGAACACGGGCTTGGATAAGTCCTAAACTGGCAAATCTGATGCCCAGAACTCTTTTCCTGCGACTAATGCAACAAAAAAAGTGGGCTTGACCCACTCCTAGGTAAAACAATTTTTTCCAAGAAGTTTGAGAATTTCCTCCGATATCACATTTTGCACTATTGTCAAAAAGTTTTTCAGGGGCGGGATCTCGGGCCCACCCCACAAGAAGATTCACTTTTTGACAGAACAGGCCGGACAGCCTGTTCATTACAGAGGTGCAAGCTTTGAGTTCGATCGTAGTTTATCTCAATTCCCAGTTTAGCTCGATCGCCCGCCTGGTGACAAACCGCCTTCGGATCTCGGCGATTCTTGGAGAGAAAGGGAGTAAATTTAAATTAAAGCCGTCCTTGCAGGACGGGGTTTCTACCCAATTTTATGATGAAAATTTTAAAGTCCGGGAACTGGAAACGCAAAGCCTTATGGATTCCGGTAGCCATCGCTGTAATTCTTCTGGGAAATGATCCTTGGGAGGTTTTCCCTTTTGTTCAATACAGACGGATGTACTGTTCCCATGATGCAGTCAAGTCTTCCTATTGCAATTTTTCACTTTTTCGCACCCTAGAGGGGCATCCTACAGTTTCTGCCATTGCGATCGGTGCGGACGGTCAAACTTTGGTCAGTGGTGGTCAAGATAGAACAATTAAGGTCTGGGAACTGCAAACAGGAAAGTTGAAAAAAACACTACGGAGTGATTCAGGTGCAATTAATGATCTGGCGATCGCTCCTGATGGCAAAACTGTTGTCAGTGGTAGTGGCGATCGCCTAGTTCGCATCTGGGATATTACCTCCGATCGACCTCCTCAGATCCTAAAAGGTCACTCTGGCAGTGTTCTTCATCTTCGTATAGCCTCTGATGGAAAGACTGTTATTAGTGTCGCTGACGGTATAGATCGTGAAATCAAAGTCTGGGATATCGCAACGGGTAAGCAAAAAGCAATATTGCCCTATACCCATTTCGATGACATTAGTCCAGATGGCAAAACGGTACTTTTTACTTTACCGAGTAGTAAACTTGTAGCGTGGGATGTAACAACAAACCAGCAACAAGTCCTCCAAAAATTTTTTAGCCCTTCTTCGGACTCAGCACGCATCAGTTTAGATGGACAGACACTGGTTAGTATCAAACAAACAGGAAAAAGATCTTTCGATGTGGAAGTATCAGATTTAAGAACAGGAAAAATTAATGCAAAAAAAGGCTTTTCCCGTGAGATATTTAGAATATTTAATAAGACCCTCAGCAGTAATTTTCTAATTGGTATTACCCCGAAGGGACTGACAGTATGGAATCTGCAAACAGCCGAACTAGAAGCAGTTCTGGATGGACAGCCAGAACAAATGAGTCATTTGGTTGTCAGTCCTGATGGCAAACTATTAGCCGGAATTACAAGGGATTCGAGAATTAAAGTGTTACAGCGTCCGTAAAATTGAAATTTCCATCGAGGAATATCCGCTGGTGCAATACCAATTATTCAAAGTTAAGCAACTGTTTCTGAGTGAACTGAGGTTACTTCACCATCTAACGCGGGGCTATGCGTTGCAATTCCTTAGCTTGTTCTAAAATTTTCTCGAAGTCTTCTTCGCTCAACCGCTGGATGTAGTTTATTTTGAACTCTTCTAGGAAGTCGGACAGCAGCAGTTGTATTTCTTGCCAGGTTTGCTGCTGTTGGAGTTCGGCTCCTAAAGCTTGCCCGAAATGTTGGACTAGCTGGCTTGAGAGTTTGGTGCCTACGGGGTCTTCGCTGGCGCTTTTAAAGGCTTCGTAGGCATCTTGGGGGCCGAGGGTGACTAATTTGGATAGTTCTGCAACTAATTGCTCTGCTAGCTGTGCGGGGAGGTTTCCCAATCCGGGCACTTGCTTCCATCCTTGATAGAGGGGGGATTGTTTGAGAAATAATTCTATATTGTAGCGGAGGAGGGCTTCTAGGTCTGGCTGGAGTTGGGGCAGGACTTTGTAGACGGTGATTTGGACTAGATGGGTGGCGATCGCTTCTATTTCGTTGATATTGTTGATGTCTAAATATTGCTGTTTTGGGGATTGAAATAGTTGACGAGCTAGTTCGCCTGTGGTAATAGATTGTTGCATCTGGTTGATGAGCTGAATTACTACTACTTCGGTCAATTCTTGGGCGAAGTTGGCGACGAAACCTCGGCTGATTTGGGTGCGTATGGGGTGCAGATCGGGCATTTTGGCTTGGTGGATGCGAATTGTGACGGGCAATATTCGCAACAGGCGCCAGAACGGGAGGAACAGGAAGATGTCGTACCACCGCCAAAGCATGGCCGATCGCCAAGTGACGCTGCGGTGTCGGCGGCTGATGAAGTAGGTGCGGGCTAGAAATTCGATCGCGAATAAAGCCATAAATGGCAGGTCGATTTGCCAGAAGTTGTCAGTAAATTCGCCGTTTTCTCCCATCGTCCGGTAATAGTTGGTGGCGATTAACGGCTTAATTTTGGCATCAAACCAAGTGATTTCTTGTTGCCAGCCTTTTTTGTTTAAATAGTTTTGACTCCAGAATGTTGTGAATGATTGTTTGGCGGAGTCTTGCGGATTCGGGGCGCGATCGCGCATCCGGTCTTTGATTTTTTCTAGGGCACCGCTTTTTGATGCTACTCGAAAGGGATCTTCGTCGATCATTTTTGCGGTCAGATTGTTGATTTCCTGCAATTTTGCTGCTACTTGGGGAGATTGCAAGCCTGTTTGCACTACTAAAATTTTTAATTCTTCTAAAGTTTCTAGATATTTCTTGGTGTCTCGGTGCGGTTTAATTCCTTTAAATGGGTCGTATATTTTGGTGATAACTGGTAGTTGCCGGAAGTAAAAATCACGCCACGGTATGTAAGTTATGTCAAATAATACTAGACTGAAATTTCCGATGGCGACGAGTGCCATGAATCGCTCGAACCAGGGAATTTTTGCTAATTTTTTGCTGTTGGCGGGAGTTTTAGATGGCGGTAGTTTGGGTGTCACTGTCAGTTCCTAATTAAGTAGACCGAACGCAATAAATTTAGGTGGTAATAGCTGAAAAAAAACAGCAGCTTAAACTGGCTAATTGTCGTTCGCGCAATCCGAGTGCGATCGAGCCAGCTAATATTTATTTTAACGTAGGGAGAGTTAGGGAGTTTGGGATAGTTGATTTGGCAGGGTTTTGGTAAAATTTTATACGTGATAAAGGTTGAGGTCGATCCTCTTCGAGGGCTTCGCTAACGAACTTGAGGACAGCGACACCTCCGGTTAGTCTGCTTCTCTCTGGCAATAAAATTATATCTCAGGCAGAATCCTAAGTTTTGTTTTCGGCCTTGCAAAACTAACTGGCTGGGTAATAAATTACTATTTTTGTTAAATCTGCTGGCTATTTGACCGCTAAATCAAATGTATTGAGCCGATCGAAGTTTAGGATTAGATTTGGACTTCGAGTTTGAGGTCAAACCATCAAGAGAGTTATACTTGCTTAGGGGCAGTCTGGCGAGAGCGATCCCGAGCGCGACGGTGGCTGCAGCTATGCTAAGGTACCGAGTCTCGCCTCCACAAACACCAACTCGCGATCGGAATCTTGAATAAAATGACACCCCGAGTATAATTTTTCGCATTTTTTTTAATATATGACATACTGCCTTAATCTCGATTGCCCAAGAGACAAGCGTCAGAACCCACCAGGCACAAAGTATTGTCTTAATTGTGGTTCAAAGCTGCTGCTAAAAGACCTTTATGCAGCTACTGAGCCGCTACGCGATGGGGGATTTGGTAGAACTTTTAGAGCGGTTAATCATGGAAAATTTGAGGAATTATGCGTTATAAAACAGTTGTCGCCCCCTCTAGAGTTTCAGCGAAAACCTGCTCATTTTAAAAAGTATGTCCGACTGTTTGAACAAGAAGCAAGGCGGCTTTACGAACTGAAACACCCACAAATTCCTCAGTTAATTTCTTATTTTGAGGAAGATGGGCGCTTGTATTTGGTGCAAGAGTTTATTGATGGCAATAATTTAAAGGATGAGTTAGAAAAATATGGTGCTTATAGCGAAACTAAGACAAGGGAACTGCTGTTAGATTTGTTACCTGTGCTGAATTTTGTTCACGAGCGTAATGTCATTCACCGGGATATTAAGCCTGAGAACGTGATCCGGCGAAATCGCGATCGCAAATTCGTGCTGATAGATTTTGGGGTTTCCAAACAGGTAGTAGCTGAGGCTCCTACCAAGGCAGGAACCAAGTTAGGAACTCCAGGTTACGCGGCTCTAGAACAGCGTCACGGTAGGGCTGTTCCTGCTAGTGATCTTTACAGTTTAGGAGTGACTTGCATTCGTTTGCTGACTTCTGTTATGCCTTATTTGGATATCTACGGCGACATTCACGATGACCTTTACGATCCGCTCGAAGGTCGCTGGCTTTGGAGGGAGGCTTTGCCGAAAGGAACAAAAATTAGCCAGGATTTAAGTCAGATTTTGGATAAGTTGATTCAGGAATATGTCAAAGACCGCTATAAGTCTGCTACGGAAGTTTTGGAAGTTATCAAACCTCCTATTGTTGTGGTGCCAGGACTGGTAAATTTGCAGCAAGCAACAGTTCTCAGTCCTTCATTACCGACTCAGCCCGTGACTGGTACTTCGCCAGTTGCTGTGAATTTAGAGTCAGAAAAAGGTATTGATTATTCTGACTTGGAAAGGCTGCTTGCTGCTAAAAATTGGCGGGGTGCTGATGAAGAAACTTCTGTGAAAATGCTGGAGGCGATGGAGCAAGTTTCTACTGGTTATTTGAGCGAGGAAGATATTAGGAAGTTTCCTGTTAAGGATTTAGAGACGATTGACCAGCTTTGGGTTAGGTACAGTCACCGCAGGTTCGGCTTTTCTGTGCAAAAAAATTTGTGGGTAAAGTTGGGGGGAAAGCCTGGTGTTTATGATGCTACTGTTTGGGAGAAATTTGGCGATCGGGTGGGGTGGCGGGTTAACGGTGAGTGGGTATATTATACTGAATTGAATTTTACTTCTAAGGCAATGCCTGGACATTTGCCGGGAGGGACTGTTTTTGGGTGGGAAGGTGGGGTTTTGTGCGGTGTTTTGGGTTTGGGCGGGATCTGGTTTCTGCTGTCGCGCCGAGATTTGTAGGAAGAAGGAATAAGAAAGTCGGAAGCAGGGGCTAAAGGCAGGAATTAAGAAATAATATACCTCTTGTACTCATTCACAAATTATCTGAAATTATCTGCGTATATCTGTGTTGTATCTGCCTAACATCTGCGGTTTATGTATTAATGGAGGACTTATGCAATATGGTTTAATAGTAACTAAGTTTTGACGGCGGCTCCGATCTTGGGTTCGATCGAGCCTGTTGAACAATATATAGTTTACTTGGCCGATCGCACATCAGATAGAACGCTAGATGTACAATTAGTCAAAAGCTAGTCGCAGTCGCAGTCACAGTCGTTTGGTTTTTTTTGAACTAGACGAGCGCGGCGGCGCAGAAACGGGGTTTTTTACCCAAATATGGCGGGGATCGCCAAAAATAGACAGTTACAGGATGAATGAGCAAGGCAAGAGGAATCTTGGGAAGTCGGGGATTGTCAAGAAAAGGTAAACATCGCGTAGAATTTTAATGTCGCGGCACGAGGAGCAAGCAGTGTGAGATTGGTAATTCTGGGAGGGCCAGGAGCGGGAAAGGGAACTCAGGCTGAACTACTGTGCAGCAATTTGAGCATCCCTTTGCTGGCATTAGGGGACATTCTGCGGGCCGAAATCGCAGGTAAAACAAACTTGGGCAAGTTGGCGGTGCCTTATGTAGAATCGGGCGATTTAGTGCCCGATGAAATTTTGATTAAGTTTATCGGCCGCCGGCTTTTGCTGTGGGATGTCTTTAATGGCTGGCTGTTGGAGGGATATCCGCGAACGGCTTTTCAAGCTGAGGAATTGGATTTTTTATTAGAGGGTTTGGCGCAGGAGCTAGATTGGGCAATTTGGCTGAAGGTTCCCAATGAAGTTTTGTTGAGCCGATCGATCGAACGCGATCGATCGGACGACGAGCCAGAAATTTTACACCGCCGGCTAGATTTGTTCGAGGAACGCACTATTCCTATCTTAGAGTATTACGAGTATCGCCACAAACTGTTAACTATCAACGGCGACCAATCCCCCGAACAAGTGCAGCAAGATATTCTCAAAATGGTCAGTAGTCAGTAGTCAGTTGGCAGTTGGTAGTTGGTAGTTGGCAGTAGTCAGTAGTCAGTAGTCAGTTGGCAGTTGGTAGTTGGCAGTAGCTGTTATTTGTTGATTATTACCAATAACAAGTAACGAGTAACAAACAACAAACAACAAACAACAAATAACAAATAACTTATGTCAATAAAACGTGCAGATGGCAGACAGCCAAATCAACTTCGTCCGATTAGTTTCGATCGCGAATTTACGAAATTTGCCAGCGCCTCGGTGCTCGCAAAAAGCGGCGATACTCAGGTACTGTGCAGCGTTACAATCAAGCCGGGAGTGCCTAGGTTTCTGGAGAATACCGGAAAAGGCTGGCTGACGGCGGAGTACCGGATGTTGCCCGGTTCTACGCCGCAGCGGCAAGAACGGGAATTTATGAAGTTATCGGGACGCACTCAAGAGATTCAGCGGTTGATTGGCCGGAGTTTGCGATCGTGCTTGGATATGGAGCTTTTGGGCGAACGCACGATACTTGTGGATGCGGATGTTTTGCAAGCTGATGCGGGGACTCGCACGACTTCAATTAATGGCGGGTTTGTGGCTGTGGCTGATGCTTTGAATAAGTTGGTGCAAAAAGGTGATTTGGTGCGATCGCCCTTAATTCGCCAAGTGGCGGCCGTGTCTGTGGGACTTTTGGAAAATGAGCTATTTTTAGATTTGAATTATCTTGAAGACGTGGCGGCAGAAATTGATTGTAATGTAGTGATGAATGGGGATTTGAACATCATCGAAATTCAGGGAACTGCGGAAGAGGGAAGTTTCAGCCGCAGTCAGTTAAATCAAATTTTGGATTTGGCAGAAACTGGGATTCAGGAATTGTTGGAGGCTCAGCGGCAAGCTTTTTAACTTGGTTAATTTTAACCTCGTGATTACCGACATTAATCATTCATTCATCCCGGTCTAACTCAGCTAAGATGTTACGAATCTCATTAGGACTAATATCTTCTCGATCTGATTTAGCATAAATGGTTAATAGCAGTACGCTAGTCGGTGATTCAACTTGATAGATCAGTCGATAACCAGCGCTTTTTCCTTTTTGAATATTGCTATTTCTGACTCTTACCTTCAAGATGACATAATTTTCACCCATTCCGGGGATGCGATCGCCAATAAAATTCCCCTCTTGGAATTGTTCAATAATTGGCTGAGTATCTAACCTGACATTGCGATATTTTTTTGAGAATTCACGCAAATTCCGTTTATACTCAGGCGTTAAATCAATCTGTACGATAGGCGTTTCATTCGACATCTATTCCCTCCCACATTTCCGAAAGGGGGATGCGTTGTCCGGCTTTTGCTTCCTGTAATGCTCTCCTGAGACTTGCTTTCACTTCGGCAATGGGAGTATCATCAGGATCGATTTCTGTTTCCTCTGTTACTTCGGCAAAAAGTACGATCACTCGCACGCGGCTGGGAGGGAAGTCTTCGAGCGCGCGATCGAGCAATAATTGACCTTTTTCATCTATAGTTCCCAATACTTCAACAGCTTTCATCTGTTTCTCCTGAAGGTCTTTTTAATCAATTTTATCATATTTTATGAGAGTGAAACAAGCTTGATATTGGAGAGCGATCGCCCTTCATCAATCCTCGCGCAGGGAAGCCAATCTTCCTGTTATCCTAGAAACAGACTTCATTACCCGATCGCACTTATGGTTGCTTTACCCGATCGCCCATTGATGAGCGCAGAAGAATACCTGGCTTGGGAACCCACCCAAGAAGAACGCTACGAGTATTGGGATGGCGAAGTAGTCGCCATGACCGGCGGCACCCGCGATCACAATCGGATTTCAGGAAATTTCTTCAGGATACTAGATGATGCCCTTGTCGATCGCCCTTGCGAACCTTACATCGCCGATGTCAAAGTCCAAGTGGAACCAGGGCGAAAGTATTTTTATCCTGATGTTGTCGTAACTTGCGACGATCGCGATAACGATCCGCAATTGGTGCAATTTCCTTCCTTGATTGTCGAAGTTTTATCACCTTCCACAGAAGCAGCGGATCGCGGCAGCAAATTTGCTAAATATCGCCAATTTTCAACCCTACAAGAGTATGTTTTAGTGCAAGTTCAACAGCCCGGAGTAGAACTGTTTCGACGCAATCAACAGAGTCAGTGGGTGCTGTCAGAATATAGTTTGGGTGATTCTTTGCTACTAGAATCGGTGGGTGTGGAAATTGCGATCGCCGATTTATACCGCCAAGTGCAGTTTTCTTAGTCCGCAGAGGCGGACATTGTTTGTGTAGACGCGGTTTCAACCGCCGGGTATTCGCCCAATATTCGCTATTTCTTACAAAACTTGCCGCGGGGCGATCGGAATCTCAATCACAAACTCCGTACCCTCTCCCGGTGCAGAAACGCAAGTCAAATTGCCCCCGTGCGAACTAACAACAATCGAGTGAGAAATCGACAACCCCAAACCAGTCCCAGAACCCACCGGTTTAGTTGTAAAAAACGGATCGAATATCTTGTGTAGCACCTCAGCACTCATCCCCGGCCCGCTATCAGCAATTCTAATTATCGCCGAATTCCTGTCTGTCAGCTCCGTAGAAATTGTAATAGCCGGCTGTTTTTGAGAGCTTTCCGGGCAATCTCTTGCCAAAAGCAGCGCATCAATCGCATTGGTCAAAATATTCATAAATACCTGATTCAACTGCGACGCATAACAAGTAATTAACGGCAGTTTGCTATAATTTTTAATCACCTCAATTCCCAAGCGCCCGCCCTCTTTCCTCAAGCGCGGTTGCAGCAGCATCACCGTACTGTCAATACCTTCGTGGATATCAACCGACTTCATTTGCGCTTCGTCGAGGCGCGAAAAATTCCGCAAGCTCAGCACAATATCTCGGATTCTTTCCGCTCCAACTTTCATCGAATCCAGCAGTTTTTGCAAATCTTCGCTCAAAAATTCCAGTTCAATTGTTTCTATTTCCTCTAGAATTTCATCAACAGGTTCGGGATAGTTTTGCTGATAAAGCTCGATCAATTTCAGCAAATCTTTTACATATTCGCTAGCCGGATTGAGATTGCCGTAAATGAAACTTACAGGATTATTAATTTCGTGGGCAACACCAGCTACCATTTGCCCCAAACTAGACATCTTTTCAGTTTGGATTAATTGAGCTTGAGTGAGTTTTAGCTCGCGCAAAGTTTGTTCTAAACGCTCGTTTTTTTCATTTAACTCCTGCGTCCTTTCTTGCACTTTCTGCTCGACCGAATTGTAAAGCAGAGCATTGTCTAAAGAAATTGCAACTTGGGAAGAAAGCAGCCTTAAAACTTCTAATCTGTGGGCATTAAATGCTCCGATTGTTAAATTATTTTCTAAATAAAGAATGCCGATTAATTTGCGTTGATTGACTATCGGCGTACACAAAAGAGATTTGAGCTGGTGTTTTACCACATAAGGATCTGCCGTAAATCGCCCCTCAGCCGTCGCATTGCTCAACACTACGTCCGAGCGAGTTCTTTCCACAAAATTAATCACCGTCACAGGTAAATCCTGACATTCTTCAACAGGCGTAAATTGCAGCACCGCTACATCTTCAGCAATTACTGACGCTTGAGCTGAAATTAACAATTTTTCATCTCTCACCAAAATCAAGGAACCAGATTGGGCACCCGCATTTTCCAGCGATATTCTCATCAAAGAAGCCAGCAATTTGTCTAAAACAATTTCGCTGGAAATCGCCAGAGATGCTTTCATCACACTTGCTAAATCTAGCACTCTCGCATCGCTGCCAGTAGAAGTATGAATAGTTGTTGTAGTTGGATTGTTGTTAAAACTTCCGTGCAGCGGAGTCATTTCTCGCAACTGCGGATACTTTAGTTCTAAATCTTCAACTTTGCGGACAGCGCCCCAGCGCAAGTAGCACGAGTGAGCTTCGCGCAAGTGGATTTTGGCATATTGATATTTACCTTTACTCAACCAAAATTTGGCGGCTAGTTCGTTAGCGAGGGCTTCATTTTGGATAAATTCGTTGTCTTGAGCTAAATTTATCGCGAAATCGTAAAGCTCTACAGCTTCTGAGTCTTTTTTGGTAATTCTAGCTATTTCTGCTTGTACTAAAAGGTATTTGTGCAGAAAGTTTTCGCGACAGTTGTCCGCCCAAATTTTCATCTCTTTTTGATTGGCTTCTAACTTTTTCAGGTATTGTTTTTGCTTGTCTTTTGAAACAGTGGGAAAAACTGCAGCTAAAACTAGAGAAAAGAAAAAGTTCCATTCGGTAGCGGGTATTGCTGCGGTAATAAAAGATAGCTGCTTTTCTACTTCCAAAGCTAGTTGCAGCGCTTCGTTGTAGTTGCCATACCAGTACATTACCTGGCATTTGCGAATCTGATAAAGGCACAGCGAGTACAAATTTTGATGAGCTAGACAGTTTTGTACGTATTCAGCTTCGCTGATATCTTCGCTCTCAAATACAAACTTGTCAGAAGTGAGTTGGCTCAAGTTGCGGAGAATTAACTCTGCTCCTAATAATATATCGGTAACAAGTTGATTTTTGGTTTTTTGGCTAAATAGCAAATACCTGCTGGTGTCTGCCAGCATGAGGGATATTTCTTTCCCTTGGAAAAAGTAGTTGGCTATGCGGTTGGAGAGAATATAACCCGCATATTCTAAATCTCCTGATTCTAAGGCAGCTTGATATCCTTCATTGCTGATGGCGTGGCAATCTTTGATATGGTTGAACCAGTAATAAAAAATACTGACTAAGGAGGAACAAGCTCTGCATTTCAAGCCGATATTCCCAGATTTTTCGCTCAAATTTAGGGACAACATGGCAAATTGATAAGCTGCTTTGTAATCTCCATAAACAGCGTTTAAGAACATACCGTAGCCCGCGTAGCAGAGAGATGCTTCGGGAACTAAACCGTAGGTGAGAGAGAGATTGACTCCTTTTAAGACGCTGACTTTCCACAAGTCGGGATTTTTTAGGTAAGCTGATGTTAATAAGTTTGTGATTAATTTAACGGCAACTTTTTTGTCTGGTACCGTCATTTCTGGTGCGTCAATTAAGGAAGAGATGTCTTTACCTGCTAAAAGTTTTTTGGCTGTTGCTGATTCTTCGGAGATGACTTTTTGCAGCCCGTCTAGCGGTAAGTCAATTCCCAGCAAGTTCAAAGCTTGGATTCCGGCTTTAACGGCTTCTTCGTACTTGGCGCGGAGGGTGTACTGCACGATCAGCAGGTTGTAAATTTCTACTTTTTCTAAGGGCGATCGCGCTTTTTGCAAAGTTATGTTAATAAATTCTTCGGAATGCTCGAAATAGCCGTTTAGATACTCAACATTTGCCCGCTCCATGTGCAGAGCAAAGGCTAAGTCGTAGTAAAAATCCCAAATATCGGCCGTCAAACCGTCCATACCAGCAGTCAAATACTCCAAAGCTGCAACATAAGCCGTGGCATCTTTAGCTCGGCGGGCGGCGTCTAAATTCAGGGTTGCTAGTTCAATTAATTCTCGCTCGTCTCTAATTAGCGATCGAGCTACATTCAAGTGATCGACTAATTCAAAAATTCTGTCAGCGCGATACTCAGCCGGAGTGTTTTCGAGGATTTGCCTGCCTATTTTCAGGTGAACTGCCTTTTTTTCCGAGTCGTCGATCAGAGCGTAAGCTGCTTGTTGTACGCGATCGTGCAAAAACTTATAATTCAGAATCAACAGCGGAAACATCACATAATCTAAGGACTTGCTTTCCAATTCCGAAGTTGGCAAAATCAGTCCCGACTTAATCGCCGGCAGTAAGTGCGAAAAAGTTTCCGACGCTTCTTTTTCATTAATTAAAGAAAGAGTATTCAAATCAAATTCGTTGCCCAAACAAGCCACTAAACGCAAAACTTGCTGCGTTTGCAACGGCAGTTTTCTCAACTTCTGCACCATCAAATCTACAACATTGTCAGTGATAGCGCACTGCTCAATTTGAGTCATATTCCAATGCCAGCCGCCCTTGCTCCCCGACTGAGGCGGATGAAAAACTAGCAGGTTTTCTTGATACAATGTTTGCAGAAATTGATTAACAAAAAAAGGATTACCGTCTGTTTTGTTGACAACCAGTTCAGCTAAAGGTTTGACAGATTCGCGATCGCTGTGCAAAGTTTCGGCAATCAAATCAGTGATATTTTCGACCCCCAGCGGCGACAAAGCAATCTCATTAATGATGGCTTCCTGATTTCGCAGCGTCTCCACAGTCATCATTAAAGGATGAGTGGGACTGACTTCATTATCCCGATAAGCGCCGATTAAAAACAGATATTGTGTAGCTTCATCTGTCATCATTAATTCGATCAGCTTGAGAGTCGCAGAATCTGCCCACTGCAAATCGTCGAGAAAAATCACCAGCGGATGTTCGGGCTGACAAAATACGCGAATGAAATTTTGAAATACTAAATTAAAGCGGTTAAGAGATTCTGTAGACCCCAATTCAGCGACAGGAGATTGAGCTCCGACAATTAGTTCAATTTCGGGAAGTATATCAATAATAATTTGCCCGTTTTGACCGAAAGAAGTGCGGAGTTTTTCGCGCCAAACTGCCAATTGAGCTTCGCTTTCAGTTAATAGTTGTCGCACTAACTCCGAAAAAGCGCTGACAACTGCAGAGTAAGGAATAGTCCGTTTGTACTGGTCAAATTTTCCCCAAATAAAATAACCGCGCCTGTGGGTAATGGATTTGTCTAAAATCTTCACCATTGCAGATTTGCCAATGCCGGAATAACCAGCAATCAGCATCATCTCGCTGCGGGATTTATGCTGTCCTCTCGCCAGCACTGACAGGGCGCTTTCTTTTTTCGATTTGAGTTCTTTCTTGATGAGAGAAATTTGTGATTGTTCGAGGCGGTAGGCTCGATTATTTGTGGCGGCTACCCGTTCAAATGCTGCTAAAAGAGTTTCAACTTCTCGCTGTCTACCGTAAAGTTTTTGAGGAATTTTAAATTTGTCTGAAATATCTTGGTGTCCGAGAGCAAACTCGGTAATAATTCCAGATGTTTGCAACTGAAACAAACAAGCTTCCAAATCTGCTTTGAGCCCCCAAGCACTTTGATATCGATCCTCAGCGGTTTTCGCTAACAATTTCATGAGAATATCTGAAATAGCTTTAGGAATTTCTAGTGCAATTTCAGCGATGGGTACTGGCTGTTTGGCGATGTGACAGTGAACTAACTCCATCGGATCGGTTGTGGGAAAAGGGAGCTGTCCTGATAGGATTTCATAGAAGGTAACGCCGAGGGAATAAAAGTCTGTACGGTAATCAATTACCCGGTTCATTCTGCCAGTTTGTTCCGGCGACATATAAGCTAAAGTGCCTTCTAAAAAATTAGGATCTTTATTGGGAAAGTCTTCTAGATCGGATGCAGTTGAGATACTAAAATCTATGAGTTTAACTTGTCCGGTAGCTGGATTAAAAACTATATTAGAGGGGTTAATATCTTTATGAATTACATTGCGAGCGTGAATTTCTCCCAAGGTTTCAGCAACTTTGATGGCTGCAGTCAAAAATCCTAAGATTGTAAATTTTTGGGAAGCCATGAAAATCCTCAAAGATTCGCCGCCAAAATCTTCTAAAATCATTGCCAGACTATTTCTAACCTGCTGCAATTTGTATACTTTAACAACTCCTTCCAGGAGGTTTAAATTGGCGGTAATCTCATATTCACGCTTGTATCTATTGAGTTCTTCAGGAGTCGGATAGTCTTCTTTGATCAGTTTGATAATAACGGGTTGGTTGTCTTGCTCGTTGCGGCCGCGGTAAACCAGGGAAGTGCTGCTTTCATAAATGAGAGCGAGAACTGCAACGCCGGGAATTGCCATCATAGTTGGGTTCTCTCAAATTAGGTGTGCTTGGTCAATATTACAGGACTTACGCGCGGCGGGCTAGAAACCCGATTGTTTCGTTGCTAGTCGTTGACAAACCCCAGATTTTTTCCTATAAACCAGGGTTTTTTCGTAAATCCTATGTTATTCTTCATTATCGCTTAAGAGCTATCTTTTGGGGTGTGTGGGAAGATCCGCCTTGACAGGAAAGAGCTGCTGCTTTCTAAAGCGCCCTGGGGCTTTCGTCACCTCAGCAGTTAGGTAAACAAAAGCACAAATAGAGAATTTGTGCAAGGATTTGGTGTCAGGATCGATCGCACGGTTGACAAAAAAACAATCTCACCTTTGCTTTTATAGTGCGATCGCTTGCGAGACTCGCGATATCTCAAGCTGGCACTGCAAAAAAACGCTTTTTGCCAAAAGGAGACGATCCTAAAAAAACAATCTCAGCTTTTAGGAGATTGTTTGAATTTAGCTTGTTTGTAGTGAAAATAGGCAAGTTATTACACATCGCTCAAACCGCTTTTAGGTACAACTTCTAACTACGCTGGTTCATCTACGCGCTGGCTCGAATAATAACCTTTAATCTCGGAGTTAAAAAATCTGCCTGTAGAATCGGCATCTTGCAGAGATTCCCAAATTTCCGGTTCTACGTCGCTGTATTGATAGACTGAGCCGCTGCTAAATTCTATTTGTAAAACTTGCTCTTCTTCGTTGTATCCGATCGCTCTCGCCATTTGGGAATCTACGGACATCATAGCAATTGGTTCGCCGCAGGGAGCAATTTCTGGTAATTCAATAGCGCCATTGAGTTCCGTGGAATCTGTATTGGCGATGAAATCAACCATTTGCAGGCCGTGCTTTGCAGCTTCGGGTGCGGCAATTTCGATAAATTCGATTTCTGCGCCGCGATCGATCAACAGTCCTAACTGGCCGTTAGAGTGACCGACAGCTAAGACGCTGCTCAAGTCAATTTTGGATAGTTTCATGGGATTTGTCAAGAATTTGTTTTAGGTCAATATTTCCCCTAATTAAGCAAGTTTCGCGACAGAGGAAATAGTGGATTAATTAATAGTGTATTTGATGTTGCCTAAAAAGTCAATAGCACAGTTGGGCGAAAATTATTTTATCAATTTAGGGGTCAGGTGCGGCTGGGGTATCCTAGGTTAATAAGATGTGTCCGGTTCTTAACGAAACTTGACAATACATTAAGAATTATTGCCATAAAACCAAGGTAAAATTGTGGGAAGGGCGAGTGAAAACTTAGCCAGCAAAAGCGTGTGAGGATTTTTCTCATCTGTAAATCTTCAGAAAGTTATTATTTCTAAAGGATTCATCCGGTGAGAAAATCGGAAACAACCTTAAAATTTAGCAGTAATCGCCCGATCGGGCAAATCTCAACCAACATCAGGAAAAATACCTGTCAGTAACTCAGCCCTAAAGGGACTGAGCTTGTTAGAGCGATCGAGCAAGCTGTGCTGACGGGCCGTATACCTTAGAGGTCTACGTTATTTGAGTCATGACACCCTGTGGATGCGAAGCTAGTCAAGAGCCCTGTCATCTGCAATTAAACAGTCTTAAAGTCACTGAGGCAGTGTTGCAGGTCTAAAAAGCTCTTATAACATTGACCGACAAGCTAACATTACCCCGCAAGGGAGATCGATCGAGGCAACCATACCTCACCGGAGGGGCAACCATACCCCTCCACCCCTCGCCGGAGGGGATTCAAGGCGGTTAAAACCGCCAAGTCGTTTCCTCTCAGGTCTAAAGACTCTGAGCTTCCCACTTACCGAGTATTGTTTATGAAATTGGCTTATTGGATGTACGCAGGCCCAGCCCACATCGGCACTTTGCGCGTGGCCACTTCCTTCAAAAACGTCCATGCGATCATGCACGCACCCATAGGAGACGACTATTTCAACGTCATGCGTTCCATGCTGGAGAGGGAACGGGATTTCACCCCAGTAACTACCAGCGTGGTTGACAGACACGTACTGGCGCGGGGTTCGCAGGAACGGGTGGTGGACAATATCACCCGCAAAGACAGAGAAGAACACCCAGATTTAATCGTGTTGACTCCGACTTGCACCTCCAGCATTCTGCAAGAAGACTTGGAAAACTTCGTGGAGCGAGCTCAATTGGATGCCAAAGGCGATGTATTGCTGGCGGATGTCAACCATTATCGGGTAAACGAACTGCAAGCTGCAGATCGCACTTTGGATCAAATCGTCCAATTTTACATTAACAAAGCCCGCAAAAAAGGCGATTTAGTAGAAGCCAAAAGCGAAAAACCATCGGTGAATATTATCGGGATGTCTACGCTGGGTTTTCACAACCAGCACGACTGCACTGAGTTGAAGCGTTTGATGGCAGATTTGGGAATTGAAGTCAACGAAGTTATTCCCGAAGGTGCTTCGGTTCACAACTTAAAAAGACTGCCGCGCGCTTGGTTTAACTTGGTTCCTTATCGGGAATTGGGGATGATGAGTGGGGAGTATTTGCAAAAAGAATTCGGCACGCCGATGGTGGATATTACGCCGATGGGTGTGGTAGAAACTGCCCGTTGTATTCGCAAGATTCAGCAAGTTTTGAACGCTCAAGGTGCGGATGTTGATTATGAAGATTTCATTGACCAACAAACGCGGTTTGTGTCGCAGGCTGCTTGGTTCTCAAGGTCGATCGACTGCCAAAACTTAACCGGCAAAAAAGCGGTCGTATTTGGCGATAATACGCACGCTGCGGCGATGACGAAGATTTTGGCTCGTGAGATGGGAATCCACGTTGTGTGGGCTGGAACGTACTGCAAACACGATGCTGACTGGTTCCGCGAACAGGTTAGCGAGTATTGTGATGAAGTGCTGGTGACGGACGATCACGGGCAAATTGGAGATGCGATCGCCAAAGCGGAACCTTCGGCAATTTTCGGCACGCAAATGGAACGCCACGTCGGTAAGCGGTTGGATATTCCGTGCGGTGTAATTGCTGCACCGATTCACGTCCAAAATTTCCCGATCGGCTACAAGCCATTTTTGGGTTATGAAGGTACAAATCAATGCGTAGATTTGGTCTACAATTCCTTCACTTTGGGAATGGAAGACCACTTGCTGGAAATCTTCGGCGGCCACGATACCAAGGAAGTGATTACCAAGGGTATTTCGGCAGATTCTGATATGAATTGGACGAAGGATGGACAGGCAGAATTGAATAAAATCCCTGGCTTTGTGCGGGGTAAGGTGAAGCGGAATACTGAGAAGTTTGCGCGCGAACGAGGGATTGAGAAGATCAATGCTGAGGTGTTGTACGCGGCCAAGGAAGCTGTCGGCGCGTAGTTAGTTGGGTAAGGGCATCTACAAAAGATGCCCTTGCTTATTTATCAAATTATTGTCTGACTTGTTTTTAGAGAAATTTCCATATAAAATGAGTGATAGTGAGGACATTATAGAGATTGCTTTACGACCTCTTGTTTGGATGGGAGACTCTCGCAGAAATATCCGCGAGTTTCCTCAAGAGGTACAAAAAGCAGTAGGTTATGCGCTGCAACTGGTGCAAGCAGGGGAAACACCTTTACAAGCCAAGCCTTTTAAAGTGGTGGGTAGCGGTGTATATGAAATCGTAAAACGCTACGATAATGATACTTACAGGGCAGTTTACGCTGTAAAGATTGGGGAAAAAGTCTATGTCCTGCACGCTTTTCAGAAAAAATCAAAGCAGGGGATTAAAACCCCACAAGCTGATGTTGACCTGATTAAACAACGCTATAAGAATGCAGTGGCAAGGGAAGAACAAAAATGACCCAAGAACCCTTTTTTGAAGAAAGCAGCGGCAATGTATTTTCTGACCTCGGACTGGAGGATGCAGATGAACTTTTTACGCGGGGCAAAATAGGAATTCAAGTAATCCGTCTCCTGAAACAACGCAACTTAAAACAGCACGAAATTAGTCAAATTCTTGGCATTCCACAGCCAGAAGTATCTAATTTAATGAACGGAGAGTTTCAACGGTTCAGTGAGGGTAAACTACTGATTTTTCTCAAGCGACTCGATATGGAAATTACTTTGCATCTTCGCCCTCTTCATTCAGGCGATCGATCTGCTGAAACTGCGATCGTGCTATAGCTGTTAAGGCTTCATTATGCAAGTTTCATCGCCTATTGCGATCGCCTTTTTCCAACAAAGTGCGATCGGCTTAAAGAGGTACTTGCACTAACCGCCTGACATCATCTCCCAGTCGAGTAAAATCATTAGGGTTAAGAGTCAACAACACATCCACACCGACTTTCAGTGCAGCTTGAGCAATTAACCCATCGTAAATCCCTCCCCCTGGTAGGTTTAAACTGACCATTTTGCTTACTGTGGCTTGGTAATCCTCAGCAGTCAGAACAACTTTATTAAAACTACTCAAATTCTCTACAATTAACTGCTGTGCTAACCCAGGATTAATCCGAGGTTGACGAGGAATGCGAGTGAGTACGGAGTAAAGTTCAGCTATAGTATGAGTTGAGACAAATCCGTCAATCTCCCGCGCTAGAACTCGCTCCAACCCAGATAAGCTTTGAGAGTGACTAGGATGATCTTCTATCAACGCTGCTATCAGAACGGATGTATCAAATAAAACGTTAATTTTAGATAAACTTCCCGATTCTTTCTTCGCGCATATCGGGAATAATTGTATCCCAATTAATCAGTTCTTGATTTTTTATAGATGATGCTTTGACGACTAAGACTCCACGAACATAATGAACCTCGGACTCTTGATCCATATTTGCTGGTTCGGTGTTGCCAGTTTCATCGGGCGGCGAAGCTACTTCCTGCTTTCTCCGCTGCCATAACAGGAAATCAGCAAAGTTGAGGATTTCTTGCAGTTCCATTTCAGAGAAATTTTTCAGTTTTTCAACAAGTTTTTCTTTGAGAGGTATCACGGCTATTTTTTTCCTTGCTTAACACGACCGCTAGATTCAGTTTAACACGAGGCAACTGAGATCGCCCTCACACCTCATTCTGATTATTCTCTTTTTCAACTTCCTCAAAATTGACTTTCTTATAAATAGCCGATAGAGGAACTTCAACCTCGAAGGAATTAAACACTAATGCGGTATCTTCCTCATCATACTCGGAATACAACCATCTTTTATTCTCGGTTTTAGAATACTGCTCAACATTAATTTGTGTTTGGTCAATCAGAATGTATTCTCGAAAACTAGGAATAGTTTTGTACAATTTAAACTTGTCACCTCGATCGTAATTTTTAGTAGACTTTGATAAAACTTCCACAATCACTTGAGGATTAGTAATCATGTCTGTGCGATTGTTGTGGTACTCAGGTTCCCCAAAAATTACCATTACATCGGGATAAGTGTAAAGTCGCACTTTTGGAACCCACAGACGCACGTCACCGATGAAGACATCATACTCTTGTTCTGGAAGAGCCAAATTTAAAGCAATGTAAACGTTTCCTGCGAGCCGATTGTGATTTGTAGATCCGCCTGTCATAGGAATAATTTCCCCGTTGAGATATTCGTTTTTATCTTCGGCTGTTTCTTCCAGTGCTAAATATTGCTCTTCTGTGAAGTAACGTTGCTCGGTTGTTGGCAAAGTGGTTGTCATGAAGATATTCTCCCACAAGGATGTTGAACAAATACTTTTTTGAATGCGATCGCTCAATTAAATGATAACGCACATTCCCAACCAAGCGATCGCCCTTATTCCTCTTTGTTCTTCTCAATCTCATTTTTTAGCTCATTTTTTGTCGCAAAATATACTTTTCTATTGACATCTACAAGCAGCACTTCTACTTGAAAGGAATTAAAGACTAGCGCCGCTTCTTCCTCGTCATATTGACGTTACGACACCGCTTGTTTGCCAATTTACAATACTGTTTACATAAACCTGAGACTGGTCAATCAGAATATACTTTTGCAAAAATCCAAAGCACCCCACCCCAACCCTCCCCTTATTAAGGGGAGGGAGCAAGATTATTCTTGTTTCTCCCCTTAATAAGGGGGGACTAAGGGGGGTAAATTTGACTTTTGCAACAGGTCTAATATACTCTTGCAATGTCGGAATTGTTTGATAAAATTTAAATTTACCGCTGCGATCGTAAGTTTTTGTAGAGTTCGATAAAACTTCAATAATCACTTGCGAATTCATCTTACTTCAATATCTAAGATCCCAAATGGGTTCTATACAAAACCTTCATGACAAGCTGACGCGATCGCTTATCTCAAGACATTACCTTAATAGGGTAGAATTAAAAGTATGACAGATTCATCCTTAAACCCATTTCCCATCGAAAATCTTGACGATTTGATTCGTCCTTTTATTGTTCCACCAGAACAGAAGATTTCCCTTACTAAAGACTATGACCCAGGCTACAAAGCCGATCGCCTCAAAAAGTCGAAAGCTAAAGGTCAATTAAAGGAAGGTATTGAGGCGTTAGCTGAATATCAGGATATTCTCTATGCCCAAAATACCCACGCTGTGCTAATCATCTTTCAGGCGATGGATGCTGCGGGAAAAGATAGTACCATCAAGCACGTTATGTCTGGGATTAATCCTCAAGGATGTCAGGTGCATAGCTTTAAAGCTCCATCTACGGAAGAGTTAAATCATGACTATTTGTGGCGATGTTCTAAGGCTTTACCCGAAAGAGGAAAAATTGGAATTTTTAATCGCTCTTATTACGAAGAAATTTTAGTAACAAGAGTGCATCCAGAAATCCTAGAGCAGCGACCGCTCCCTGTTAGCATAATTGATAATGATATTTGGAAGCGCCGCTTTGAGGAAATCAACAACTTTGAGAAGCATCTGGTCAATAATGGGACGATCGTCCTCAAGTTTTTCCTCAATGTATCCAAAGAGGAGCAGAAAGAACGTTTTCTAGAACGGATTAATCGCCCTGAAAAGAATTGGAAATTTTCTGTGAATGATGCGAAAGAGCGTGCCTTTTGGGATGACTATATGCCTGTCTATGAGGATATGTTTAATCATACCAGTACAGAATATGCTCCTTGGTACATTATCCCCGCCGATCGCAAATGGTTTACTCGCCTAGTTGTGGCGGGCATCATTTACACGCAGTTAAAGGAACTGAATCTCAAGTATCCTACGCTCAGCAAAGAGCAACATCAAGAACTTTTAACTGCGAAGAAAATTCTGGAAAGCCAGAAATAAGGATGAAAATTGGTTGAGATTAGCGATCGCCATTCCTGTGAGTCGTGATTTTCGGGCGATCGCTCAAACCCAGTAAATTATCTTAGTTTGGTTATTGATCACTATTCTAATCACTATCTTGCTCTATTCATGTATATCATACCATAGCAAGGTTTTAATGTCAAAGATGCGAGGGTATTCTTTAACTCCAATGGCGATCGCATCTATTGAACAGCTAGCAGCGATCGCGGCACGAATATTACTGCCACTGGTGTGTCCTTACCGAGAGGAATGATGGGTAATGGAGGGATGATGCTACTAATATTACTGCTTGCCTCGCACGGCTATCTTTAATGGACACTGTTTGACACACCTACTATTTGTCAAAGCAAAGATTTAGAAAGCAATGCCTTATATCTAGCTACCTACAATCAAAATATCATCCTTTAGAGAGACACAAAACTGCTAGTTTACTGCCAACATTGGGCTAGAGTGAATTTTAGATACATTTTACTTTAACCATTATTTCTGCACTGATTTTAGGACTCGCGATTCTTTAACAAAATCTCAACCTCAATCTCAAGTCAGGGATAGATTTACTATCCGTGATTGAGGGAATTGCGGATTTAGGCTTAAGCATTTACTGGCTCTTGCGCTACGTTCATCTTGGGCAAAAATTTCAGCCCCGGAACTAGCTTTACATCCTAGCCGCAAGGAAATAATTCAACTTTTACAAATAGCAGATTTAGTCAACACTGAAATTAACCTGAAGGCTCAAAATAATGAACTTCAAACGCATTCTAGTTGCCATTAATCATTCTCCTTTAACATCCATCGTGTTCGATCGCGCACTCAATTTAGCGCAGCAAGAGCAAGCTAAATTGATGATCCTTCATTGCCTCGCAGACTTGACTGCGATCGATCCAGGATTACAGTCAGGTGGGACATTTGGAATCTATCCAATCAACACTGGGTTTTCTCAATTACTCCAGGACGAAACGCTTCAGCTACAGATTGAGCAGGCAAAAACTTGGTTGCAAGAATACTGCGATCGCGCAACTGCCCGAAATATTCCTGCTGAATACCAACACAATTTTGGTGAGCCAGGGGCAACGATTTCTAGTGTTGCTCAAGAGTGGAATGCCGATCTGATCGTACTGGGTCGGCATGACCACTCTGCGATCGCAGAATTTTTCGTAGGTAGTGTCAGCAATCATGTGGTCGATCGCGCGAATTGTTCTGTTTTAGTCATAAAAGATACAAATCCCGATAAAGATAAATAAAGAGATAAAAACCGTGAATACAATTGATCGGACTGGTTTATCGGGCTTAGAAATTGGGCAATTAACCATAAAAACAAACACTCTTTCCCCAGAACTACTCCACAAAATAGATGCCTACTGGCGTGCCGCCAACTATCTGTCAGTTGGGCAAATTTATCTCTACGACAATCCATTGCTGAAGCAGCCTCTGCAACTCTCCCACGTCAAACCATTAGTGGTTGGAAATTGGGGTACAACACCTGGACAGAACTTCATCTATGTACACTTGACATGAGGGTGCAAAATGACCTGGATCGCTTTCATCTGGTGCAAGATGTAGTCGATCGTCTGCTGCATTTGGGTAGTAAGGGAGACTATCTCAAGCAGATGATGCAGGACAAGTTGATCGAGCACAAGTATTACATCGACAAGCACGGCGAAGACTTGCCGGAAATCCGCAACTGGAAGTGGGGCGCAGCACGGAATGTCAAGGGTTGGAAAGACAGACAGCCAGATCCTAGTCATTCCATCTAAATATTAAGCCAATCACAATTACCACAGGATACAACAGGAGAACATCGTGCAAATCCAAATTCATACCGGACATAACATCGAAGGTGACAAAGCACTAGCCACTCAGGTTAGTGGTGTAGTTGCAGAGAGTCTAAGCCGATTGGGCGATCGCATCACTCACGTTGATGTTCACCTGAGCGATGAGAACAGCGACAAGAAGGGCGGCGATGACGATATGCGCTGCACGATCGAAGCCCGCCTCAAAGGACACCAACCCCTCGCGGCAACACATCAGGCAGCGACCTTAGACCAAGCTGTGGACGGGGCTGCCGATAAATTGACCAGATCGATCGATAGCACTCTCGGACGGCTGCACGACCAAGAAAATCAGAGAACTGACCCACCTCTATCTAGCTCAGTTAATAGTCAATAAATTTTCCCAGGAGTCAGAGATGAAAACAAGTAAGGGACTATGGAAAAACTAGGATAAAATAATCAACACTTCACGCTCCAGAAATTCTGGAGCAGTGACAACTCCCACCTAGTTTATCAGTCATTTTTTTGAATTCAAATTAAGTTTAGATGAATCATCATTTTTAGCATTTCAGATAGTATTTCAGATAACAGCATTACATATTGAGAGGTCAGTGATGCCAACGGCAACGGATTTTAAAGACTATTACACCATCCTGGGAGTGAGCAAAACTGCAACTCCTGAAGAAATCAAACGGGCTTACCGCAAACTGGCCCGCAAGTACCATCCTGACCTCAATCCTGGGGATAAAGATGCAGAGGCAAAGTTCAAAGACTTGAACGAAGCAAATGAGGTACTTTCCGATCCAGAGAACCGGCAAAAGTACGATCGCTTTGGTCAACATTGGAATCAGCCGGGATACACTGAAGCGCCAACTCCTAGAGGAACTAATGTTTCGGCGGAAGACTTCGATCGCTACGAGGACTTTGATTCATTTATCAACGATTTGCTGGGGGGAATGAAAGGTGGATCGAAACGTAGAACCCAGAACTATCAAACTGCGACCAATGGCTTTAATGATTTTGGTGACGGATTTCGTTCTCAAGCGCCAGCCCCGGATACCGAAGCTGCGATCGCGCTCACATTTTCCGAAGCATTTCACGGTGTCCAGAAACGGCTACAACTCGACGATGAAACAATCAACGTCCGCATTCCCGCAGGCGCAAAACCCGGTAGTCGAATTCGACTCAAAGGTAAAGGTCGTCCTAGTCCATTCTCTCAACAGCGCGGCGATTTGTATTTAACGATCGAGATTTTGCCCCATTCCTTCTTTCGATTCGAGGGTGATGACCTCGTTTGTGACCTTCCAATTCGCCCCGATGAAGCCGTTTTAGGGGCAGAAATCAGTGTTCCAACTCCCGATGGTAGCGTTACAATGAAAGTGCCTAAAGGAGTGCGATCGGGACAATCGTTAAGACTGCGCGGCAAAGGCTGGACATTGCAAAAAGGGGGACGCGGTGACTTACTCGCCAAACTTCTAATTGTCACGCCGAAAGACTTAAGTGCGATCGAGCAAGAATGCTACGAAAAAATCCAGGCAAATACGAGTTTTAACCCGCGTACTCAGTTAGAGGAAATTAAGTTATGAGCTTTAGCCTTTCAAAAATTGTGGTTTCACCCGAAGGTGAACAACTCTACACCTTTGAATATGCTGCATTGGTAACTGAAACTTCAATTACGCTTGTGAAAATTTATGTTGAATTAGGTGTAATCGAACCAATTGGCGACCTGCTGCATTCCCGCGAGATTGCTAGAATTGCTCAGATTCAGCGGTTGCGTCAAGACTTGGGACTGAACTTAGTCGGAGCCGCAATGGTGTTAGATATGGCGACTGAAATTGCCCAATTACGAGCACAACTTAGGGCGTATAAGTCCCATCCATCAAGTACCTTATGAGGTATTTGTCGCGCTAATGAATGCTCAAAGTCAAGATGATGGTAGAAAAGCAAACAATCAAAACTACAACAGCAAACTATGAAAACACTACTGAAGCGATTTGCATTACTGCTTGGTTTGATGACTGGTGTTTCAACTTATCTCGTCTTACCAGCTTCGGCTGACTCTACTGCTGACTTGGTACTCAGTTTGAAGTGCCAAGGTGGATACAATGTTAATGTTTGGAAAAGGTATGATTCGGGCGAACTTCTCTACCGTTCTACAAGTCCTCAAGGTAATTTGAGTTTGGGTAAGGGAACTAGAGAAGATACAGGATCGGCTCAAGTTTATAAGTTTAAGAATGGCAACTATAAATATCAAGTGCTTGGTGGTAAAGCAGATCATCAAGGGAAGGGGACTTTAGAGGTGTTCAAGAACGATCGCTCCATTATGAGTCAAACTTGTACACCAAATGGATGAAAAGAGTTGATGCAAAAGCGATCGGGTCCGAATCTTCCCAAGCTATTGACTCAATCGGAGCAATCTCATGACACAATCTCTCTGGTTGTTTGGAAATCGCTTCAACATCATTGGCGATCGCACCACGATCGGCGGTTAGTACGATCTGCTCGAAAGTTACTTTTAAATAGTTGATGCTTTACACAAGCATCAAATGCGTTATGAGGTATAGCGAACCTATCATATCGTTTCCGGTTGCATCGGAATGATTTAACCGGCGCTAGAACACAGAGGACACAGAGAGAGAGAATAGAGATATGAATAATTCCGATGCTACCGGATTTGATATCAAGCTCTACAAGCAGAAATGTACGCACTGCGAACAGAGGTTCAAACATTAGCACGAAGAGGTTTAAACTAATAACTTGCTAAGAATCACAAATTAAATATAACTCTGCTTTTATAAAAACTCTTCCTGAAGAACGATACCCTCGCCAATCATAAAAAATAGCCTGATAATAAACTACATTGCAGTGGCAGAACGATCGCCAAATGAGTCACTTCAAATTGTTTTTTTTTTAACAAGCTTCGCCTAATAATAATTGAAGTTAAAGGGTGAAGTGTATTTACTTAAACCAATTAGCGCAAGCAAAAATATTGTCACAGCTCATTTGCTTCTGTGCCAAATTAAATCAAAGATACAGAATTTAAAAATGCGAAATTAATTTGGCATAGTATAGCGGTTCTCACAAAAGTGAGATATGCCCTATGCCCTATTCCCTATGCCCTATGCCCAATCCCTCCGCTTCGCGCTCGCCCAATGCCCTGCGCGGGCCAATCCCGGATAGTACCTCATACCAGAGCACAGAAAGGCTATACCTTATTTTGGTTGAGTCTAACTTTTCGTTAAAACATTCAAATGTTAGAGATTAGATGGGGCAAATTGTGCAAACATTCAATCGAAAGGTAGAGATTAGATGGGGCAAATTGTGCAAACATTCAATCGAAAGGTAGAGATCAGATGGGGCAAATTGTGCAAACATTCAATTGACTGCAAAAAAAACAATGGGAGCATCCCAATGTGGTGACAAGCGTTTTTTAGGAGTGCGACCGAGACGCTCGCACGCTATGCCGCGACCGAGACGCTCGCACGCTATATCATCCAAATATATGATTCTGATGCAACCGTCCACGATCTGAAAGCAAAAATGGGATGATCCCAACCCAATTTGTTTTTACTACTTTTTTCTCACAAACAATCATCATGGTGAATAAAATGGAAATGACAAATAAAATTGACATCAACAAATCTGTGCCGATCGAGCGCTGGGGTGAATTTTTCGATCAGTTTACTGATGGCAATCGCGGACGGCATATTTCGATCGAAATCATCGGTTCAGAACTCGGTGATGCAGAACTGATTAAGAATGCACCTCTTCATGCGATGGTTTACGATCGCCCTGGCAAAGGAGATGATTTGGTAATTGAAGTGGGTAAAGATGAGGTGACTTATGCTCACACGATCGATTCACCAACAGAAGTTTTAACGGGACAGAACTCAAACGGTGTGATTGTGGCGATTCGGATTAGTGACGCTGCTGGGACACAAACATTGATTCAGCTACAAGCTAGTTGAGCTGGTAGAATAATCCTGAGTTCAACTTAAACAGCACCCAATGTTTCACGCTCCATACTCAATAACCGGCAGGATTCAAGATGTCTGAGATTCAAAACAAAGTGGTAATCATCACCGGAGCCAGCAGTGGATTAGGTGAGGCGGCAGCGAAGCGACTTGCTGCTAGTGGAGCCAAACTAATGTTAGCTGCCCGCCGCGAAGATCGGCTCAAAGAACTGGTTGACACGATCGCCCGATCGGGAGGAACTGCAACCTACTTAGTAACGGATGTCACCGATCGCGCACAGGTGGAAACCTTAGCCAAGGAAACTTTGAGTACCTACGGCCGAATCGACGTGCTAATCAATAATGCGGGGTTGATGCCGCTCTCTCCCCTCGACCAAATCAAGGTGGAAGAGTGGGATCAAATGATTGATGTCAACATCAAGGGCGTTCTCTATGGGATTGCGGCCGTGTTGCCAACTATGCGCCAGCAAAAGTCCGGTCACATCATTAACCTATCATCTGTCGCCGGACATAAAGTGTTTCCCGGATCGGCGGTTTATTGTGCTACTAAGTTCGCAGTGCGAGCGATCTCGGAAGGGCTGCGATTAGAGTCAAACGGTGAAATTCGATCGACTAATATCTCACCAGGAGCCATTACGACTGAGTTGCTCACAACTATTAGCGATGAAGATACAGCAGCTAACATGAATGGACTTTATGAAATAGCTATTGATGCAGATGCTATTGCTAGGGCGATCGCCTATGCGATCGAGCAGCCCGCTGATGTTGATGTGAATGAAATGATTATCCGTCCGACAAAGCAAGAACTTTAGAGTCACAGAACATCATGAAAGAGCGAAAACTGGGGAATCAAGGATTAGTGGTTTCGGAACTAGGACTCGGCTGCATGGGGATGTCCGAATTCTACGGGACAACTGATGAGTCAGAATCGATCGCCACTATTCATCGCGCCTTAGAGTTAGGCGTGACTTTGCTGGATACGGCTGATATGTATGGTGTCGGTAACAATGAGGAGTTAGTCGGCAAAGCGATTAAAGGGCATCGCGATCGAGTCATCATCGCCACGAAATTTGGCAATGTGCGCGGTAGCGACGGCAGCTTTAAGGGTGTCAACGGCAAACCCGAATATGTCCGCTCAGCCTGTGATGCCAGTCTCAAGCGTCTGGGCGTAGATGCGATCGATCTTTACTACCAGCACCGAGTCGATCCCAACACTGCGATCGAAGAAACCGTAGGTGCAATGGCAGAGTTAGTTCAAGCCGGAAAAGTCCGCTACCTCGGCCTTTCCGAAGCCGCCAGCGCCACGATCCGCCGCGCCCAAGCAGTGCATCCTATTTCCGCACTTCAGACAGAATATTCGCTGTGGAGCCGGGAGCCAGAAACCGAGATTTTGCCCACCTGTCGAGAGCTAGGGATTGGATTTGTGCCTTATAGCCCTCTGGGGCGCGGGTTTCTCACAGGCAAAATCAAGAGTCTCGACACATTATCTGAAGGAGACTATCGGGCTGAACGATATCCTCGCTTTCAAGCCGAGAATCTCCAGCAAAATCTGGAACTCGTCGAGCAAATCGAGCAGATGGCAGCCGCTAAGGGCATCAAAGCCGGACAGTTGGCGCTGGCGTGGGTTTTGGCGCAGGGCGAAGACATCGTGCCAATTCCAGGCACTAAACGCCGCACCTATTTAGAAGAAAACATTGCGGCCGCTGCTGTGACGCTGACTCCAGCAGAACTAGAGCAAATCGCCAAAGTGCTGCCATTAGGAATTGCGGTGGGCGATCGCTACCCCGATATGAGTACGGTTAATCGTTAGGATTTGGCGCGAGACAGTATTTTTAACTACGGCTAAATTTTTGATTCAGGAGCGATAAATCATGTCAAAACTTATTGTTTGGGGAACACCCATCAGTACCTATGTCCGTACAGTCCGGCTGCTACTTGAGGAAATAGGCGCAGACTATACCCTCCAAAGCGTTGATATTTTCAATGGTGAAAGCCAGTCCGCAGAGTACCGGGCTAAGAATCCTTTTGGTAAAGTCCCCACCTTGGAAATAAATGGGGAACTGCTCTATGAAACGGCTGCTATTACTGAATACCTTGATGCTACTTTAGGCGATCGCAAGTTTAGCTTTTCCGATCCCATGCTTCAAGCTCGGATGCGTCAAATCATGGCAATTATTGATAGCTATTTCTATGCTCCTGCCATTGGCACTATTGTGCTTCAGCGATTGATTGTGCCTAGCCAGGGTGGTAAGACAGATGAGGCTAAAGTCAAAAATGCGATCGCGCCTGCAAAAACTGCTCTAGAGGCGATCGAGTCGCTAGCTGCGGGTAGCCCCTATCTGCTCGGCAGCGAAGCGAGCATTGCTGATTTCTATCTAATTCCGATCTTTATCTACTTGTCCCAAACTCCAGAGTTTGAGGTGATTGCCGCTCAAACGCCGAAACTACGGACGTGGTGGGATAAGGTTAGCCAGTTGCCCAGCGTCAAAAAAGTGTGTGCTTAATAGCAGTCAAATTGGGGGAACTTTAAATGCTCTTCCCCCTGTTTTAAGCTATATCTCCGGGTAGATAAAACACGTCCTACCCGCAGTAATCTCAATCTTTTTCGTTTTCTTTTTTATTAAGAAAACCAGATAAAGTTAAATCAAATAAATGCAATTTTGGGCATCAATGCCTTTAGCAAATATTAAAAACAACCGCTCAAACTTAAGTCGATCGAGTTCGGAAAATCTACCCAACAAGGAGAAAATTATGACAGATATCGTGAGGCGCGAGATTCGGCTAGTCTCTCGCCCCAAGGGGATTCCTACCGCAGATAACTTTGCGATCGCGCAAACAGAACTAAAGCCACTTCAAGATGGGCAAGTCCTCGTTCGCAATCTCTATATGTCAGTCGATCCATATATGCGCGGTCGCATGAACGAGGGGAAATCCTATGTTCCATCCTTCGCGTTAGGAAAAGCACTCGAAGGCGGCGCAGTCGGCGAGGTAATCGAGTCTCGTGCCCAGGAATTCAAGCCGGGTGATGTTGTGACTTCCAACTATGGCTGGCGGGAATACTTCATCGCTGCACCAAAAGATTTGCATCAGGTTAGCCGCGACATTCAACCGCTCTCAGTTTACCTCGGTGCCCTCGGCATGACAGGTATGACTGCTTGGGTTGGGTTGAATTTGGTAGAAGTCAAAGCCGGCGATGTTATTTTTATTTCGGGAGCCGCAGGCGCGGTGGGAAATGTCGCCGGACAACTAGCGAAATTGCGCGGATGCCATGTCATCGGCTCAGCCGGTTCAATGGAAAAAATCAAGTTTCTGCAGGAAGAATGCGGATTTGATAGCGCCTTCGATTACAAGGCCGGCCCTATTCTCGAACAACTGAATCAGGCAGCACCGGACGGAATTGATGTCTATTTCGATAATGTAGGAGGCGAAACGCTGCAAGCGGCGCTCTCGGCATTACGGGTACACGGCCGGATTATCGCTTGTGGCAGCATCTCCGGTTATAACGATGAAAAGCCCCAGCCTGGCCCTTCCAATCTATTTAATATGATTGGCAAACGCTTGACCATGAAAGGGCTAATTGTTCGCGATTGGCTCGATCGCCAGAGTGAATTTGAACAAGAAGTGGGCGGCTATTTTCAAGCTGGAAAATTGAAGAATAAGGAAACCGAGGTGGCAGGAATCGATCGGTCGGTGGATGCGTTTATCGGTCTTTTTGAAGGCAAAAATGTGGGTAAAATGGTGGTGAAACTGGACTAGGTAGCCGCCATTAGTGTCAACTTAACGTCAAACCCAGTCAAAGACTGTTGTTTGACTATTAAATCTAGATCCCCCCTAGCCCCCATTAGGTCGGGGGGGATAGGAGTCTTTTCAAAGTCAACCCCTACTCCCCTTCTTAAGGGGGATTTAGGGGGATCTAGACTTAGGTAAAAGCGAGAAATACCAAAGCTTTCAGGCTTAAGTTGACACTAATGGGTAGCCACTAATTGAGTGGGTACTTGCTTCATTAATTGTAGCAAGTTGAAACCCTAGATCGCTTATACATTATTTGGTTTAAGAAAGTATGGATCTCCAACTATCAGATCGGATTGCATTGGTCAGCGGTTCAACCGCCGGCATTGGATTAGCGATCGCCACGACACTTGCCCAGGAAGGAGCAACTGTCATTATCAATGGCAGAACGGAAGAGCGGGTAAACCATGCCCTCAAAAGCATTCAGCAAAGCGTCCCCAATGCCAAACTTCAGGGAATTACTGCCGATTTGGCAACAACCGCAGGAGCTGAATTGTTGTTTCAACAAGTGCCAGAAGTCAACATTTTGGTCAACAACTTGGGAATTTATGGCGCTAAAGCATTTGAAGATATTTCCGATGAAGAGTGGATGAACTTTATGGAAGTAAACGTGATGAGCGGTGTCAGGCTCTCGCGTCATTACTTACCTTTGATGCTAAAAAAAGATTGGGGACGCATTATTTTCATCTCTAGTGAATCTGGCTTGAATATTCCCGCTGAAATGATTCACTATGGCGTTACCAAGACTGCACAAATAGCCTTGGCTCGTGGTTTAGCTGAAACAACCGCAGGCAGTCGTGTCACCGTGAATACAGTATTGCCAGGGCCAACTCGTTCCGAAGGAGTGGAAACTTTTATCGAGGGACTTGCCAAAGAGCAAAATATTTCAGCCGAACAAGTTGAGAAAGAATTTTTCACCAAAACTCGTCCATCTTCCCTGATTCAGCGATTTGCTTCAACGTCTGAAGTTGCTGCATTAGTTGCATTTGTTGCTAGTCCTTTAGCCTCTGCAATTAATGGTGCTGCCTTGCGAGTCGAGGGTGGATTGGTGCGATCGATTGTTTAATGAATTCGCCTATTAGACATCTCCAAAAATGAATTTCAAGCCCTGGCTATGCTTGAGTCGATCTCTGATTTCTGGAGATGTCTATTCAACCCAGGAATAAAATGATTACTCATCCATCTTAAGTTAAACAAAATCAAAAATCGGCGATCGCCAGATTTTCGCAGTTAGTTTATAGTAGTCTTATCCCCTATCTCATACAGACTGAATATGCCTAGTCTTAGCCTCAAGCCATCGCACAAGCCAATCAAAAATTACTATGAAGCGTTGGATCGCTACGCCAAGTTAGGTATAGTCCATGAAGGGGCGGTGTTATCGGCTTTTCAGCAATTGCTGGAGTCCTGTGGGCGACAGTTTGAATGGACTTTGGAACAGCAATTTGCAATTAAGCGATCGAACAAGCAGCCAATTCGCATCGATGGGGCGTTGGTAGATATTTATCATTTACCGCGTGCTTACTGGGAAGCGAAGGATAGTAAGGATGATCTGAAGAAGGAAGTTCAGAAAAAATTTGCGGTGGGCTATCCCAAAGACAATATTATTTTTCAGCAGCCCGATCGCGCCATTCTTTATCAAGATGGCAAGTTGGTGATGGATGTAGACATTACCAAGGATCAGGAATTGGTGGATGTGGTGCGCCAGTTTTTTGAATATCGTGCGCCTGCGATCGCGCAATGGGAAAAAGCTGCTGAGGAATTTGGCGATCGCGTAAAGGATCATGCAACGGCGCTACTTGAGTTAATCCGTACACAGGAGAAGACTAACAAAAAATTCATCGATGCGTTTGCGACATTTATGCAGCTTTGCCGTCAGTCGATTAATCCGAATCTATCGGAGTCTGCGGTTGAGGAGATGTTGATTCAACATTTATTGACGGAACGGATTTTTCGGAGTGTGTTCAATAATCCAGATTTTGCTCAACGGAATATTATTGCGGTTGAGATTGAGAAAGTGATCAATGCCTTGACTTCTAAGCATTTCAGCCGCGCTCATTTTTTGAGTAGTTTGGATCGGTTTTATGGGGCGATCGAGGAGACGGCTGCAACGATTGATGATTTTTCGCAAAAGCAAGATTTTCTGAATACAGTTTATGAAAAGTTCTTTCAGGGCTTTTCGACGAAGGTGGCGGATACGCATGGGATTGTGTATACACCACAGCCGATTGTGAATTTTATGGTGAAGAGTGTGGAGGAGATTTTGCAACGGGAGTTTGGCAAGTCTCTAATAGATCAGGGTGTGCATATTCTCGATCCGTTTGTAGGAACGGGAAATTTCATCATGCGGGTGATGCGTGAGATTGCGGAAATCCAGAAGTCGGCTTTGCCTCATAAATATGAGCATGAGTTGCATTGCAATGAGGTGATGTTGCTGCCCTATTACATTGCTGCAATGAATATTGAGCATGAGTATTTTGAGCAGACTGGAAAGTATGAGGCGTTTGAGGGGATTTGTTTAGTTGATACTTTTGAAATGATTGATGAGCAACAGCTATCGTTGTTTGTCCCAGAAAATACACAAAGAGTCAAAAGACAGCAAGAATCTCCAATTTTTGTGATTCTTGGTAATCCACCATACAATACCAACCAAGTTGATGAAAATGACAATAACAAAAATCGTAAATATAAAAGAACCGATAGAAAAGGTGTAGATGATAGAGTCTCAGATACCTATGCTAAAGATTCAAGAGCTAGTCTACTCAGCAAGCTCAGCGATCCTTATGTTAAAGCTATACGTTGGGCATCCGATCGAATTGGGGATGAAGGTATAGTCGCTTTTGTTACTAACAACAGTTTTTTAGATAAGAAAGCTTTTGATTCGATGAGAAATCATCTGTCCAAAGATTTCAACACTATTTATGTTTTGGATTTAAAGGGAGATATTAGACAGGATTCAATGAGGGATGGAATTCCTCTTGGTGAAAAACATACTGTATTTGGCTTGTCTGCAATGGTAGGAGTTGCCGTAACATTTTTCGTAAAGAAGCGAAATATAGATGAGCATAAATTACTGTATTCAGAGGTTGACTGGAGAGCAAAACGAAAAGATAAATTCACGATCTTGGAAAATGCTCAAAGTTTATATAACTTGGAATGGCAAGAACTTATTCCTGACAGTCAAAATAATTGGTTAACTCAAAATATGAGCCATAATTTTCTTAATTTTATTGCTTTAGGAAGTAAAGAAGTTAAATCAGGAAGTAGTCAGAATAAAGATGAAGCAGTTTTTAAACTTTATTCTTTAGGAGTTTCTACTAATCGAGATTCAGTAGTCTATGATTTCACTCTTGACGAATTACTTAAAAGAGTAGAGGTTTTTTGTAGTGATTACAATACTCAACTCATTAGTTATCATGATTCAATAAAACCTATTGATATTGACAGTTTTCTTGACTATGAAAATGTAAAATGGAGCCGCAATTTAAAGCGGTCGCTGAAGAATTATAAAAAACTAAATTTTAACTCATCTAAAGCAAGATTAAGTCTATATAGACCTTTCACTAAAAGATTTCTATATTTTGATGATGTGATTATTGATGAAGCAGGTAGTAATGCTCGGTTCTTCCCCACTCTGAACGTAGAAATAGAAAACAAAGTAATTGCTATAACAAATCATTCGCAAGTCCCTTTCCTTGTTCAAATCTTAAATACTATTCCTTGTATGGACGTAGGTGGTCGTCCTACTCAATGTTTCCCATTCTATATTTATGATAAAGATGGAAATAATCGTCAAGAAAACATTACAGATTGGGCGTTAGAACAATTTCACACCCATTATCAAGATCCCAAGATTACCAAATGGGACATCTTCCATTACACCTACGCCCTACTCCATCATCCCCACTATCGCCAACGTTACGCCGCTAACCTCAAACGCGAACTACCGCGCATCCCCTTCGCGCCAGAATTTAATCCTTTTGCCACAGCAGGAAAACGCCTCGCCGAAATCCATATCAACTACGAACAACAACCCGAATATCGCCTCAAACATATTGAAAACAAAGACCTCCCGATAGATTGGCGAGTCGAAAAAATGCGCCTCAGCAAAGACAAAACCCAAATCAAATATAACGACTTCCTGACGCTGACAGGCATTCCCCCAGAAGTATTAGAATATCGCCTCGGCAACCGTTCCGCCCTAGATTGGATCGTCGATCAATACCAAATCAGCACCGATAAACGAAGCGGGATCACCAACGATCCCAACCGACTCGATGATGAAGAATACATCGTGCGCTTAATCAAACAAGTAATCACCGTCAGCTTAGAAACCGTTATAATTGTAAAAAGCTTGCCAGATTTAGGACTACCAAAGGATTAGAATTATTGAACTAGAGGATCGGTAAGGTGAATTCCATTTTATTAACTTATTCTTCTTCTCCTCCACAAGCGATCGCATCTACCGAACTGATACCTAAAGTCGTTATCGCTAAACCTGTTTGGGCAACGGTTCTAGCATTGTTTTTAGGTGGAGCTTTTTTTGTATGGGTTAATCAACTTCTCAACTTAAGCAAAAATCGACTGCGTGGCATCGATCTCAATACTGTGAGTTTGGCAATTTTTCTGAGTATTGCGATCGACTTATTTGGCGATGGATTAATGATTGGCACCAGTCTGACGATCTCACCTCATTTAGGAGTAGTGCTGGCATCGGGGAGAGTTGTAGCTCACATTCCAGAAGGATTTGTCACTAATGCAGCGTTTAAGAGTCAAAATATGCAGCGAACATTGCGATTTTTGTTGCTTGCGGCATTTATTATTCCTGTTTGGCTAGGCGCGACGTTGGGCTATTGGGGATTGCGCGGACAAGCCGAGCTTCCCAAGCTAGTTGTGCTTGCATTTACAACAGGCACTTTGATGGTGGCGATCGCTGAAGAAATTATTCCTGAAGCGCATCAAACTCAAGATACAAATTGGTCTATCTTGACGTTTATCGGAAGTTTTGCGCTTTCAATATTGTTCTCATCTTATCTTGAATAGCTTGTAATTTACAAGTAGAGGAGCCAGATCATGACTGTACCTACCGATCGAGAAACGCTTTCGCATCTATCGTTAGAAGACCTACAAAAGCAACTGACTACTTCCAATCAGGGATTGAGCAAAAAAGAGGCACTGCAACGACAATCAAAAGGTGGCTATAACGAGTTACCCGAAACAACCGTCAGCCCAATAATGCAATTCCTATCGCACTTTTGGGGGCCGATCGCCTGGATGATTGAGGCGGCGGTGATTCTTTCGGCAATAGTTGGAGACTGGGTAAATTTTGGGATCATTTTGGTACTCCTAATCGGCAACGGAGTAGTGGGTTTTTGGGAAGAATTTCAAGCAGGGAATGCGATCGCAGGTTTTGCTAAACGCGGATTTCGTTCCCTGGGGGTTGCCCGGACTGACGATGGTGATAACTGGCAATTTTTGGGCGTAATACCGCTATTCGATCCACCCCGAAGCGACTCGCAACTGATGATTCAGGCAGTGAAAAAGCTGGGAATTGACCTAAAAATGTTAACGGGAGATCAACAGGCGATCGCCCGTGAAACTGCTCATCAACTAGGATTAAAGGGAGATATCCTCGATGCTAGTTTGCTAGAAGCAGCCGCACCTCACGAAACTGGACAAGTTAGCGATGCGATCGAAGCCGCCGCCGGATTTGCTCAAGTCTTCCCGGAACCCAAATACCATATCGTCGATGTCTTGCAGCAACGCGGGCATCTCGTGGGCATGGCTGGCGAGGGCGTTAATGATGCCCCCGCCCTCAAAAAAGCTGATGCCGGAATTGCGGTTTCTGGAGCCACCGATGCTGCCCGTGCGGCTGCCGATATTGTTTTGCTTACACCTGGACTTTCTGTAATCGTAGAGGCGATTCAAGAAAGCCGCCGCATCTTTCAGCGGATGAACAACTACGCGATTTACCGGATTACTGAAACCATCCGGGTTTTGTTGTTTATGACCCTTTCTATTCTGGTTTACAACTTCTATCCCGTCACTGCCATGATGATTGTGCTGCTGGCATTGTTGAATGATGGTGCGATTATTTCCATTGCCTACGATAACACCCGTCCCGCCAATCGCCCCGAAACCTAGAATATGCCGATCGTCTTGGGACTGGCAACTGTTTTAGGGGTAACTGGATTAGTTAGTTCTTTTGGGATGTTGTATTTGGGAGAACGGTATTTTCACCTCGATCGCAGCATTCTGCAAACTTTGATTTATCTAAAACTTTCGATCGCCGGACATCTCACCATCTTCGTCACCCGCACTAAGGGGCTCTTTTGGTCGATCAAACCAGCGAAAATTTTGTTAGCAGCCGTCTTGGGAACTCAAATAATCGCCACCCTAATTGCTGTGTATGGCATCTTTATGACTCCTCTCGGATGGGGTTTGGCTGGCTTTGTCTGGATTTATGCGTTGATCTGGTTTTTGATTGCAGACTGGGTAAAACAACGTGCCTATGGCGTGTTTAATCACGATCGACCTGTCTATGTAACACGGGGTTTAAAACGGTTGAATCAATGGTTTTTTCATCAGCCTTTTTCCCACGCAACCCCGGATGACATCTCTAAACGATCGCCATCAAAGAAGAACAAACCATGAAACTGAAGAGGGGACTGGTTATGTGGCCAAAAAAGACACCTAGGATTACATTATTACAGGAGCCAGCCTCAGTGTTTTTGACACTCCATCGGCCTGAAGGCACGAGGATTCTTGAAGAATTTCTACTTCAATTCCCCTGTTTCCAGGGTTCCCAGACTCCTCACGATTGCTCAATCGAGCGTGAGGATATATTCTGAGCGTTTAGGCGCGAACGCCCGGTTTCGCGGAGTCCCCGCGTACCAAATTCAAAGCCCGAAAGCGAATAGTTTTTGCAGCACCAATATCAGCGTGTTCGTGGTGTCCGCATTCCGTACAAATGAACTTTTCGCCATCTCGATTAGACTTGTCCGTGTTACCGCAATTCCGGCATTCTTGGCTGGAGTATTTGGGATTAACTTTAATTACGACCTTTCCTTGCTTTGCAGCGAGATACTCGATCTTTAAAATTAATTCACCCCAGCTTGCATCGGAAATAGAGCGGTTCAAGCCCTTCTTTCTTGACTGCCCATTTTTGAGAAATCTACCTGTTTTCTCGTCGGTTTTTACTCGACATCGGCGCATCATGCCGGAGATATTTAGATTCTCTAGAGCAATCGCGTCAACCCTACGGGAAACTATTATATTGGCAATTTTCCATTGGTAAGCTTGGCGCTTATTGCTAATCTTTTGGTGAAAAAGCCCTAGCTTTTTAGCGGCTTTTTTGCGGTTCTTACTGCCTTTCGCTTTTCGACTAACTCGTCTCTGCCTGATTTTCAGAGTGCGCTTAGCTTTTTTAGTAGTCGAAAACTTGGGGTTTTCAATTTGAGTTCCATCGGATAGATGAATTAATTTTGTAATCCCCATATCGCAGCCAATTACCTTGACGACATCTTTGAGAGGTTTTGTCGTATAGCTAGGGACAGACTTGTCCTGAATACGGATCGATACATACCAACCATTCTGTCGCTTTCTTACCGCACAAGCTTTAATCGTAAAGCCATCGGGGATTGGGCGCGAGTTGTAAAAACGCATCCAACCTAACTTCGGCAAGTATATTTTACTACATTGTGTTTTTACTCCCATCACAAAAGTAAAGGAAGTGAAGTTGCTGCGGTTCTTGAATTTAGGAAAGCCACGCCCGTCAAAAAAATTCTTATAGGCCGTATCTAGCCGTTTGACGTTCTGTTGTAAAACAGTTGAGTCTACCCCACTGAACCAGGGTCTGGCCGCCTTCAATTCCGGCAGCGCGGTGATTTGAATGTCACCTGGATTGCGTCGAGGGTTTTTGGATTTTCCATCTTTATCTACTTTGCCTGTTTTCCAAGGTTCGCCAGTTGCACCATTTTTGCTACTAACACAGGTGGTCAACGGACAAGCTTCACCCTGCGTTCTGATATCGCAATAGTTGCCTTGAACAAATTGCTGGCTGTATTGAGTAATTCTGTCGTTAAGACACCAATTGTAATGGCTTCGCAACATATCTACCCAATTAGACATTTTTGATTCTTGCGTTTGATTCGGACGCAACTTGTACACATAGTTTGCCAGCAAGTCTAACTCCTTTTTTTTGAGTTGCTATTAGTATATAGCAAAATATTTGCGTGTTTTTTCTTTTTATATTTCTTAAAAAAGATGGGTCAAGCTTTATACTTCCGTTTGCAAATTCGTCCTGTAAGGACGGGGTTTTAGACCCATTCTTTCTGATAAAAACGGCCAACTCTTTCTCCAACAACGAGTAATTCGCTCTCTCTAGTCTTTAAATGCGATCGCGCTCTCTTAGTCTGCGAAGGCAGACTTTGTTTATTTAGTAGCTGTTTCAACCGCCGAACTTGTGCTTGTGCAGTAGCGGTTTCAACCGCCGAATAATCTGAAAATAAAAAACCCTCCCCAACAAAGAGAAGGGAGGGCAAAAAAAAGAGTTAGAAATTAAAGTTTTTGGAAAATTAACAATAAGGAGTTACATCCACGCCGCACTCGTCAGCCAAATAACACAAAGCCCGAAAGCGAATCCCAACAACTTGCTCGTAAAGCGGATTTAACTTACACATTGGGGGAATGGAAAATAAAGTGCGATCGCCAAACTTGACTTCCCGCTCAAACGGACACTGCGACGGAATATATTTACACAAAAATCGAGCAAATTTTTGACTCTTAATTTCCGTGTTCTCGATCCACTCTTTCAGCGGATGTAACAAATCAAAGCGCGGCTTTTTACTATAAGGCTGAGAAATTGTAGCGAAAGTAACAGTAATTTCTTCTTTGCGATGCCATACCCAAATTGGCAGAATTCTCTGGGGTAATTTTTGCTCAAATACGTTCATATTGCTCTTCTCCTCTTTTAGAACGAGGTGCCAAGAACTCTTTGTAGAGCTTGTACTGGATTTTGTCTACAATAAGTACCTACAGCAGCTCGTTTTGCTTTACCGGATGAAAGTTCTTGAATTAATGACTAGAACCGAGACAAGTAGTTCCTGAGTTTTTAGAGACAGTGTGCGATCGCCAAAATGTCCTCACTGCCAGCTCAAGCATTTACCTATGGGGTAAAAACTCTGCCTGATACGTTCTAACTTCAACCTTTGGTTAACTCTCCTAGTGCAGTTCTTCGATCATTGTGACGCATTAAGGTGAATTATTCTATAGGTGAAAATGCGGAATTTCAAATCAAAGTTATAATAGTTTCAAATAAGCTCGACTGCAAAAAACCTGAAAGCTAGTGCCAAGTGTCGCTTCGCGCGATCGGCAAAAAACTCCTACAATTATAAATAATCGGTTTCACCGCCCTCACAACCCATGAGCCACCCAGAAAGCAAAAGCATCACCCGCGTATTGCAAAGCCACGCCGCCATTCTCGGCGGCTTCGTCTCCCTCCTCTGGATTATCGAAATTGTCGATGTATTCCTATTCCGAGGCGCGCTGAATGCCTACGGAGTCCGCCCCCGCAGCATCCAAGGACTTGAAGGCATCATATTCATGCCTTTTTTGCACGGCAGTTTTGCTCACTTAGCAGCTAATACCCTCCCGTTTGTGACATTTGGTTGGTTAATCATGCTGCGAGAAACTAGGGACTTTTTCATCGTGAGTGCCATCACTATCCTAGTCAGCGGATTCGGCGTTTGGCTGACAGGCGCGCCCAATTCCGTCCACATAGGTGCCAGCGGATTAATCTTTGGTTACTTCGGCTTTCTACTGCTGCGCGGATATTTTGAACGCAGCTTTACCTCTATTGCGATATCTTTAATAGTCGGTTTCTTCTACGGCGGTTTAATTTGGGGAGTTTTACCTTCGCAGCCGGGAGTTTCCTGGCAAGCACATTTCTTTGGCTTTGTCGGCGGGATATTAGCCGCTCAACTTTTGGGGCGGCAGAAACGGCAAATTAACTAGAATAAGACTGAGGGTGCATCGTATCATCACCTTGGTTTCTTGCTCATAAATTATCGGAAAGCGCAGGTTTTTTGGCAAGAAACCCGATTTATTTGGTAATACAACTTATGAAAAATAGGGCTAAATATAGATTGTACGTGAGCATCTGTAGAGACACGCCATTGCAGTCTCGGGCTCCAAGAGCAGCGACTTTTAATAATTGGTATACTATTTGATAATTGTAGCCAAACTTTTTTTAATTGGTATAACAAGTGCGTCCCGGATAGCAAGACTAACTGCTGACCAATAATTCAACTTTGGCCGGCAAGCATACGGTGAAAATAGATCCGCAATTTAACTGGCTTTGAACTTGCATATCGCCGCCCATCATCAAGCAAAAATGACGGCTAATAGTCAATCCCAAACCTGTGCCGCCGTACTTGCGCGTAGTTGAAGCGTCGCCCTGCATAAAAGCTTGAAATAAATGCTGCATTTGTTCGGCCGGAATCCCAATGCCGGTATCAGCAACGCGAAAAATTATTAAGTCGGAAGGTTCTGCTATTTCTTGAGTTGTTAAGCTGTCATGTTTAACTCTTTCAACGGATAGGGTAATAGTGCCACCTTCCGTAAATTTGGCTGCATTGCTCAGCAGGTTGAGCAATATTTGACGAGTTTTGGTAAGGTCAGCATACATCATTCCCAACTCGCTAGCACAATTAACTTTAAACTGATTATTATTTTTATCTACCAATGGTTCGACTGTAGAAACTACCTCCTCAATTAAAGTAACTGGGTTGAAAGTTTCTAGGTAAAGTTCCATGCGCCCTGCTTCAATCTTAGAAATATCTAAAATATCGCTAATTAAAGACAGCAAGTGTTTGCCGGCAGTTTGAATTTTTTGCAAGTCTGGGATAATATCTTCGTGGCCTAAATCTTCAGCATCTTCTTTGAGCATATCGCTGTAACCGATAATTGCGTTGAGGGGAGTACGCAATTCGTGGCTCATATTGGCTAAAAAAGCGCTTTTGGCTTGGCTTGCAGCTTGAGCGGTTTGAGCGACTTTTTGGAATTCTTCTGCTAATTTGCGCTGGGTAATGTCTTCTGCAATGCCGACGATGCGGTAAATTTCTCCGGTTTCGTTGCGGACTGGAAAAGCCCGATCGCGCACCCAGCAAACTGAACCGTCAGATCGCACTACCCGATACTCCTCATCATAATCGCCCCGCAGGTGTTTCTCAAAAGCAGCCTTGACGCGATCGCGATCCTCCGGGTGAATAGCATTCCAAAAAGCCTCCGGTTCTGACAGCAAACTCTGATAGCTCAAATGCCATATTTTCTGGCAAGCTGGACTCACATAAATTATTTGCTGTTGAATTGGTTCTCTAATCCAAAATACCTCATGAATATTTTCTGCCAACTGGCGAAACCGCTCCTCACTAGCCCGCAACTGCTCCATCGCAGTGTGAAACTCCGTAACATCTTGAACTAGCGATGCCACTCCGATGATACAGCCGTCAGCATCAACCAAAGTAGTATTGTACCATTCACAAAGAATAATTTGGCCGTCCTTTCTAATATTCTGGTTAATGCTACTAACTCCTCCTTGATTAGTGAGCAAAGTAATAGATAGTTGCCTGACATACTCCTTAGCATTTTCAGGAACTATGAGATCGACTCCGTGGCGTCCCATTGCTTCCAAGCGATTGTATCCAAAAATTCTTTCCGCTGACAGATTCCAGTCGGCTACTTCAAAATTGAGATTCCATTCGATCGCCCCCAAAGGAGTTTGATAAAGATGGAGAGCGAGTTTTTGCTGAGATTGTTTCAGAGAGCCAATTAATTTAATTTTATCTGCGATCGCAGCTTCCACCCGTTCTTCGAGAGTAGCAAACGACTCTTCCAATTGACCGGCCATCGTATTAAAAGAGCGAGCCAGGACACCCACCTCATCCTCCCGCTCTACAGACACCATCAAGCGGGGATCTACCGCCATCGAGTCCCATTCTCCTCGCGACAGAGCCTCCGCAGCCTTGCTCAGACGCTGAATCGGGATCACAATCCACCTCGAAGTCAGAAACCCTAGAACCGTCGCCACCACCAAAGCACCGAAACACAGCCACACTGTGTAGCGAGTGTTGGCGTTAATTTCTTCCATAAAATCGGCTTCGGGAACCGCCAGCACAATCAACCAGTCGAGGCCCCTGCTGTCTGAGAAGGGTGTCACCTGTAGAAAGTGGCGTTTTCCGCCGATCGCAAAATCTAGCTGGTAAGTGCCGTCAATCTTGCTCAAATCCCCGAAGCGCTGTGTCAAATAGCGGGCTGTCGATCGAATTAGAACATTTTGGCTGCTCGTTGCAGCAATCCGTTTCGCAACGCCATTGCTCACAATAAATGGCGGTTCTGGAGTAGAATTTGCCACCAATTGTCCAGACCTTTCTATAATAAAAGTTTTGCCAGACTTACCAATTTTTAGAGTTTCCAAGAATTGATTGATTTGGGAAAGTAGCAAATCCGCACCCACAACTCCAATCAATTCTCCTCGGTTGCCGTAAACTGGTTGTGCAGCCGTAATCGCCAGTTTTGGAGTATCAAAATAACTATAAATTTTACTCCAGGTTGGTTGACCAGTCCGCACCGGAGCCGTGTACCAAGGTCGGAGGCGGGGGTCGTAGTTAGGAATAGTCTTTAATACCTCGGTTGCTTCCCCGAACTCCGACGGCGCGTAGCTGTAAAAGTTATAGCCAGTAGATTGATTAGAAATCCGAACTTGCAACTTGCCGTTGTCGAGGCGTTCAACTCCCGTAAAAGTTTTTTGTTCGGAGCCGAATTGAATGTAGCTAATTTTATCAAAGATTTTGATTTGCTTGGAGAAGTAATTGCGTAAACTAGCGGAATCCTGCACGTTCAAAATGCCTAGACTGATGGCATTGAGATTGAGTTGATTGATTTGGTGCGGCGTTTCGATATAACTATGAATGTGTTGCTCGATGCGCGATGTGACTTCCGCCCGCAGTTGGGCGGCAACATCGTTGACGGCCCTGCGCCCGTTGCGTAACGACAGCCACCCCGTCAGCCCTACCGCAGCGAAAGTCTGGAGGGCAAAAGGCACGACAAGGACGATGCGAATTGGCACTTTACCCGACATTTTGAAAATCCGGTCTGTCAGAGATCTGATTGGCATGATCGAGCAGAAATATTATGAATCCACAACATTTAAGTAAGGTACAACCTGATGAGCGCAGATTTTGAACGTTGAGATTGTTTGAGCAGGCAAAGTGCTGTTAAGAACTCGGAATCTGCCGCTGGTTATTGAATTTTTAACGGCTGCCACCGCCATCTTAACGCGATCGCGAGCTTTGGGAGGGCGATCGAGATGAGTCTTCGACACATTCTGGGACGATCGTACTCTGGGACATTTGAGATTTGAGACATCGGCGCGCGATCGCCCTGACGATTGAAGATTGAGACAGACTTTTGTTAGCTCCTTGGCGAAAAACCGGGTTTGACCATCGACTATACTCCATCTAGACCTTTAATCCCCATCGAAACCAGATTTCTGCACTATTAATACGTCCAGCACCGAAGCGTGTTTCTTGTTTAGTCCTCCGTGCGTAAGTCCTAAGTGTTTGAGCGTTGCTGCAACCAAGTATGTTCGTAAACGCGGTTTCATGGAACGGTTTCTGTATATTTATCGATTTGTATTCCTCCAACAGTAAAATCCTCTCCTCCTGATCTTCTTCTCTCCCTCTCTCCGTCAACAATCACAGACAATTCCACTTAGTGCCAGCTTATTTTCACAACCAGTTACTTTTGATATAGCGCAACTAAACTCCGGTTGGGTACAATTAGGATAGTAGGATGCAGCTAGCGGAGGCATGGATGATGAACGCAGTTATGGCTAATTTTGGTACTGTTCTCGGGCTGAGCTCAATTTTGATCGGTTTCACCCCGGCAGTTTTCGCCCAACAAAGAATGCAATCAGAGCCCCAAAATTCGGAAACGACTTTATCGGGGGATTCCCTGAGGACTGTGGAGGACAGAACAGTGGACTCGGACTACCAAAACTTGATTGGTGAATCACAAACGGGGGCTAATTCTGCTAGGAGGGAGCGCAGCTTGGCTGATACATTTCGCCTCAAAGTTGGCCCGGAATTGGAATTTATTACTACTCCTTCCGACGCCCGACGCCAAGGAAATCCCTTACCTATTAAACCGAGCGACAGCGGCACAGAAGCGGGAGTTCAGCTTCAGCTAGGACTGTAGCCATTTTAAGTGAATTGATGTCAAGCGATCGATCGCCCGATCCTATTTTTTTAGGCTGGGATATCTTGTGACTGCGATCGCCTTTTTTTATGAGTTTTATCACAAGTTCCGTGCGCTTTCCATCACACCACATCACCCCTTATCAACAGAAAATTAGGACTATTAAACTTCAAATTCAGTCAAATCGGATACATATCTTTACAAAATCGCATAAAACAGGCGGTGAAGGTGATGGGAAAGGCTCAACTGATCGATTATTTGCGGGGAGAATTGGCGCTATCGAATTCTGCGATCGCCGTTGCTCTCAGACACGGCGAAGAAGATGCCAGCCAACTGCCGATGGTTTTGTGGCAGTACGGGTTAGTGACGCTGAAACAGTTAGATTTGATCTTTGATTGGCTGCAAGCTCAATCGGCTTAGCAATTTAAAATGCAAAGTTTAAAAACAGGGATATTGAATTGCTGATTTTTGAGAAATAAAGCTTGCACAAACGGGCGTAGAAAAGTATGGGGTTAAGTGTTGAGGGTCTAGTTGATTTTTTCCTTTGGAACACAAATATGCGGTAGGGACACAGCAATGCTGCGTCCCTATTTTCTGAATTTTCAGATAAAACAAACCCCAGCAACTTTTTGGTTGCCGGGGCTTATCTGATTAAATTTGGTGGCGGGAAGTGGATTTGAACCACTGACCTTCGGGTTATGAGCCCGACGAGCTACCAGACTGCTCTATCCCGCGTCGCTTTGTCTACTCTCTATTCTCAAAAATCAAACCCTGAAACTTCAACAATTACAGGGTTTGTTTCAAGTTGGTGGCGGGAAGTGGATTTGAACCACTGACCTTCGGGTTATGAGCCCGACGAGCTACCAGGCTGCTCTATCCCGCGTCGCTTTGTCTACTCTCTAATATAAACATACCTTCCGAAAAATTGCAACCCCTAAATCAAAAAAAAAATTGAGATTGTGGGAGGGGTTGCTAAAATCGGCTCAGAGTATCGAAGAGGGAGAGGGGGAGAGGGGGAGAGAGGGGGAGGATTTTTGGTCGGTTATTTAGATCTACAATTTGAATGCAGAACAACTTAGAGCATCGAAACTTCCCCGACTACCTCCAAGCGCTTAAAATCGCTGAGAGTCAGGTAAGTGTCCGAAAGAGTTTCGGCCTGAGTCGGAGTAATCCACCCCAACTGCTTGAGCAAGTGAATTGCCACAGCAAATTTAGCGCGCTTGCCACCATCGGCGATTTTAATGGCCAAGCCCATACCTTCACCAACGCGGCCAATGCACTGCACCCCTTCTGCGCCGGACTTGCTGACCAATTCTCCTTGAGTCAAGCGCATCAGTTCCGTGTCAAATCTTCCCTCACCGGCAACCATCATCGGGTGGTGAGTCATAGCGCGGACAATCCGCTCCATGTCCACATTGTCGCCGGAGGCTAACTTAGCGTACAAAGATGCCATTTGTCCCAACTGCAACAAATAGGTAGGAGCGCCGCAGTCGTCGCGAGCGCTGATAAACTCTTCGGCAGGCATGGCCAGCAAGTCAGCCACCTTGCCCAAAATAAGTTGCTGGACGGGATGTTTGCGGCTCAAGTAAGTATTCAGCGGCCAGTGCATTTGCTGACAGACAGCCAGCATTCCGGCGTGTTTACCGGAACAGTTGTATTGGAGGGGGCTTTTTTTGCCTTCAGGAATGGGGCATTGAAGTTTAGATGGGTCTATGTCGCAGCGCCACAGGACGTTAAACACCTGTCGCGATTGCTCGATCGTACCTTGATGAGAACTGCAAATAATCGCTAAATCTCGATCGGTCAATTCGTAGCGTTCCAAAGTCCCGCTCGCCGTCACAGCCAAAGCTTGAAACGGTTTGAGAGAAGAACGGACAAATGTCGCCGTTTCCGAGTTACCCGCAACGGACAGAACGCGCCCGCGTTTGTCACAGACAGCGGCTTGGGCGCGATGCCTAGATTCCACAATACCTTCGCGCAGCAGTGTGACTTCCAGTTCGGGAGCTTGGGTTCGTTTTCCCCTTGTCATATCAATTTTAGATTTTAGATTTTAGATTTTAGATTTGGTGGAGGAAGTTGTAAGCGGGCGGCGACAAAAGCACACCGCCCGGACAACTCAAAACTTCCCTGTCACGATTCCCGATTACAAACAATTCCAAATTATTCCCCCGGCAACCAGCAATACAGTCAAACCATAAAATGTCTGCCGCAAACGCCTGAGAATTGGTTCTAGTTCGTAGTTGACTATCAACTGGTCTTGAGCTAAAATCTCCGGTGTTTTAGGCCAAGATTGACAATCGTACCAGCCTGACTCTTCGTAGACGACGGTGGGATTTACAAGGCGCGATCGCACGTAGAACCAACCCAAGTAAAGTCGCAGCAAAGCCAATCCTAGAATAAAACTGGCACCGGCTGCCGCGCACAGGGCAAACTGAACTGGATACTTGAAGGGAGCAAAGCTAGAAGCAGCTATCGGCCCGGATACCAAGCAACTCCAACCCCAAACCCAAGCTAGTTTTGCCAAATACTCAGGCCAATCGAGAGTTACCCAGCTAAAAAAACCAGATTCTGTAAGTTCTTGGTATTCATTAACCGGGCGCTGTTCTTGCGGAACAGGACAAATAGAAACAGAAGCGTTTTTCACATTAGCATTCCTCTGCGGTGGAAAAATCAATCCGTTCGGCGTGTCCCCAAAACGCTTCTAAATTGTAAAACTCGCGCTCTTGGGGTTTCAAGATGTGGATAATCGCGTCGCCGTAGTCCATGACTACCCAACTTGCGTCTGATAGCCCTTGTGTACGTAGTGGCAACCGTCCCCATTCTTCTTCTACTTGGTCGGCGATGGCTTGGGAGATGGCTCGTACTTGGACGTTGGAAAATCCGGTGACGATCGCAAAGTAGTCTGCCAGATAGCATACTTCTGACACTTTGAGCAATACAATATCAACGGCTTTGCGGTCATCGGCAGCTTGGGCAGCGGTCACGATCAGGCCGCGCGTTTCGTCTGAGGTGGCGCTGTCTGTTTCTGTAGACTGAGTTCTGGAATATTCGAGTTGGGTTAGATCTGACATTAAGTGTTTAAGTTCCTAATTGAGACAGTAAAGGAAAATCGGTTGTTGGCGGTTTGAGATTGGAAATAGGAGTTAGGTGGAAGTCAGAAGTAAGTAAAGGATTGCTGGTAAATTTTACTTTTAACTGGTGATTTGTTCGATCGACTTCCCTGTGGAATTTCCTGTTTCCGGCGATTGGCGAGCCATTTGCAGCGCCCAATTGCGCGTAAGTACGGTGCGCGGGTGAATGTAGCAGCGAGTTTCTAGCAAATATTTCAGAGAATAATCGCTAGTTTGCCACACGCCTGCATAAAGATTTTGCCAGCTTGCCTCGCGCAGTGCTGCTAGTTGGGGGGTGTTGCCGCGGCTCGGCTCTATAGAGTCTGCTACAAATACGGCACAACTGAGCTGGCTCATGCTTGGTCTGCCGAGGGTGTGATTGGCAATTGCGTCCAAAATTTCTCGATCGACCACTCCGAATTCGTCTCTAGCGACGATCGCGCTGGCGTCTGCGTGCAGCAAATGCGGGTGTGCTTCCAACACTGAGTCTAACTCTAAACCTTCCTTCTGAGCCATTTGCAGCAGCAGTTGGGGTTTGAAGTATTTTGCTGCGTCGTGCAACAAACCGGCCGATCGAGCTTTTGCTTCGTCGAGGCCGTAATGTCTGGCCAAGTCACCTGCTGTCTGTTCGACTCCGAGGATATGTGTGATGCGGGCAGCAGGAACGCGCTGCGAGAGCCAAGCTAGGACGTTTTCGCGCGTAGGTGCAAGTGTCAAATATTAACTCCCAAATTGTAGGATCTACTATTTTAGCGTTTTGTTTTAATGGACTGCGGCGTCGGGTAGCAGCGGTGTTGGGATATTTGGGGTGATTGGGCGAAGGGGGCGAAGTGGGCGATCCAAAGATGTGTTAAAGTAAGTGGCTGTAACGACAAATTGTAGTTACAATATCTAGTGACAATCAAGGTATGGAATTTGAGTGGGATGAGACTAAACGTCTTACCAACCTTAGCAAACATGGAATTGACTTTATCGACGTTCCATTAGTTTTTGATGGAGAAATCGTAACAGTTGAGGATGAACGATTCAGTTATGGAGAGCAAAGGTTTGTGACTTTTGGTTTGTTGCAAGGGCGAGTAGTCGCTATCGTCCATACAGAACGAGAGGAATGTACCCGCATTATTTCTGCTAGAAAAGCAACTAAATATGAACAACGAATTTACTTCGAGCAAATCTCAAACTGACTGGCAACGCCTAGATGCCATGACTGATGAAGATATTGATTTCTCTGATTGCCCTGAAATTACGCCTGAAATGTTTGCTAAAGCCATAGTTCAGCGAGGCTTGCCCAACCCTAAGACTAAAGCTCAAGTTACCTTACGCATTGACAGTGATGTTTTGGAGTGGTTTAAATCTCAAGGTCGTGGTTATCAAACCCAGATCAACAGCTTACTGAGAGAATACATGAAAGCCCATCAATAATGGACTTGATATTATTTCTAATTATTTCATTTGTTTTACTTTTAGTTAGTGCCATCAAAGGTTATTTTGTACTTTATCCGTTGCTAGCTTCTATGGCAATTTTTATTGCCATTTTGTTGAGAAGGGGATTTCAGATAAACAGCTTAATCAAAATGGCTGTGGCTGGCAGTCAAAAGTCTTTTTCAGTAATCGGTATTTTACTGTTAATCGGGGCAGTCATGGCCGTATGGATGGCTGCGGGGACGGTTCCGGTTCTCGTATATTGGGGAATTAAATTAATTAGCCCTCAATATTTTATTTTTTGGGCGTTTATCTTAACTAGCACGGTTTCTGTGCTGCTGGGGACTTCCTTTGGTACTGCGAGCACGATCGGCATTGCTTTAACGATCGCAGCCAAGGGCAGCGGTGTAAATCCCAATACGATCGCGGGGGCAATAATTGCCGGAGCTTATTTTGGCGATCGGTGTTCTCCCATGTCTTCTAGCGCTAATTTGATTGCCGCCATTACCCGCACAGACATTTATAAGAACCTCAAAAATATGGCGGTAACAGCTTTTTATCCGCTGATAGTTTCCAGCATCTTGTATTTAATCTTATCCTTAGCAAATCCCGTAGAAGTTGCTGGCAATAACCTGGCTTTTGAACTTGGCAAAGCCTTCAATCTCAACTGGATAACTTGGTTGCCAGCCTTGACAATTTTAATTCTTTGTGTTTTGCGAGTTGAGGTCAAAATTGCCATGACTGTTAGTCTAATTGCCGGAAGTGCGATCGCCATTTTCGTGCAAGATTATTCGCCGCTGGACATTCTGCAATTCGCGATCGCCGGATTCAAGTTAGAATCAACTTCAAGTTTAAAAGATATTGTGGCGGGAGGAGGGATTTTGTCGATGCTCAAAGTTTCAATAATTGTAATTGTATCGACAGCATTTGCCGGTCTTTTTGCAGGAACAAAAACGCTAGAATTTATTGAATTGTATCTAAACAAAGCTCGAACGAGAGGCGATTTATTTTGTGGAACGACAATCATAGGAATTTTATCGGCTGCATTTGGCTGCACCCAAACAATCGCCATCCTTCTGACTCATCAGTTAGTTGAGGAAAAATACCGAAAAGAAGGATTAGATAATTATCAACTTGCTGTAGACTTAGAAAACACCGCTGTTGTGATTTCTCCCTTAATTCCTTGGAATATTGCCGGATTAGTGCCTGCAACTATCTTGAGCGTCAATGCAGATTTTATCCCTTATGCCTTTTATTTGTATCTCATTCCGTTGTTTAACTTAATTCAAATTAAATTGGCTAAACCTCATAAAAATTCGCCCTACTAATAAATGAATAATAGAGTATCAATCGGTTATGTTTTGGCAGTAGGAGCAACTGCTATTTGGGCCGGTAACTTTATCGTTGCTAGAGCTTTGAATCAGGATGTTTTGCCGATTGGTCTAGCTTTCTGGCGATGGACTATTGCTGTGGCTACATTAGCACCATTCACCGTGCGGGCAGCAGTTGCAGATTGGAAATTGATTCAAAAATCTCTCCCTTACTTGACTGTATCGGCCCTGTTAGGCGTGACTACTTTTAACACTTTGATCTATGTGGCCGGTCACACAACCCTGGCGGTGAATATGGCGTTAATTGCCAGTTGTTCCCCGGTTTTTATTGTACTTATGTCTCGTCTTTTTTATGGAGAAACTATCTCGTTAACGCGCGCTGCCGGCATTGCGATCGCCGTCAGCGGTGTTGTATTGTTAATCGCGGGAGGCTCGTTAGAGAGGCTGCTGAGTATTTCCTTTGGGATCGGCGATTTGTATATGCTATTGGCATCTATCATCTTTGCTGGCTACACTATGCTGGTGAAGCGCAAGCCACCAAACCTGCGGATGACAACTTTCACTTTATGCACTTTTAGCTTGGGGCTGTTGTTTTTATCGCCCTTCTATGCACTGGAATGTTGGATTTATCACCCTGTGGCGTTCAATCCTTCGATCGCCCTGGCGTTACTTTATGTGGGGGTTCTGTCGTCCGTGGTGGCGTTTCTGGCGTGGAATCAGGCGATCGCCCTGATTGGCCCGAACCGCACAGCCTTAATCTATTACCTGATTCCAGTGTTTAGCGGTATTGCTGCGTGGCTGTTTCTCGGTGAAGCGATTTCGTTGGTGCATATTTTTAGTGCATTGGCGATCGTCTGTGGCATTATTATTACTAATCGCACTAAATCAAGCCTTGTCGGAATCAGGAACATACCGAAAAATTGAATTATATTATATCAGATAACATGACTATCATCAACTTCGTAGTGAGGACTTCTGTTTTTTCCTCAGCCTTTTAGTCGATCGCGACTAAAGTCGTTACTACAAAAGAGCGCTACCTATTGCACTAATCCAATTATCTGATTACTTTGGCAGCGGTGCCAAGACTTTCTCAGCATGACTCGCCGCCACCGCCGCAAATAAAGCCTCATAATGATTCAAAGCTTCCTCAAATCCGTAATTCTCAACAGCATAATTTCTACCTTGTTCCCCCAACGCATTCACCCGATCGGGATTTAAGAACAAATCCTCCACAGCATCAGCCAAAGCCTCCGCATCTTCCGGCGCTATTACAACCCCGCCACCGCTTTGCTGGACTGCTTTGTGCGCCGTACCAGTTTCGGGAACCGACGCCAAAATTGCCCTACCGCTAGCGAGAATTACTTGAATTTTTGAAGGCATATTAAAGTTAGTAACGCGCAGCTTTTGTACGACTAAACTCACATCAGCAGCAGCTAACAGTTCCGGCAATTTTTCTCGCGGTTCAAAGGGTAGCAACATTACATTCGTAGCTTTATAAGTTTCGCAATCTTTTTGCAAGCGCGCTAGTGCTGTTGATTCTCCGACAATTACAAAAGCAATTTCAACTATGTGTTTCAAACGGGCTGCTGCTTTGACCACTGTTTGCAATCCCTGAGTCAGGGCAATATTTCCAGCATACAGAACGACAAATTTGCCCTTGAGTTTGTGGGTTTCTCGAAAGGGGTTATTTTCTTTGGGTAAGGGGCGAATGAAATTGACATCAACCCAATTGGGAAGGCAAACTATTTTTTCTGGGGGTACTCCCTGAGAGTGCAATTTTTTGATAAAACCGCTGTCGATGACGCTGACTTGGCTGGCTGTGCTGTAGGCAAATTTTTCTAAGGCGTCAGCAATCTTAATTAGCAGTCCGTTTTTTTTCACCAAGCCGACGCGCACGGCTGCTTCTGAGACTATATCCTGTACGTTGAGGACGATCGGGCAAGCGCGACTCCAGCCGTAGAGGGCAACAGGGACGCAAATCGGTAAAGGGGGCATTGTCGAGAAAATTACGTCGGGACGCCAGCCGCTGAAGGCTTGGACGGCGCTGGAGAGGACAAAACTGCCGTCTAGTAAAAGTCTGTCTAGGAGGCTGGGATGGGGGCCGTTGACGCGCAGGTAGCTGCGCTGAATTGTGACGCCTTTGTGTTCTTCGGTGAGGTAAAATTTGCCCTGATATTGCGGATAAATCCGGCGCTGGGGATAGTTGGGCATTCCCGTGATGACTCGCACTTGGTGGCCGCGCTTGACTAAGCCTTGCGCTAGTTCTGTCATCAGGGGGGCAATGCCGATCGGCTCTGGATAGTAGTTATAGGAATAAATTAGAATACGCATAATATTTATTTGGCAGCAAATTGTCCTGCCGCGACGCGAGTCTACACCCGGTGAGTTGCAGAGGATGTGGTTGGGTTCCGGGTAGCACAACAGGGGGCGGTGCTGGAACCTTCCACTTTTTGCAAAAGAAGCCGCTCTGGATCGGGCGGGCCGCAAGCGCTTTCAGGTAAGGTTTTTTCGCATTACCAAGCAGTTGCGGCGATCGTCGGTACGGATATACCGAAGATCGTCTGTGAGCTTGTACATGAACACAAGTCCCCTTTCTCCTTCTCTGTCTAAGGGATCGCGCTGCTCTTGCATGATCGAGTGCAGCTTTGCTTCCAGGTTGAATGGTTGACCCCTGTCCCAAATCCTAATTTCTAAGTAATCGGCAAACACTTTTACCTCAATGTCGATCGGCGTCGCGGAGGGCAAGTTCTGGTGAGCGTGGCGGACAGCATTTGTAAAGCCTTCGTTGACGATCAGCCTGCACTGCCACCAGAAATCCGCCGGCAGCAGCGGCAAAACTATATTCTCCAACCATTCCAAAATGGATGTTAAAGCCTCCAAGTCTGTTTCAACTTGAAGGTGCGACTCGGCCTTTGGTTGCTCGTTTTTCATTTTTTTTCCCCTTTGTCGGTCCCCACCAGCACTATACTCAGCACCGGAAAGAGAGGAAAATGAGGGCTCTGTCTTGGCAACATATTAGTTAAGTCAAGCTTGAGTTGAAGAAGCTCGTTTTGCCTCAAGGTGAGCATTCCTTTCGCACCATTTACTCGCACAGAAAATGAGAGACTTCCGATACTGTAACCCGCCTCAATAGGGCGTTTAAATTAGGAAAATTCCCGATTCAGCTTGCGACGAGTGGTTTGAGTTTCCACCGTGTTAGCAGTCGGTACTTTTGTGACGATCCTACTCTGAATCAAAGATTACAGTATAGGCATCTGAGTCCTGTTAAGGATATCGAGATCTTCCTTCGAGATACTCCAAAATGTTTCTCTCGCTCGGCGTTTTATAGTGAGGAACACGTCGGGCCCCACTGTTTTTGCAGTATATCAAAGATTGTTTGTTCAGGCTGTGAAGGTTTTCCCGTCCTACGGCTTCGGCGGGCTGCGCCAACGGCATCGGTCAACCTTCCATCCCACACATAAACCGGGCTTTCATCCCACCCACCTATCAAAGATTAGGTCGTGGGGATTCCCGCGCCCGCTAGCTAAACATAGGTTAGTTTTTGTCGTCATTGAAAACCCTGGTGGCGTAATTCGAGCCTGACCAGAACTGCCAAATTGCTAATTCGTAGTTCGATCGCCTATTTAGCAACTAGCTGCCCATTTTTTCGGTGTGAATTTTAACACTTAATAGTAACTTAGCGATCGCTACCGAGTCTGCTTAACTAAATATCGAGTTCTAGTTCCAGCAGCCCCTCGGCAACAGCACCCGAGAGTTCAGCAATGAGTTGTTGAGGACTCCTACACAGCACCGCTATTTTTGTTAAACAGGACTGTTATAGTTTTAACAATTAGTTTCAAGTCATAGATCAGGCTCCAGTTTTCTTGATATTTTAAATCTAAACGGATGACATCTTCAAAATCGCGGACTTGAGAGCGACCGTTGACTTGCCATTCGCCAGTCATCCCGGGCTTGACATCCAAACGCTGCCACTGAGGGACTTCGTAGCGATCTACTTCGTCTGGAGTAGGCGGTCTGGTGCCGACTAGACTCATTTCGCCTTTGAGCACGTTCCAAAACTGCGGCAGTTCGTCGAGACTGGTTTTGCGTAAGATTCGCCCGACTTTGGTAATCCGGGGGTCGTTGTCATTTTTGAAAAATGCGCCAGAAGCTTGGTTTGTAATTTGGTCTTTCATAGCTTCGGCGTTGGTACACATCGATCGAAATTTCCAAATCTGAAATTTTCTCCCCATCCAGCCGCAGCGGGTTTGTGCAAAAAATATCGGGCCTGGATCGTTGATGGTGATGGCTGCGGCTATGGGTACGAACAAAATTGCTGTAATCACCAAGCCGACTATGGCCCCAAGAATGTCTATCAGCCGTTTCACCAACGATTGCACTGAGGGGTGCGTCATCGGTAGGTGGTTGTCCGGGGAGTTGGTTTCTGCCGGAGTTGAGGTGGCAGGGGTCTGCTCGATCGTGAGCACTTGATCTAAACTGGTGAGAGCGAATACTGCCATCACCTGCGGCTTCAGGCTGCGAAGCACCAAGTCGCTGCCGCGCTGTTTGGCAAATTTGAGATTGCTGACTAAAGCACCAATTCCGCTACTGTCAATAAACGTCGTGTGAGTGAAGTCTAGGACAATTTTGCTGGGAGCGGTGCTTTCAGAGAAAAGTTCCTGGCAGGTTTTTTTGAAGTTTACGGCTTCAAGTACGCTCAAGCGCACGGGTATGTGAACCGAGGGAATCTCGTCGAAGTACGTAACCCGAAAATCTTCTGCCTCTGGGGTTGTGCTGACCATGAAGTCCTAGTTTCAAATTTCAAACTGATATCTTTAACCTATTCTGTCTTACCCGCTCCACCTTTACCAAATATTGTTTTTACCGGGCTAGCTTTATCGCAACTTTACAAAAATGCCAGAAAAGCTTGTTGCCGATCGTCCCGATATCGAAGGCCGAGGTAAACTCTAGTCTACCAGTCCCTGTTTGGGCGGAAAAATAATTTTGAACGCAGCCGCCGCCCAACTTTCACCTTTGATATCAGATACGTTCCATTGACCGCAATATGTAGTGCGGACGACCGTCCGCCCTCAGCCGGAGGACTTGCATTGGACACGGGCGATCCGTTTTTGTTCTACTAATCCACCGGACATGATATGAATCAAGATTTTTATCACTTCTGGCAGATTAATTTTGTCTTTAAAAATTCCGATGTGTGTCTTGTAGCGGGATAGCAAGCGCAGTTAACGCTTAACAGTTAACTGGAAAGTCAAGAGTTAATCGTTAACTAAAAAATCCCTGCAAACGTCGGGAAATGAGGTTAAGAATTGTAGACGTTTTCTGACTGGGAGGTTTCGCGGGTGATGGGTTTGACTTTGGCTTTGGCTTTGGCTGCGTTGCGTTTGAGGGCCTGGAGACGAGCTTCGTATTTAGCCCGCTGCTGTTTTTTGGAGGTTTGCTCAATTAAGGTTTTTAAGGCGCTACCGAGGCTTTTGTAGGCGTTTGGGAGAGTGTAACCGAAGCGGGTGGCGAGGGCGAGGGCTTTTTCGTCTGCATCTACTGCTTCTTTTAGACTTTTCTCTCCGTTGTTTTTTTGGTAAAGCCTCCAGCCGGAGACGCCGCACAAAGATATGGCCAACAGCAGTAACAAGCCGTCTTGTACCCAAAGTTCGCCGACTGCGCCGCCTAAACCAATGGCGAGGGCTGCCATTTCCCAACCGTCTCTGGGGATGGTGTCGTTTTGGATTCTGGCGACTTCGTGCCAAAATAAAAGATTGCGCTGATCCATTGCTAGCTGTTCCCAGCGGATCAGGTCTATTTGAATTTCTACCTGGTCTTTGCCTATTTCTTCGCTGCGGATCAGGGTTGGATTAACTTCTATTGTTTTTTCTACTGTTACCCAACTTTGGAGTTCTGGGGGCAGTATATTTTTCAAGCGCCGGATCTCACTCATCTCGGCTCTTGCTGTAGAGGTTGCATAGGATGTCATAGCTCCGGCCTATTGATTTTCCAAAGGTTAATATGTGTCTATTTCTGTGAGTATAGCAAACCTTGAATCAAAATTTTGTCGGGCAGCGGGGGTGATTCACGCTCGGGATAGCTACGCTTAACGACCTTTTGGCAATTTTACTAGATTTTACTCTGCTTGGCGGGGCGATCGCAACTGCCTGCTACATCCTTAACTTTCGACTACTCGATCAAAGGTTGAATTTCTTGTCGCAATTTCGACCAAGCCGCCAAAATATCAGGCTGAGAAGTTATCCTTTTTTTTGCTAAAAATAGCACTTTTGCATCGAAGGAGAATCCTTTCAACTGTTGATAGTTGACAAGATCAAATTTTTCTAATTTTTATACTCAGGGTTCGAGGTGTTCGAGGGAGTATGCTAAGTCGCCATTCATGAAAAAATGCAGTCTGTGTCTAAATATTTACATCATTTTTTCAACGCATATTCTTTGCCTTGACGCTGCCTGTAAGAAATTAGTTGAATGTGATGTGTGGGGAAAGCTTTCAGTTTATTTTAGATGATTTTTAGGGTATTGCCGGTCGAGCCGTCGTTAACAATGATAAAATTCTAACCGTGATTTTTTTGAGAAATTTCTAAAATTTTGTCACAGGTTTGCTCTATGCAGTTTGCTTTGTTGTAAACAGGCTTAATTACTGCGATTTTCGTGATTGTTGTTCTATCGGGCGATCGCTCAAAGATACTACCACCTAGGGCGGTAAATCACAAGCCAAAAATTACAGGTAAAACTTCGGGTAAGAAATAAGCACGGTCAACTTTGGGCGCTAGTTGCATCAAAAGTGCGATCGGTATAAATTGTATCATGCTAGACTTGCCTTAGCCGATATTTAAGGACGACACGGGCGATCGACAATCTCAATGCTCCCAGCACCAGGCCCCGAAAAACCCTCATACTGCCGCCATAACCCTTTACCTCAAAAGCTTGTAATTGTCAATGGTAAATTATTTAATTAACAAATGGCCCGAGTATTTTCAGCCTGGTATTACGTCCAAAAAAAAACGAATTATTAGCTTTTTACTAGCCTTTTTCCTAACTTTCATCACATATCAAACCATCTTAGAAATCGTCACAGTAGAAATTCCGATTTTTGGCTTTCACGATATTGTAAACCTTCAGAATCCCCAGGAAATACCGCCGCAGCGGCGAGATTCTCCCGGCGACTACAGCCAGCAAAACTTAGAACCTTTTTTAGAAAATTTAGTCATTCATAACTATTGGTTTTTGTCAACCCAAGAACTTTACGAATATTTCATCGCCAATCCCAAAAAGCCGATACCGAGTGAATATCGCGGACGCAAAAAAGTTATGATTAGTTTTGACGATGGAAACGAAAGCATTTATACCCACGTACTGCCGATTTTAGAAAGACTCGAAAATAAATACGGCAAAAAAACTAAAGTAGTTGTATTTATCAACTCCGGCTTCTTGGGCCGTCAAAACTCACTCATAAAAAAAGTAACTTGTCAAGACTTGAGACACGGAATGCAGCAAGGTTATTATGATATTCAATCCCACGGGCTGAATCACGAAAAACTCACAAAAATTTCTCTAAAAGCATTAGACAGAGAATTATCTCAAGACCAAATTAGACTGAGGAAATGCACCCAAGATTTAGACCAAAATCGCACAGTCGCCTCGCACATAGCCTACCCGTTTGGCGCTGTCAACAAACAAGTTGAAAAATACGTTGCCCAATATTTTTCATCAGGATATTTGTACGACAGTTCAAAATTAAAACTGCGCTTTTTTCCACCCAATAAATACCGAATATCGAGATTAACAGTGAATAAAAAACATTCGACAAAAAGACTCAGCAGCTTAGCTTCAGGAAGCTGGCTGCACCAATTAATTGGCAAGTAAAATTTGGCAACTATACAGCATTCAAAACAAATCGGTAAGTGCATTGGAATACACAACATCAGATTCACAACACACGGTAAAAAACGAAAAGCTTTTTGCAGTTGCTGCGGTTTCCCAACGCGCCGACGCGCTGGATGCGCTGCGGGGAATAGCAGTTTTAGCAATGGTTTTATCAGGTACCATAGCCCGCAAAACATTGCCGGCGTGGATGTATCACGCCCAACTCCCTCCACCAGACCACGTTTTTAATAACAAACTAGCAGGATTAACCTGGGTTGATTTAGTTTTCCCCTTCTTTCTGTTTGCAATGGGTGCCGCAATACCCCTAGCTTTGTCCCGCCGCATCGCCAAGGGATGGGATACAAAAAAAGTAGTTTTATTTATTTTGCAAAGAGGCTGTTTATTGGCATTTTTTGCAATATTTCTCCAGCACATTCGCCCGACTGTAATTAGCCCGGAGGAAGCAAGCAGACTAAAGTGGTGGCTGGGATTGTGCGGATTTTTCCTATTATTTTTTATGTACGTTCGCTGGCCTCAAAAGTGGTCTGAATGGCTGCGTAGGGGGTTAACTCTGGCTGCTTGGAGTGCGGGAATAGTCTTCGTATCTCACATCAAATATCCCAGCGGTGTAGGATTTTCAGTTGACCGCAGCGACATCATCTTGATGGTACTTGCAAATATGGCCGTTTTCGGGTCGCTAATTTGGCTGTTTACTCGTTCAAATGTGTGGCTGCGAGTAGGAATTTTGGGCTTGTTGTTAGCGGCGCGACTGTCTTCTCCTGCTGACGGTTGGGTCAAGTTAGTTTGGTCGTCATCTCCTGCAACTTGGCTGTTTCAATTTGATTATTTGAAGTATTTGTTTGTGGTGATTCCGGGTACTGTTGTCGGGGATTTACTGAATCGGTGGATAGAGTATTATTCGCCGGCAGAGTCGAGTTATGCGAAGTGGAAGAATTGGCGTTATTTTAGCATTCTGGTTTTGATGTTGGCGATTGATTTAACCTTGTTAATTGGACTGCAAGCTAGATGGGTGTGGCAGACTTCGTTAGTGACGCTGATGCTGTGTTTGTGCGGTTGGGTTTTGTTGAAAAAACCTGGAAATGTCACGGAAAATTTATTGAATCACCTTTACAAATGGGGTTTTTATTGGCTGGCTTTGGGTTTGCTGTTTGAGCCTTATCAAGGGGGAATCAAGAAAGATTCGGCGACGATGAGTTACTTTTTTGTAACGGCGGGAATGGCGATTTTTCTGTTAATTGGGTTGACGGTAATTATCGACGTGTTTCAGAAAAGATGGTTTTTGCAGTTGTTTATTGATAACGGGTTAAACCCGATGATTGGCTACGCAGGATTTGCTAACATTATCTGGCCGATTCTGGTTTTAACTAAATGGGAACCGGTGATTGTTGAGATGACTTCAAGCAATCCGTTTATGGGGTTTTTGAGGGGTTTTGGATATACGGCGATTTTGGCGTTAATTGTGATGGGGTTTACCAGGTTGAAACTATTTTTGAGAACGTGAGATAATTAAAAGGCGAGAACATCTTCACGTTTGGTAATTATAATTTCCTCATTGGCTTGCCTAAATTCAATATTAAACTTATCAAGCACAACTTCTCGCCCTAAAAGCATGATATCATTTCCGGTTTGCGATCGTCACAAAAAAGGTTCGTAGTACGGACTTGCATAGGCTTTCATTTTGCGGACTTCAGTCCGCACTACGAACGAATCTGATTGCGGTAAATCGAACGGACATAATATGATATCTGCTTTTGCAGGGGTTTTGTTCATAGATGATGCTGTGATTGGCTAGAGAGATTTGCTTGGAAAATCCTAGGGAGTTACAGTCTATGAAACTGACTTTAAAATGCCGCTTTCCAACTGATAAATTGCTGCCATAATTCCAGTTTCAGGATTTGTGAGCAGGGATTTTTTGACATCTTTCAAGTATTCTACAATGTGTTCCCGCAAAATCGGTCTTTCTACTGTGACTGTGTGATTGTAATCCCACAAATCCCAGATGATAATGCCGATGCCGACAATCGGGTCGATTAAACCTACTCCCAACTGACTTGCAACTGTACCGCCTGTTTTTGTAGCTACTTTGGCTGCGGCTTTGCTGGCAACTTTTGCGGTAACTTTGCTGCCAATTTTTGCAGCAATTCCTAATATTAAGGGTTTGGCAATTAAGTAGCCGCTGCCGCCAACTAATACTTTTAATGATAAATTAGAAATGTTTCCTTGGTCATTAATTGTGGTGGCAATATCGTTAAGATATTTGTCCCAATGTACCTGCGGTATGTTATAGTTGTTTTGAACTACTTTGACATTTTTGCTAACTTCGGCTATGTACAAGTTAGCAGTATCTTGAGTGATTAATTGAAATCGCATTTGAGCATTTTTGGGAACCAGCACGCGGTTAGCAAATTCTCTTTGGAAGTCTTCGGTTAATTTTTCAGCAACAGATTGAGATGCTGCTGTCATGTCAAATTTGTTGAATACGGCGGATTTGACGAAAGTGAAAGGGACTGTAAACTCCATCTTTTTTTGATTGAAGTAATCGAAGTACCAATCGAGGAAACTGTTGTCTACTCGTGCAATTACTTCGCTTTCCCATTTGTCCAACTCTTTTGAGGCAAAAGTTTCTGCTGTTATATGGGATTTTTGGATGGCGTTTTTAATGTCTTGGTTGACTTTGCTAAAATCGTGTGGCGGCGAGACTACAACTGCTGTGGTTCCGGTATTTGTTAGTGACTGGGAAATTAGAAAGTTACCTAATAGGGGAATGATGACTACTAGAATGACAACTGTCCAAACCATCGGTGTCACGGTTTTGATAAACTGAGCGAGCACCTTGAGGCGTTCTGTTTTTTCTGAATAGCTGATTCTTTCGTTTTCTCGACTCATGGCGGTTCTGCAAGTGATGAGAATGGGGGCTAGTTTCGATTATAGGCGGCGTTTCCTGAATTGTGTTGCGGGGGAGTAGCCTGGGATTCTGGAAGGGTTGGGGAAAAAGTGCGCCTTTTCATCCCTGGCTGTATAGCTCTATAATAATAGTTACAGGCTTAGTTATAATGCTCAGGTACTGACTTTTCCAAAAGTATAAAAAAGATGGTTCAAAAAATAGCTCTATTTAATCACAAAGGCGGCGTTAGCAAAACAACTACTACATTCAATCTAGGATGGATGTTAGCCACCAAGGGGAAAAAAGTAATCATAGTGGATGCCGATCCGCAATGTAACTTGACAGGGATGGTTCTGGGGTCTTCAACTAAGGAAGAGCTAGAGGAAGTATATAAAAAAGAACAGAATATTAAATCAGGCTTAGCCCCTGCATTTGAATCAAGGCCTAAGCTAATTGAGGCTGTAGATTGTTTGCCAGTAGAAGGGTGCGATGGTTTATTTTTGTTGCCAGGTCATGTGGGATTTGCTGAATATGAGGTAACATTAGGCATTGCACAAGAGTTAAGCGGTTCAATTCAAGCACTGCAAAACTTACCTGGTTCAATTTCGTATCTTTTGCAAAAAACAGCAGATAAATTTGAGGCTGATTATATTTTGATTGATATGAGTCCAAGTTTAAGCTCAATTAATCAGAATCTGCTAATGACCAGTGATTTTTTTATAGTTCCCACAAGTCCTGACTTCTTTTCAGTAATGGCGATCGACTCTTTGGCAACAATTTTGCCAAAATGGTATGCTTGGGCTCAGAAAGCTTCAGAAATGAGGATTTTGAAAGATGCCGACTATCCATTTCCCAAAGTTACACCGCGCTTGCTTGGGACTGTAGTTCAAAACTATCGAATAATACGTCAAGAACCCGCCGCTGCTTTTCAGAATTGGATAAATGCCATTGAAGAAGCTGTTTCTACTAGATTAGTACCATCTTTGCAAATAAATAATATGCTACTAAATAATCAGATGTACAATTCTCAAGGAATTGGCAGTGATTTCTGCCTTGCAAAAATTTCTGACTTTAACAGCCTTATTGCTAAGTCTCAAGAGCATCAAACACCAGTTTTTGCCCTCACCTCTGAGCAAATAGAACAGAAAGGTAAAGTTTTAACAGATGCTCAAAAAGCACAAGAACCCTTCAGAGAAGCTTTTTCCAAACTAGCAGACAGAGTTATTGGGTTAACGTGCCATGCAGTCAGCAATTGATCTATTTCGCATCAGTATTACCCGCGTTCGCGATTTAATTGCTGTGCATAATTCTCTAAAAGCTCAAGCTAGCAGTGTTCTGGATCTTTCAGATATGCTGAGAGCTGCACTTGTTTTAGCAGTTAGTGCTTTGGACTACTATATTCACGAAGTTGTCAGGATAGGAATGTTAGAGATTCACCGAGGACAACGTACTGAACCGCCAGCATTTTCGGGGTTTCAAATTTCACTGGGTAACGCTCGTGCAGGTATAAACGCAGGACAAAATATAGATTCTTGGCTAGAAGATGAAATTCGCCAACGCCACAGCTACAAAAGTTTTCAGCAGCCAAAAGCTATAGCCGATGCTGTCCGGCTGATTTGCGATAAAAAGTTGTGGGAAGAAGTCTCTACTAACATGGGTAGGTCGGCTAAAGATGCTAAAGATATAAAAACACAACTAAGTCTGATTGTCGATCGCCGAAATAAGATTGCACATGAAGCAGATATAGATCCTACTTTATCGTTAGGGAATCGCTGGCCTATTGACGAACTATTAGTTAATGAAGCGGTTGATTTTCTCGAACAAGTTGTTGAGAGCATACACAATATTTTGTAACCCGCGAGTCTAGACAATTGAAGGTAAAGGAATCTCATAGCTGTAGGGTGCGTCGCTATGGGATAAATGCCAAGGGCGATAATTTTTGAAGCGACGCACCCTACTTTAACTTTTAGCAGGTAAAGGAATCTCATCACCGCACTCACAAGCAGTCTCTACCCACAATTTCCTAGCCTCCTTAATATTCTCCATCGCTTCCGACAAAGTTTCACCCACAGACATACAACCCGGAAGGTCTTTAATTATCACCGTATAACCTTCCGATTCTGGATAAAAAGTAATAGGATATTTCAGACTCAAATAATAATCCAGAGATGTGAATTGACTTTCATCCGCGTTCATCCGCGTTCATCCGCCTACATCAGCGGTTCAAAAAAATAAGGTGAGCAACGCCCACCTTACCATCTTACAAAAAACGATTAGACCTTCGCTTCATTCTTCACCAAATTACCCCAACCCAAATCCTTCAGCGAATTATTCCGGCGCAGCGGACGAGTCACCAACTCCAAAATATCCCGCGCATTCCCAAAGCCGTGAATCTGAGCAAAAGTAAACTCAACAGACCACTTAGTATTAATTCCCCGCGCTTCCAAAGGATTAGCGTGAGCCATACCAGTAATCACCAAATCAATATTCTGCTCGTAAATCCGCTGAAGCTGATTGTAATTGTCCGGTTTCTCCACAATCCGAGGAGTAGGAACTCCCATCTCGTGACAAGTCTTTTCTAACAAAGCCAACTCGGCGGCTTGATAGCGTTTGTCCATGTAAGGAATGCCGATTTCGGGACAAGTCATGCCGCAGCGAATCAAGAAACGCGCTAAAGAAATCTCTAGCAAATTGTCGCCCATGAAGAAGACAGATTTGCCGCGAATTATTTGCAGGTAATCTTCTAAGCCGGCCCAGATTTGTGCTTCCCGTTCGTCTAAACCTTTGGGTTCAATTCCCAACACTGAGCAAATCTTTTCAATCCACGCGCGAGTGCCGTCTGGCCCGATCGGGAATGGCGCACCAATTAGCTTGCACTTGCGGCGGCGCATCAACGTAGAAGCAGTACGCGACAAGAACGGATTCATGCCAGATACATAATAGCCTTCTTCCAATACTGGCAATTCAGTGTAACGCTTGGAAGGAAGCCAACCAGAAACTTTGATTCCTTGCTTCTTCAATTCTAGAGTTAGCTGAGTAACAACCGGATCGGGCAAAGAACCGAAAAGTACCAGCGGTGTGTGCTTGACATATTCGGATTCATCGGCTGCAACTTCTTCTTTTTTCTTGCCGAAGTTTAGCAGTTGAGAGATGGCGTTTCTTTCCTGCTTCTGAGATTCTACTACAGGAGCTTTGTCAGGGCATTTAGCGGCCATTGCTGCTAAAACGGTATCTTCCCCTTGGGTAAAGGCGTAATCCAAGCCGTTAGCGCGGGCTGTGACGATGGGAATGCCGATTTCGGCTTCCAGCTTAGGCGCTAAGCCTTCCAAGTCCATTTTGATGATTTCGGTGGTGCAGGTGCCGATCCAGACAATGACGCTGGGGTTACGATCGCGCTTAATTTGCAAGCACAGCCGCTTCAACTCATCAAAATCGTTTAACTGAGCGGAAATATCGCCTTCTTCCAACTCAGCCATCGCATAGCGAGGCTCAGCAAAAATCATCACGCCCATTGCATTTTGCAAGAAATAGCCACAAGTCTTGGTACCGATGACTAGGAAAAAGCTGTCTTCAATTTTTTGGTAAAGCCAAGCTACGCAGCTAATGGGACAAAATGTGTGATAATTGCCTGTTTCGCATTCAAAGTTTAAAGCTTCGGGTTCGGTAGTAGTAATAGCAGTCATATTTCAAGTGTTCTCCCTTTAAATTGTTTTTAGTCTCGAACTGGACAGGCGCGCGATCGAGTAAATACTTGTTTTGTGCGATCGCATCTCTTGCTGCGGAAAAGCATAGGTTTTTTTCATCTCTAAGGATAAAAGGTGCAGCGGCGAGAAAATAGCTGTTTTGTGCGATCGCGCTCGAATTGCAGCGAACAATAATAGAAATACCTGGTTTTGGCGCAAGTCCTCTGACAATATAGATGCAGCAAACTGAATATTTATGCAGCCGCAGCATCCCAAATTGAACTTCAAAAATTCGGTACGAGGGTCTACAATCTCTCACTGCGGGGAGAGCCTTGTTTTTCAACTCGCTAAGCTAAAAACCCTTTTGATAGTTGTGAGTTTGAGTTAATTAAAAATTAACAACTCGCAACTCACAACTCACAAATAGAGCGGACAAATTTCAGACTAAGATAGCCTTGGGCGATCGCAACAACCTCATTTAAAATCAGACAAAAAACCCGAAATTTCTTCATCTTCATCATCGACATCCAAATCGCCGAGACCTAGAGCATCTAAGTCATCTTCATCAGGATCTCCGGTAGTTGCTTCTCCCAGATCGTCCAGTCCGAGATCGTCGAGGTCATCATCATCATCAGACAGAGAGAAATCGTCCATACCGTCATCGTCCAAGTCGCCCAGATCCAGGTCTAGGTCTAGGTCATCTGAAGTCGATGCCCCAAACGGATCGGGTATTTCTTCGGCGACAAAATTTGGCTCTTCTTCCCCAAACGGATCGGATATCGCCGCTTCGAGGTCTCCAGAGGTCAAAGTCCCAAATTGTGATGAGGCTTCTTCCTCATCGTCATCGCCGAGGTCGAAACCGTCCAAAGCCGAGGCTTCTTCCTCATCGTCATCGCCGAGGTCGAAACCGCCCAAAGCCGAGGATTCTTCCTCATCGTCATCACCGAGGTCGAGACCGCCCAAAGCCAAGGCTTCTTCTTCCTCGTCATCGCCGAGGTCGAGTTCGTCATCGCCGAGGTCGAGACCGCCCAAAGCCAAGGCTTCTTCTTCTTCCTCGTCATCGCCGAGGTCGAGTTCGTCATCGCCGAGGTCGAGACCGCCCAAAGCCAAGACTTCTTCTTCTTCCTCGTCATCGCCGAGGTCGAAACCGCCCAAAGCCAAGACTTCTTCTTCTTCTTCCTCGTCATCGCCGAGGTCGAGACCGCCCAAAGCCGAGGCTTCTTCTTCCTCGTCATCGCCCATATCGAAGCCAGATACGGCATCTTCCTCGTCATCGCCCATATCGAAGTCAGATAAGGCGTCTTCCTCATCGTCGCCGAGGTCGAGACCGTCCAAAGCCGAGGCTTCTTCCTCGTCATCGCCCAAGTCGAAGTCAGAGACAGCTTCTTCCTCGTCATCGCCCAAGTCGAAGTCAGAGACAGCTTCTTCCTCGTCATCGCCCAGGTCGAAGTCAGAGACAGCTTCTTCCTCAAACTCATCGAAGGATTCATCCTCGGAACTGAGTGCATTAGCAGCCACCAGACCGGCGACTCCGGCTACTCCCGCGACTACTCCGGCTGCTAATACCGCACCGCCCAATTGATTCGATTTCGCATCAGTGGGTGCAGCAGTTGCTGTTGGAGTTGCTGCGGGTGCAGCAGTTGCTGTTGGAGTTGCTGTGGGTGCAGCAGTTGCTGTTGGAGTTGCTGTGGGTGCAGCAGTTGCTGTTGGAGTTGCTGCGGGTGCAGCAGTTGCTGTTGGAGTTGCTGTGGGTGCGGGAGATTCGCCTGCAGTCTGCAGTCCGGTAATTGAGGGCATACCCAGCGCTATGTCTGGGTCAAAATTTAGCCCCAACACTTCTATCAGACTGTCTGCATCCGGCTTTAGTTTTGAGAAGGGCAGCATTAGTTGCTGGAGTTCCGGCTCCAGGGCAGCCGCAATTCCCAGGATGAGGTAAGAAACAGGCCTTTTCCCGCCGTCGGGTGTAGCGACCGTGTTGTCAGCCGTCATGTGCAGGAGCAGCCAAGCGCGATTCGTCTGGTAGTAGTCCAACCACTTCTGTTTGAGAGCAACTGAAAAAGTATCAAAAAAAGCCATAACCTCATCCTCATCCTGATCGCTAGACGTATTAAACCATCATCAGGTCTAGCTCATCTTCCTCCTTCTTGACCACTGGTTGCACAGGATTTAGATAAAAATCTGACAGCAAGGAGAATAATTCGCGATCGGGCGTGTCGTTGGGCACTACTCCTTCAGGCATTGCCAAAATCTGGTCGGCGATGTTGAGGTAGTAATCGCAGACGTAGTTTAGGGATGGATCGCTTTCGGCCATCTCAAACAATGTTTTACCTTTGACGCGAGAAACGCGGATGTCTTCAATCAGGGGCAGCACTTCTAGCACCGGCATGGGTACGGTGTCTATGTACTTGTCAATCAAGTCGCGCTTGGATGTGCGGTTGCCAATTAAACCGGCGAGTCGCAACGGGTGAGTGCGGGCTTTTTCGCGGACTGAGGCGGCGATGCGGTTGGCTGCGAATAATGCGTCGAACCCGTTGTCGGTGACGATCATGCAGTAGTCGGCGTAGTTCAACGGGGCGGCAAAACCGCCGCACACTACGTCGCCGAGCACGTCAAACAGGATGATGTCGTATTCGTCGAAGGCATTGAGTTCTTTGAGCAGTTTAACGGTCTCTCCGACTACGTAGCCGCCGCAACCAGCTCCTGCCGGGGGGCCGCCTGCTTCTACGCAGTCAACGCCGCCGTAGCCTTTGTAGATGACATCTTCAGGCCAAACGTCTTCGTAGTGATAGTCCTTTTCCTGAAGGGTGTCGATAATTGTGGGTATTAAAAACCCTGTGAGGGTAAATGTGCTGTCGTGTTTTGGATCGCAACCGATTTGCAAAACTTTCTTGCCGCGCTTGGCTAGGGCAACGGAGATGTTGCAGCTTGTTGTCGATTTGCCAATTCCACCTTTTCCGTAAACTGCGAGTTTCACTCTTTGTTCTCCTATAGGTTTCTATCAAAACGATCGGGGCTGGGGTTTCGCACTTTGATGTTGCGATCGCCCAAATGAAATAGCCTTTCCTCCAATGCCCCTACTGCTATGCCATTTTTGTCTATTTGGGGGTCGGCCGTGTCTTAGCTCGTTGAAAGCATTATTAGCTAACTTGCGAGGAAAAGAAAGGGGGCTGACAAATGAAAATGCTAGTAATTTGATTTATTTTGCATCTTCAGGAATCTTAGCTGTTTTTTTGATTTACAAATCAATTTTTAGCTTTTTTTTAGATTCTAAGTTAATTTTATAATACTTTTTTTGGTTAAAGAGTAACAAAAATAAAACAAAAATTAACTTCTCCAACAATCTGGGCTTTTGGCTTCGGGGCTCTGATGCGGGCAGTTGATGACTTGTACGGCGCGAGGGGAACGCGCACAAAGGCGCTGGTAGATGAGCCAAAGGGGAGAGTGAGTTCGATTAATTGGGTATGGGGATGCCAAAGTTAGACGATTTGAGATTTTGCATTTTTCGATTTGAGATTGGGAAAGATTGATTTTGCTAGGGTTTCTGGTGTTATGTAAAAAATTGTGAATTTTTAGGATTTAGCACGACGGGCTGGGGGACTGGGAGATTTGGGCGAGATTGGGAGATTTGGCAGATTTGGGAGATTTGGCAGATTGCTGGAGAGTGGGAGATGAGGAAAATCTTCCTTCTTCCTCCAAAATCAGACTAATGACTGATGACTAATGACTAACAACTGCCAACAAACAACTGCCAACAAACAACTGCCAACAAACAACTAACAACTAATGAGTGCTGGCGATCGGAATTTCGATCGCAAATTCAGTACCGAGTCCGGCTTCGGAAACGCATTCAAGCCGCCCTCGGTGCTTTTCTACAACTAAGTGGTAAGAAATAGACAGCCCCAAACCCGTACCCTTACCGACTGGTTTGGTAGTAAAAAATGGGTCAAATAATTGGCTGCGAATGTCATCCGGTATGCCCCGCCCGTTGTCAGAAATCCGGATCGTTACAGAATCGCCAACAACTTCAGTGCGAATGGTAATAGCGGGAATAGTCAATGGAGAACTAGGAATTGACGGTGGTGGATTTTCCCCGTTTCTCTTCGCCCACTCCCCGTTATAGATTTCTTCATCTAAGGCATCAATCGCATTACCGAGAATATTCATAAAGACTTGATTTATTTGACTGCCACAGCACTCGACGCGGGGCAAATCGCCGTATTCCTTAATAATGTGAATTCCTGGATGTCTGCCTTGAGCTTTGAGTCGGTGCTGCAAAATCAACAAAGTGCTGTCGAGTCCTTCGTGAATGTCAACGGGTTTGACGTTAGATTGATCCGATCGCGAAAAATTACGCATGGACAAAACTATTTGGCGGATGCGTTCGGTTCCTACTTGCATTGAAGACAGCATCTTAGCTAAGTCTTCCACCAAAAAATCGATTTCCATCTCTGCTGCTGCTTCCCGAATTTCCGAGGCTGGTTCGGGATAGTGCTGCTGGTAAAGATCCAAGAGTTTGATCAATTCTTTGATGTAATGATTGGTGTGGGAAAGATTGCCGTAGATAAAATTCACGGGATTGTTAATTTCGTGGGCGATACCGGCAATCATTTGTCCCAAAGAAGACATTTTTTCGGTTTGGACTAATTGACTTTGAGTTTGCTGCAATTTCCGCACTGTTTCTTCTAATTGCTGTGCTTGATTTTTCAAGCAAGTTTGCTTTGTCCGCAGCACTTCTTCGACTCGCTGGCGCTTAATAATATCTCGTCTCAATAATTCGTTTGATTCTAAAAGTTGGGCCGTGCGTTCTTCAACTTGTTTTTTTAAGTCGTCGTGGGCTTGGCGCAGGGCTTCTTGGGCGCGCTGCTTCTCTAAAATTTCTTGCTGCAAAAGTTGGTTTGTTTTCTGCAATTGGGCGGCTCGATCGTCTACTGCTTGCTGCAAAAGCTCGATCGTCCCGTACATTTCAGATTGGTTAAAAACTTGCGGCAAACTTGTGAGAGAGATGACACCCAAAAGTTCTCTCTGACTGCCAACTACTACCAAACGGCGGACTCCGTGTCGCTGCATTTCTTGGTGGGCCCGGAAGAGGGAATCGACAGGAGATATACAAAATAAAGGTGCACTCATCACCTCAGCGGCGGAAATTTGGGAGAGGTTTAATTCGAGGGCGTGAAACTGCACGATGTCGCGTTCGGTGACAATGCCGACGGGAATAAGGTAATTTTCTATTGGTACGATCGCCCGCTGTGGATGCTGAATTGGTTTTTCGACAATGACGATACAACTAACTCGATGTTTGACCATTAGCAGGGCTAAATCGAGGGCTGAGGCAGTTTCTGGGGCACAAATGACTTCCTTAGTCATTACATCTTCTGCACTGCGTAAATTCGTGAGTAAGTTGACCGGTTGCAGGGCTTCGTGAATGGCTTCGCGGGTGATGATGCCCACGAGTCGATCGCCGTCATCCACTACGGGTAAGTGCCGGATTTGGTACTGGCGCAAGGTGAACATAGCTGTGAAGATGTCTTGAGACTCGGATTGTTTGAGGGTAATTGGCGATCGAGTCATGACATCAGCAATTGTCAGTTTGATGGCGCAAGCTTCGACGGTTGTTAGCTTGACGATATCCCTTTCTGTAAAAATGCCGATCGGGCGATCGTCCTCCACAACTATGACGCAACTGCGCTTTGCCGGGCCCGGAAGAGCTTTTTGTTTTTCGCTACAAAGCTGACACGAGACGCGCATCGGGTTCATGAGAGCTAACACTTGGGCGATCGGGGTTTCTGGAGCCACTGTGAGGGGGTGGCGGTCGATCGCCCGATCTAAAGGTGAGAAGTAGAGCGGTGGGCTGTTGCGCTCTACAGGGGATTCTGATGGTTTAATTACTTGTTGCGGGACTGAATCTAGGAAATGCTGTAAATGTTCTTCTTGTAGCATGGTGATTATTAATTTTTCTTAATGACTTGTTACAATTTTGCGCGCGCGGGTTGCCAGAATTAGCATTAATTAAGCGGTTTACCCGACCGATAAACAGATACAACCCTCCCCCTGGCTGTGGTGGAAAGCCCCCAATTTTCGACTGATGTTCGGACTCTGGCGATCGATCTGTGAAGTAAATGGAGTGAATAAAAAATAGAAAATGGAAAATTGACTTGCGGTCGATCGATCGCCTCACATCTGAATTGCTAGAAAACCCCTAATTTTATTTTATTTTTTTTTAATCCTATGTCGTGGACACCATTAAATCATCGAATTCATCACTTGCCGCTCATCCTGGCCGGCCCGATTTTGCGCCGGACTGAAACAGGGGCGGTGACAGTTTGGCTGGCTCTGAAAGCACCCCGCGAAGTAGAACTCAAGGTTTATGCGACTGAGGGCGGCACCGGCGAAATTCTCGGTGCACCGCTACTCCAAGGTACGAACACTACCGTGGCGATCGGGAAATACCTGCACGTAGTGGCCGTGACGGCTAAATCGATCGACAGCAAAGTCTTGACATACGGAAAAATTTATGCTTATGACATAGAGTTTGCTGCAAGTCCTGATTCGCCCTCGGAGGTTGCACTTCCAGACAAAGAGAAAGAAAATCTCCTTTCTTGCTTGTGGCCTGCATCCCCTAATTTGTCAGTTTCCTCGCCGGAGACGATCGGTTATTTCCCTCACGGGTTGCCGACTTTTGCCCTGCCACCGCAAGATTTAAACTATTTGCGTATTGTTCACGGTTCTTGTCGCAAGCCCCAGGGAGACGGCAGAGATGCGCTGCCAATCTTGGATAATTCGATCGCACAGTTTGCAGGAATGGCAAATTTCCGTCCCCACCAACTGTTTTTAACAGGCGACCAAATTTACGGGGATGACGTTGCAGATCCCCTGCTGTGGGCTTTGACGGATGCTGGCGATACACTTTTGGGCTGGGAAGAAAATATGCCCCTGATGAATGATGCCCAAATAAAAAAGAATTTGAATTTGTGTATCAGTATACCTAAAAATTCAGAAAACGAAAATGTAGTTGGCCAAAAAAGGGAAATTTTTAGAGAGTCGCCTATTGGGAAACAGTCTAAGGCTGAGTCTGACTACAAAAAGCCAATTGAGTTAAAGCCGGGGACTCGCAGCGATATTGCCAGAGATTTTGGCGGCTTTACGGCGATGTTGGTGAATAAACCGGACAAGGCGAAAAGTCATTTGTTCGGTTTGGGCGAATATTGCGCGATGTATTTGTTAGTTTGGTCGCCTGTACTTTGGTGCGATAATTTTCCGAAGGGTAAGGATATTTGTCTAGATTCTAAGCTGGCAAAAGTCTGGGATAGAGAAGTTGTTGAACTTGGCGGTTTTGCTGGCAATTTGTGGAGGGTGAGGCGGGCGCTGGCTAATATTCCGACTTATATGATTTGTGACGATCATGATGTTAGTGATGATTGGTATTTGAATCGGGAGTGGTGTTACCGGGTGCTGGGTAAGCCGCTTGGCCGCCGGGTGGTGCAGAATGCTTTGCTGGCTTATGCTGTGTTTCAGGCTTGGGGAAATACGCCCGCACAGTTCGATCGCGAAAATGTCGGAGATAAGTTATTAAAGGCTGCCCAAAAGTGGTCGAATTCGGCGGGGACTGATGTTGCTGTTTGGGAAGAGGCGGCTTCGTATTTGGGGATTCCGGCGGTTGATATTGAGACTGGTTTGCCGAAGTTAAAGTTAGATGATGATGTTTTGATTTTGGATCGCGATTGTGACGGCGTAAGTGAGGTTTTGAGTTGGCATTTTACTGTGAGAAGTTTTAAGCATGAGGTGATTGTGCTGGATACGCGGACTTGGCGGGGATATCCGGTGAAAAGTGCGATCGATCCACCGATGCTTTTGACTCACAAGGGTTTTGAAGAGCAAATTCAGCAGCCTTTGCGGGAGACTGATTTGTTGAATAAAACTGGGGAGTTTAAGATTGAGGCGACGCTGGTAGTTTTGCCGACTAATTTGGTGGGTTTGTGGATTATTGATGCGGTGCAAAAGTTAGATTTGAAACAGGGAAAGGTTTTTAATAGTGATGCGGGGGATGCTTGGAATTTTCATGAATTGGCTTTTATGAAGCTGTTGTCGGAGTTTTTTAAGCAGCGCGATCGGGTGATTGTTTTGACGGGGGATATTCACTATGCTGCTGCTGTGCGGCTGAGTTATTGGTCTGACAAGCATTTTGGCATTTCTCGCCCGGATGTTGAGTGTTTGCCACCTGGATCTGAGTTGGATATAAAATCTCAAATCGCCGGTAGAAAATATTCTGTATTGGCGCAGTTAACGGCTAGTGCTTTGATTAATGAAGAGTGGAAAACTCATGTGATTCATACTAAGGTTAAGTCGCTATTGCCAGAGCGATCGCACGAATGTTTGGGATGGAACGAGCCGCTGGAGTTGGTGAAAATTTCGAGAGGTAGCAGAAAGAAGGCTGTGGCTGCTGCTGTGAGGAATAGGCAATCTTTTCCTGATTGGGGCTATCGAATTGACTGGATGAAACGACAAAAAGCTAGGGTATTTTTGCCTCATGAAAATGGTGAGATGTCAACTAGAACTCACAAAAATAAACAATTGTCGTGGCTGCATAGGTGGTGGAATTTTATAGCGCTGTTGTGGCGGAATCGCTGGCTACAAGAGGGTGATGAGATTGTGGGATACAGTAATATTGCGATCGTCAGTTTTCAGTGGCCGGCTGAGGGTGATGGGGAGAAGGCCGTGATCCAGAATGTCTATTGGCGGCCTCTTTGGGAGCCTGATAGTGTGGTTTACAGCCAGTATTTTGTGCCGTTAGGATTGGATCAAAATGATTAGATTCCCGGCGGTGAGAAACCCGATCGCCCCTCAACCATTTCTTTGCTAGGTGGCGCGGCGCCAGAAACCGGGTTTTTTACGACAATATCTCGTTAAAATCCAAAAATTAGGTAAGAACCCGGTTTCTTTGCTAGGTGGCGCGGCGCCAGAAACCGGGTTTTTTACGACAATATCTCATTAAAATCCAAAAATTAGGTAAAAACCCGGTTTCTTTGCTAGGTGGCGCGGCGCCAGAAACCGGGTTTTTTACGACAATACTTGATTCTCGTCCAAAAATTAGGTAAAAACCCGGTTTCTTTGTCGGAGTGGGTAACTACTGACACGCCTTTATCCCAACAACTCCAGAAACCGCACATCACCCCGAATCCCATCAAAATCTGTATTAGTTTTTGCTGAGTTTCGATGTGTTTTCCGTACTCCTTGCTTTCTTAACATATCGAGAAGGACTAAAGTCCTTACTACAAACAGTTTTTTTTATAGGCAAAGATGGACTACAAAACAGCCGCCACAGTTGCCATCAGCAACCCTTGAAACAATTTGATTCCATCAGTTTCGCCCAACATCGGATCGGAAGCCCTCTCAGGATGCGGCATCATTCCTAACACATTGCCAGCCCGATTGCAAATGCCCGCAATATTATTTAACGAACCGTTGGGATTGCCAGCATCGTTAATTTTTCCCGCCTCTGTGCAGTAGCGAAATAGCACTTGATTGTGCTCTTCTAACTCTGCTAATGTATGCGGATCAGCATAATAATTTCCTTCGCCGTGGGCGATCGGCAAATCGATGATTTCACCCGTAGTATAAGCCGCAGTCCAACGAGTATTACCGCGTTCGACTTTCAAGGAAGCCCGATCGCAAATAAAATTCAATCCCGCATTCCGCACCAGAGCACCGGGGAGCAAACCAGCTTCTGTCAACACCTGAAAACCGTTGCAGATGCCGAGTACAAGTTTACCTTGTTTGGCGTGTTCTGCCGTAGCTCGCATTGCCGGAGAAAAACGGGCGATCGCGCCGCACCGCAAATAATCTCCGTAACTGAAACCGCCGGGAATTACAATGATGTCAATATCCGAAATATCGGTATCTTCGTGCCAAATCATCCGCGTCGGTTGGTGCAGCAACCCTTGAGTTACCCACACCACATCGCGATCACAATTTGAACCGGGAAAAACAATAACTCCAAATTTCATAAGCAGATGTTGAAGGAAGAAGTCAGTAGTCAGTAGTCAGTAGTCAGTAGTCAGTAGTCATTAGTCCAACGTCATGTTTTGCTGTCCCGCCCGAGTTTTCCGTCCAACGTCATCAGTCCGAGGGAAGAGGTGTTAACTTAAGACTGAAATCTTAGGTTTCTCTCGCTTGTATCAAAGTCTAGATCCCTCTAAATCCCTTAAGAAGGGGGAGTTTGAGTGCTCGTAGTTTTCGTGTTTTTAACAAAGAATTTGAGAACCCTCTTATCCCCCCCTTACTAAGGGGGGTTAGGGGGGGTCTCCGGGTTTAAAAACACGCTAGGGACGATCGCATTTATGCCGCCACTGTCTCCACAGCAACAGGAATTGCAGTCAAATCAAAGCGATAATTCTCAATAACTGGATTTGCCAAAAGTTGGTCGCAAACGCGATCGAGTTGTTCGTGGGCCTCCGATTCGCCCGCAGCAGTCAGCGTCAATTCAACGTACTTTCCGATGCGGACGCCCTCAACATTGTCGTATCCCATGTGTTGCAAACCGGACTGTACGGCAGTGCCGGCCGGGTCTAAAACCGAAGGGCGGAGGGTAACATAGATTTGGGCAAGATATTTCTGAGTCACGGGAATGTTGCGGTGGGTGATGTGCAAGTTAGCGCCCTTGTATTCTACAACCAGGTTGCGCGCGATCGACCTTGGAACTCCAATAAACTGCTACCATCCCCGGAAAATAGGGAGCATCTCAGTTTGCCAAAAAGCATTTTTTTATTGAGCGTGCGAGCCTTCCCGCTCCCGTATTGTACTCGCTCTTCGGGGACGATCGCACTATCAACGCCACCAGATGCTCCCCGAAAATCGTCGTGGAGTACCCAAAATTTTAGACTGCTGTTGGTGTTCCCAGATTAATCTGCAGCAAGTAAATCTAAAATCTAAAATCTAAAACCAACTGACTCTCCCGAGTAAGATAGCCTAGAAGCAGGGACAAATGTGATTCCAGCAGATTACACAAAAAAATTATGAGAACCAACCGCACCCGCAGTCAGGAGCGTATTTTAAACTTGCTCAAAGTCATGAATCGATCGCTCTCAGCGCAAGATATCTACTTAGAACTGCGTAACAGCGACCAAAGCATGGGCTTAGCAACCGTTTACCGCTCCCTCGACGGTTTAAAGCGAGAGGGGTTCGTTCACGTCAGAACCCTTGCTAGCGGCGAATCTCTCTACGGTGCCGCCCATCAAGACCAACATCACCTCACTTGTCTCGAATGCGGCGCATCCATCACGATCGATGAGTGCCCGGTTCATCACTTAGAAAGCCAATTACAACAATCTCATTCTTTCAAAATTTATTATCACACATTGGAATTTTTCGGATTGTGCGATCGGTGTACTTTGGCTCAAGAATCTTAAATAAGTCATTAGTCATTAGTCATTAGTCATTAGTCATTAGTCATGAGTCATTAGTTATTAGTAATTGGTTGTTAGTTATACCAAATCCGGGTTTGGGATACCCTTTATGAACCAGTCGGGGCCGGCCGACTTTGTTTGACTTTCTGGCGATTTCAACCGCCGAATCATCTTATTGGTTGCTCGGCGATTGAAATCGCTTCTTGTCAGACAATACCACTCCAAGCGAGTTGAATTAACTCTTAGCCTGCGGCGGACTTTATTTAAAAAAAAGCAATTTTAATCGCCTATTTTAACCCACTAAGACAAATTCTTCAACTCATTGTTAGTAACAGGATCGCTCACAATCGATCGCAATCCTTCCATCGTAGCGGGGATGCTGCGCGGATCCATAAACATCACCTTGCTGCTGTCGCTGCTGCCAATTTTTAAGCCCATATCCAGATAGTTTTGAGCTAACAAAAACTGTAAAGCTTCCCGCGCATTGGGGTCGTTTTGCAGGGTTTTGCCGATAATTTGCAAGGCCTCAGAAGTAGCTTGTGCTTTCAAAACCTGACTTTGGCGTTCTGCTTGGGCTTTCAGGACGATCGCCTTTTGTTGAGCTTCCGCCTCCAAAATAGTAGCTTTTTGGCGCGCTTCTGCATCCAAAACCTGCGCTTCCGCCTTACCTTTGGCGCTGTTAACTGCTGACTCGCGTTCGCCCTCGGATGTCAAAATCGACGCCCGCTTCCGGCGATCGGCTGCCATCTGCAATTCCATCGATTCCTGTACAGTTTTAGAAGGGATAATATCGCGCAATTCTACCCGCGTTACTTTCACTCCCCAAGGATCGGTAACAATATCTAAATCTTTGAGCAAGATTTCATTAATTTGAGAACGAGCCGTAAAAGTTTGTTCGAGATCCAGTTGACCCATTTCCGCGCGAATTTGAGTCAGCACCATATTTACCATTGCTGACTGAAGATTCTCAACTTTGTAACAGGCTTTGTCCAAGTCTACAATTCGCCAGTAAACCACAGCATCAACCGTGATCGAAACGTTGTCGCGGGTAATACAAGCTTGCGGGGGAACATCTAAGACTTTTTCCCGAATAGTTTGCTCGTAAACTACGCGATCGAAAAACGGTGTCACAAAATTCAAACCAGGTTCGAGTTTCTTGCCATTATATTTACCTAAAGTCTCTACTAATGCTTGATTTCCCTGATTGATAATCTTGACGGAACCTGCGAGGGCTGAACCGCCTAATGCTAAAAACACGAGTAAAAATAATTGTTCCACAGTTGCCTCCTATCAATTTTGAATGTTGAATGTTGAATGTTAACTGTTGACTGTTGATTGTTAACTGTTGACTGTTGTTCACTAATGACTACTGACTAATGACTACTGACTACTGACTACTGACTACTGACTACTGACTACTGACTACTGACTACTGACTACTGACTACTGACTAATTACGCATTTGGTTTAAGAATGCAATAAGTTTTCTGGTAAAACTATCAAAGTAGTGCCTTTTCGTCCCACGACAATGACGTTTTGGTTGGGAGGGATGGTGGCCTTGGTGTCTTCGCAACGAGCTTGCCAAGAATTCCCCTCATAAATCACCCGTCCAGCTTCGCCGGGGGGAATTTCTGTTAAAGTTTTAGCTTCGTGAGAATCTGCGATCGCCCTTACCTTGCCTTTTGGTATCAAGCGCCGGGAGACCAGCACAAAAACTGTCGAAAATACCATCCACAGGAATATCTGTAAATTAACATAAGGTAAAACTAGAGAGCATCCAGCTACAGCGAAGGCGCTCAGCCCCATCATAAAAGCCACAAAAGCAGTCGGGAGAAATAACTCTGCCAAACAGAGCAAAGTCCCAGCTAGCAGCCAAAGAAGCGTGGGAGTCAAGATCATAAAAGAATTGGTGATACTATGAAATATCTTAGATTGGAAATTTGAGATTTTAAAAGTGCCAACAACAGACTCTGCAAGGGTTTGCGAATTGCTGGCCCGATCGCGGTATCGGGTTGAGGCTGCTCCGGCCCCAGTCAGGGTTCGATCGTACTCAAAGTTAAAGTTTTAGTAACTTAGATTACAATTCTAGCCGATCTCCATTGGCAGCAACTACAATTTCTAGCGCCCCAAAGGCAGTTAAAAAATTGATAGGGGCTAAAATCAGTTTATTCTCAAGCTCGTGAATTGGAGCTGGAGAATCAAATATCTTCAGAATGTTTTTACACAAACTCTTTCGATATGATTAGTAGTTTCTCAGAACCCATTTATTGCCCGAATCTGAGCTGTCCCGAACCCCGCAATACCTTTGGCCGCCAGCACTGTGCAGCTTGCGAAACCAATTTAATTTATCGGTATTTGTGGGCTGTGGGCCCAGCAGCCGAGGAAGTGCCGGCGGGTAAGGTAATAGCCGATCGATATTTTGTCATTGCACCCCAACTCTGGCTAGAAAGCCGTCCATCTATTCCTCCTAGCGTCCCCGAACAACTGCCCGATAGCATCGCGCCATACCTGCATTTGTATCCCCAACGGCTGCATACGCCGGAAGTATACGGTTTTTGTTCCGTGGGGGAAGAACCCGAAGCCACTGAGGTGCTGTTGCTGGAAAATGTGCCAGTTAATAATTTTGGTAGCCTGCATCCTTCTATTTTAGAAGCTTGGGCTCACACCGGTGCGGCGCGCCAAGTTTACTGGCTGTGGCAAATGCTTCAACTGTGGACACCGCTTTCGGAACAAGGAGTCGCTGCGAGTTTGCTGGTACCGGAAAATTTGCGGGTGGAAGGTTGGCGGGTACGCCTGCTGCAACTGCACCCTGGAAATTTTGTACCGACGGTTAAGGATTTGGGAGATGTTTGGTCTGGTTTGGTGGAATCTGCCGCGCCAGAGGTGCAGTCGAGACTCGGAGAGATTTGTCTGTTTATGCGCCGCAGCAGCATGAATTTAGAGGCGATCGCCCTAGAACTCAACGATTTATTATTAGAACAAGCGGCTTTATTGCCCCTGCACTTAGAAGTAGTAGGCATGACTGATACCGGGCCGCAGCGCGCCAAAAATGAAGACAGTTGCTATCCCGTTGCTGCGGATTTACAATTTAGCAAAACTTCAGATGGCGACAAACTAATTCCTTACTTAACAATGGTTTGCGATGGGGTTGGAGGCCACGAAGGAGGAGAAGTTGCCAGTCAATTAGCGGTGCAGTCCCTGAAAGCTTTAGTTCAAAATTTGCTCGCAGAAATCGCTGAACAAGAAGAGTTGATGACGCCAGAAATGGTAATTAAACAACTCGAAGAAATAGTCAGAGTTGTGAACAATGTTATTTCCAATCAAAATAACGAGCAGGGAAAAGAGTTGCGGCAGCGGATGGGCACGACTTTGGTGATGGCCCTCCAGTTGCCTCAAAAAATTAAAGTTTCCGATGATTTACCGTCGAATAACAGTCACGAACTTTATTTGATCAATGTTGGAGACAGCCGCGCTTATTGGATTGGCAAAAATTACTGTCAGCGGCTGACTGTGGACGATGACGTAGCGTCAAGGGAGGTCAAGCTAGGACACAGTTTATACTGGGAGACTCAATTGCGATCGGATGCAGGAGCCCTGACTCAAGCTTTGGGCACGCGAGACGGCGATTTCCTGCGCCCGACGATTCAGCGATTTATTCTCGAAGAGGAAGGCTTACTGCTGCTGTGTTCCGACGGTTTGGCCGACAACGACTGGGTAGAGCAATCTTGGGAGAATTACGGCCCTCCGGTGCTAGAGGGTCAAATGTCTTTGGAAGCTGCTGTTCAGTCTTGGATTAGCCTCGCCAACGAGAAAAACGGTTACGATAACACCTCTGTCGTGGCGACTTACTGTCGGACTTCGCCGGAGAAATTGGTACTGTTTCCTCCCGCCTCAGCGCCAACCTCAGCAGCAGTGTCAGCGCCAGTGTCTCTCCAGTCGGTGTCCCTGCCAATGTCAGGGTCAGCATCTCTCCAGAAGACCGGGAAGATCCCAGAATCTCAGCTTTCAGAATCGTCCAAACAGTTGCTGTATCCCGAAACAGCCCCCGCCCCGGAACCAGTTCAAAAACAACAGTCCAAACGTTGGTTGCCGCTGCTGGGGCTGTTGGGGCTGATGTTAGCCTTTACAGGTTTAGGTTTGTGGGTACGCAGCCTCCAAAGCCCTCAGCCAGAGCCCGAACAACTTCCGCCACCGCCGGAAACTTCCGTCCCGAGTCCTGCAGAAAATCCCTCGCCCGGTTCACAGAGTCCCTCGCCCGGTGCTGAAAGTTCCTCGCCGTCGCCAGAATCAACTCCTGCCGAAATTCCCGCGCCGTCGCCAGAATCAACTTCTGGCGAAAGTCCATCGCCGTCGCCCGAATCAACTTCTGGCGAAAGTCCCTCGCCGTCGCCCGAATCAACTCCTGCCGAAATTCCCGCGCCGGAAGCGGAAACTCCTTCGCCTTCACCGCAATAAAGGAGATTTCAATCAGCGGGACGTTTTAAAGAATGCAGATACTTTCCGGCGGCACGGTAACTCGAACTCGATCGCCAATTTGGTGCCGCTGTAAGTCATCTCGGTGCAAGTTTTGTCGGCGAAGGGCGATCGAGCTTTTAGCAGTCAAGCGCACCCTATAGCGCGTATCAGTGCCAATATAAATCGCCTCTTCTACTGTTCCCGGCCAGCTATTTTCAGCATCGTAATTAGCCGGATAAATAGCAGCTTTTTCCGGCCGCAACACCAAGGTAACAGTTTTCCCGGCCGGCAAATCTTCTGCAGTCGCAACTAACACGGGCAACTCTTGGTCAACCAACACGACTACTTGACCCTGTTGCCTTTCTACTACTCGCCCGGTCAAAAAATTGCTGTCGCCAATAAAATCAGCAACAAACCGCGTTTTCGGATATTCATAAATATCAACAGGTGTCCCGACTTGTTGCAGTTTTCCTCCTTCCATCACTGCAATTCTGTCCGACATTGTGAGCGCTTCTTCTTGGTCGTGAGTTACATAAATAAATGTAATTCCCAATTTGCGCTGCATTTTTTTTAATTCTAATTGCATCTCTTTACGCAATTTTAAATCCAGCGCTCCCAGGGGTTCATCTAATAGCAAAACAGAAGGCTCTTTGACCAATGCCCTCGCCAGCGCTACTCGCTGCTGCTGTCCCCCTGACAGTTGGCGGGGATAGCGTTTTTCTACATCTGTCAACTGTACTAATGCTAAGGCTGCCGCCACGCGATCGCGAATTTTTGGCTGAGGCAAATTCTCCATTTCCAACCCAAATGCAGCATTTTGTGCTACTGTCATGTGCGGAAATAAAGCATAATTTTGAAATACCGTATTCACTGGGCGGTGAAATGGCGGGCGATTTTGCATCGGTTGGCCGTGAATGTAAATTTCGCCTGCTGTGGGAGTTTCAAAACCTGCGATCGTTCGCAAAGTTGTAGTTTTGCCACAGCCGGAAGGGCCGAGCAAAGAAAAAAATTCGCGATCGAAAATTTGCAGGTTGATGTTATCTACAGCTAAGAAATCTTGACTGCGGACACTTTTAAATATTTTGGAAATGTTGACAAGTTCGACTGCGTGCATTGTGTTAGTATCTATGAGTTATAGCATTTCGAGCGAAAGATGAGGTGCCGCTGGGCATTACCTCACAACGCGATCGAACTGCTATATGAGCAATAAAAAATATGAGTTATAGTCCGGTTAAACTGATATATTTTACTATTCTTAATTACTTGTTTAGGAACGGGCAAGATGCTTGTTCCACAAAACTTAATTTTATTGTGGAACGGGCCGGAGAGCCCGTTCTTAACGATGGCGCAACTCCAATACAAACTAAAAATTTAAGCAAACCAGCCCGCCACCTGTTTGATATCTACTTTCCAGATCCTGCTTTAACTTCCGTCCAAGCTCGATCGTACAATGCAGTTGTTTTCCCGACATCCTGCAAAAACTTCATTTTAGCAAGCACCTCAGCCGGCGGATAAATTTGAGGATTTTTCAAATCTTTAGGATCGATTAAACCTCGATCGAGGGCTGCTTTATTCGGCGAGCCAAAGTGGGTAAAATTAGAAATTTTTGCTCCTATCTCTGGTTCCAAAGTGAAGTTGATAAATTTCTCGGCTAACTCTTTGTTGGCTGCACCTTTGGGAATTGCCATATTGTCAGAAAACACAATGGTTCCTTCTTTGGGAATAGCGTAACGGAGATTTGGGCTCTCTTTCATCACCTGAAAAATATCGCCGCTCCATTCCATTGTCAAATTTACTTCTCCTTGCTCCAGCAGAGTTTGACCAGTGTCTGGGACAAAAGCGGCAATGATATTTTTATTTTTAATCAGCAAATCGCGGGCTTTGTTAATTTCTTCGGGATTTGTGGTATTTGGATCAAATCCTAAATACATTAAAACTCCTGCAAAAGTGTATCTGGCATCATCTTGCCATGCGACTTTTCCGTTATATTTGGGGTCGAACATCGCCGCCCAACTGTTGATATCGCCCTTGGTGGCTTTCAAGTTGTAGCCAATTCCCATTGTTCCCCACTGGTAGGGTAGAGAATACTTATTTTGGGGATCGAAAGATTGATTAATAAACTTAGCATCAAGGTGGATATTGTTGGGGATGTTCTGCAAATTTAGCGGCTCAATCATATTCTCCGCTGCCATGACTTTTACCATGTAATCGGCGGGAAATATTAAGTCGTAACCGGGGTTTCCCTGTTTGAGTTTGGCGTAGAGTGCGTCGCTGTTCTCGAAAGTGTCGTATTGAATTTTAACATTGTTCTCTTTCTCGAATTGGGCGATCGCTTCTGGGGCGATATAACTTGCATAATTGTAAATGTTGAGGACTTGCTGTTGGTTGCCACCTGTGGGGCTGCAGCCGAAAGCTACCGTTGCACTCATCACAAACAAAAGTAAAAATTTCAGCAGGCGTTTCATAGGTTTGGTGAGTTATATCGAACAATAATTATGACACAAAAAACATTTATTTAACTTTTTTGAACTTTTAGCGACGATACAACCAGCAACAAGGAAGCCAGCAACATCAAAGTTGAAATAGCATTAATCGCTGGCGTTACTGAAAATTTTATCATGCCGTAAACAAATAGTGGCAGAGTCATGGAACCGATGCCAGTGGTGAAGAATGTCACGACAAAATCATCTAGGGACAAAGTAAAAGCTAGCAATGCTGCGCTAAAAATAGCGGGCCAAATCAGCGGAAAAGTGATGCGCCAAAAAGTCCGCCATTCGTTAGCGCCCAAGTCAAAAGCTGCTTGTTCTAATTGAGGATCGAGTTCCGCCAAACGCGCCCTGACAGTAATCGTCACAAATGAAATATTAAAGACAACGTGACCGATAATTACTGTAGGTAAGCCGAGATTGAGGCGAATTCCGGTGAGATTTTCTACGATCCGAAATGCGAGAGTAAAGAAAACTAGCAGCGAAATGCCGATCGTAATTTCGGGCATAATAATCGGCAAAAACAGTAAAACTTCTACGGCTTTCCGTCCCGGAAAATGAAAGCGTTCCAACGCTAGCGCCAGCATTGTACCGAAAATTGTCGCTACCACAGTGGAAATAGCTGCAATCAGCAAGCTGTTGTTGAGTGCGGGCAAAATTCCGCTGCTGCTGCTGCTAGCAATCGTCGCACCTGTATTGCTAAATAAGCTGCGATACCAATCGAGGGTAAAACCGCGCCAAACGGCATTGAATCTGGAGGTGTTGAAGGAGTAAATAATTAAGATGAGAATTGGCAAGTAAAGAAAGGCAAATGCTAGTATAGCTTGTACCCATAGCCACTTTTTCCCCGTCGCCCGCACGAGCAAATCTAGTTTTGTTTTAGTCATTAGTTAGTGGTTAGTAGTTAGTGGTTATTAGTTAGTGGTTAGTAGTTAGTTGGTAGGGGCGGTGGTTATTTGTTAGTTGGTAGGGGCGGTGGATGGTGCGTGCCCACCCTCTTAGTTGTCAACAGTCAACAGTCAACAATCAACAGTCATTGGTAATTCGGAATTAGAATCAACAAATAACAAATAATACCAAATCCGGGTTTGGGTTCCCCTTTATGAACCAGTGGCCTCCGGCCGACATCGTTTGTGTAGACGCGGTTTCAACCGCCGGATCGTAAAGGGGGTATGTTACTCGGATTTGGTATAACAACTGCCACCAACAACCAATTACCAAAAACCATCGCCTCAAATAAATAATCTCATAAACCCGCCCTCACCTAACTGTAAATCTCAATTTATAGCGGTTCTCAAGCTTAGTGAGGTATGCCCAATGCCCTATATCCTATGCCCTATGCCCACTCCTAGCACCTCATGTTAGGCTCGAAAGGCTATACCTCTTTAAGTTTCATCAGAGACGTGGAAGTAAACCAAAACAGGAATCAATATGATTACTGTTAATAACATAGAAAGGGCGGAACCAAAGGGCCAATCGCGGGCTTTCATAAACTGATTTTGAATCAAGTTTCCCACCATTACTGTTTTAGATCCGCCCAATATATCGGGAGTAATAAAAGCGCCAACTGAGGGGACAAACACTAAGATTGAACCTGCAACTATTCCGCGAGTTGTCAATGGGAAAAATACGCGCCAGAATGTTCTAATATCATTTGCTCCTAAATCTTGAGCTGCTTCTACTAATGAAAAATTGAAGCGTTCTATGCTAGAATATAAAGGTAGAACCATGAAAGGTAAATAGCCGTAAATCAGACCGATCGCCACAGCGAAAGGTGTAAAAAGCAAGTTTAACGGTTCGCTAATAATTTGCAGGCTTTGCAGGGCTGTGTTAACTACTCCTTCGCTACGCAGCAAAATTATCCAGGCGTAGGTTCTTACCAAAAAGTTAGTCCAAAATGGAATAATTACTAGCAAAAGCAAGGCATTTCGCCAGCGGGGAGGACGGGTGGCGATGAAAAATGCTAGGGGATAGCCAACTAAAAGGCAAGCTGCGGTTGTTAAAAAAGCTAAAAAGAGCGATCGGCCAATTACTCCTAAAAAAAGTCCGCTGAACAAACGCTGGTAGTTGCTGAGAGTAAATATCGCAGTAACGCCGCCGTAAGTACCGCGTTCTAAGAAACTGTACAAAAGTACAATTAGCACTGGCAAAATGAAGAAAACAATCAGCCATGCAGTGGCGGGGAATAATAGCAGTAACAGGCTATACAATTTTCGATTTTCGATTTTCGATTTTCGATTGGGAAGGATCGATTTCATAAGGGTTTGTGGCTACCCGCGCGTGTTCTGGCTAATAATGATGCAACACATTTTATATCAAATCAGGCTTAAATACTTTCTTGATTTCTCAGTCTGCGGAGGCAAACGAGAGTTGTGCGGTAGCGGTTTCAGCGGTAAATTGCGATCGGGAATTTTCATTTTTTACCTTCGGAGGATGGTAATTGGCGGTTTAAGTCAACATTCAAGTTTTCGCGGCGGAATTGGAAGCGGAAGACTACTTTGCGATCGCCCGCTGCATTTTGATTCGGATTCGCATCTAATTCTCCCCGCCCAGAAACTAATACTTTCTGTTGCAATTGGGCTTTTTTAGGAAAATTTACCTCCTCGGAAAACATATAATTAGAAACAGCTAAAGCCCTTCGCAAACTCAGTTCCAGATTTTTTGGTTCTGCACCGGCAGAACTGGTATGTCCTTCAATGACAACACGAGAAATTTGTTTTTCAAACTGTTGGTTAGCAAAAAGCACTTGGCTGTAAATGGGAATGAAGGCTTGCAAAAACTTTTTCCCTTCTGGTTTAAGCACAGAACTGTTATTATCAAACAAAATGCGATCGCGAATACTGACATCTCCGGTTCCGGGGTCAACTGTAAAAATATCTTTGTTTCCAACTTTCCCTTCTAAAGCATTGACAATAATCTGCGGCAGTCCTTTAAATGCGTTTTGATATTGCTGCAATTCCTGTCGCAGTTTTTCCACCTGAAGGATTTTTTCATCGAGCATTTTCACCTTTTCGCTGAGTTGAATTTGCACAGTGATGAACAGGAGGGCGAACAACATCAGCAAGCCGGACATTAAATCGCCGATGGACAGCAAGACGCTGGAATCTTCCTCTTCTTCTATTTCCGGTACGTTGTCTAAATCTGATAAATCTTTCATTTTTGCACTGTTAATTAGTTTGTCGTGAGGACTTCAGCCCTCAACCTATTTCTAAATATCATCCCAAACGCGACCATATTCTCTAACTGGATGAGGACTGAAGTCCTTCTTTATCAGGAGTAAAGTCCTAAATACAAACCTCACTGTTGATAGCTTATTTCTTCGTTCCCAAATTATCAGCAGCAGCCACCAAATAATGAGCAACCTGCATTAAACCGTCAGAACTTTCTTGCAATCCGCTGCACACTTTCGCCATCGAAGAATCTGCTTGTTCAAAAAACTTGTGCTGGGATGACGTAGTTTTTTCCAAATAGCCAATTAATTGATTGTTACCAGACTGCAGCGCGCGATCGAACTGATCGCTCATATTTTGATACGCACTCTCAACCCGCCGCACTTGTTCTTGTTCCGCTTGCAAAGCTGCATTTAATTGATTCACCAAACTTGTATAGGTAGTTTGCAACCTTTCCCCTTCGACATTGAACTGATTTGCCATTTTTTCATACACGCTTTCTACCCGCAACACTTCTTGTCCGGTTATCTTGGCTAGTTCCTGCAACTGTGCCAATCGCTGGCTGGAATTCAACCCCACAGAATTAGCAAACTGGCTCACTTCTGCAGCTGTTGTCAAAATTTTGTCCATACTTTCGTCAACTTGCTGCGACATCAATTTGCGCTTCTGCGATTCTTCTTGAAAAACTTTTTGCAAGCCCAGTACAACCTGCGCTAAACCTTTTTGCTGTTTACCTAAAGTACCTTCTAATAAGTTGTTTTGTGCGGTAAAGAATTGCTGGAGAGAGGATTGATATGTAACCCGGAAGTTGTCTAATTCTTCCTGGACTGTAACGCGGGTATTTTGCAGCATAGTGTCAACATTTTGCAAACTACCAACCAGATTTTCTCGCGCTTTGTCCATCAGTCCGGAAGCTTCATCGCCAACTGCTTTAATGGTATCTGACTGAGTTTGAAAAGCTGCGTGGGTGGCATTTAAAATATTGGTCATTCTGGCTTCAACTCCTTCTAGCATTTCCTTTTCTTGTGCTGCTTGAGTGTGGAGAGATGCTTGCAAGTTATCTTGGATTCCTCTAAAGGTGTTGGCGGCTTCTTGGGCGCTTTCTTGGAATGCTGTTCTTTGGGCTTTCATGCCTTCAATACTTTCTCCAACTCCCGATCGCATTTCGGTAGCCATTTCTTGCAAAACGCCGTGGGTGTCTGTCTGAAACTGTCCTAAAATCTGCTGCAAGTTGGTGGCAAATTCCTGCAACTGCACTAATGTATCTTGCTGGAAAGTTTGAATTGTCAGGATAGATTGTGCTAAACTAGAAGATATTCCGCCCAATTCGTTCTTGAGTTCTCTGACAGCTTCGGATGCTGATTGAGTTAACTGGGCGCTTTGATCTAACCGCCCGACTACTGGTTCGATTACTTCGGTGCGGAGTCCTGAAAGTAGGTTGTTTAATATCTCTTCGCCTTGGTCGGCTTTAATTTGTTTGAGTAAGGATAACTCTTGGCGGATGTCTTGAAAAACTGGGGCCATTGCTAAACCGATTTGCTGTCCGAGTTCCTGGGGGTTGACATTGCTTTGAGCTTCGACGATTTGAGCAAAGCCGGTTTTCATTGTTTCGGTTGCAAGGGCGATCGCACTTTCAACATCGCCGCTAGAATTGGCGCGGGAAAATATTTGTTCTGGGGTTTGTAATTTGGCGATTTTATCTAATTTATTGCGTAAATTATCGCGATTAGCAATGCGCGCGCGATCGCCCCAAGCCAAGACAAGCGTAAATATGCTAGAAGAGCCCAAACCCATCAAAGAAGTCGAAAACGCTGTTTTCATTCCCTCCAGCAAGGTGCCGATCGATGGTAGCAATTCTTTGGTATCTTGCAAAGAACCCAAATTAACATCTTGCAAGCCGGTTTGAATGCCGTAAAATGTACCTAAAACCCCCAGCGCGACTAAGGTACTCGGTACAAACCGCCACTGACTTCGAGGTGCCGATCGCCCTAAAATTGCGGGATACTGAAACAACACAAACCGCCCGGATTTTACCTGCGCCCTGTAAGCATCGCCGCCTGCGGTAATTTCGCCCGCCAAGTGCTCGCTAAACCAGTCTAGCAGCAGTTTCCAGGTATCTGCAGGTGTTTCCCGCTGCTGCAGTGCGATCGCCCCTGATGTACCGCTGTCTGACTTCGAGCTCAAATAGTCGATCGCATCAGAAGTCGATCGGCTTTTCGCCCCCAGATACCGCTGATATTGCTTCACAGAAGTATACTCGCCCCAAACAGCCACGCCCAGCAAAATTAGCGCCGCCCAGTGAAAAATGCTGTTCTGCCAAATTACCCCAAAAATAGCAGTCAAATAATTAATTAATTGCATATTGACAACCCGTTTAATTTGTGTATTTTACTCGAATCTCAATTATCAAAAAAACCAACATTAACGTTTTAATATAACATTTCCCACCGTCAAAAAAACACTATAACTTTCAGCTAATCGATCGCATATTTCACTTTTATTCATAAATTATGTCATCATAAATCAAAAATGAAGAGGTACAAAATGTCAGCAGAATCGCCAGCCCCAAAAATAGTCGTCGTCGGCGCAGGATGGGCCGGTTTAGGAGCCACCTATCACCTGGCCCAGCAAGGCTACGACGTAACTTTGTTAGAAGCAGGCCCTCAGCCGGGAGGCTTAGTTGCGGGGTGGAAAACCGCCGGTGGGCGTTCCGTAGAAGCAGGCATTCACGGCTTCTGGTATCCCTACAAAAATATCTTTTCATTAGTCAAGGAATTAGGACTCGATCCGTTTACGCCTTGGACTCGTTCCTGTCAGTATTCCCCCGCCGGCTTGGAAGTAGAATCGCCAATATTTCAGGACGAGCCGCGACTTCCCACACCGTTAGGAACCTTTCTCTACACCAAATTTAAAAGACTGCCATTAGTCGATCGACTTTCAGCCTTACCTTTACTCTACGCCGTCCTAGATTTCGACAACTCCGACGCAGCTTGGCGCAGGTACGATCGCGTTACAGCCCGCGAATTGTTCAAACAATTTGGCGTATCTGCGAGGCTGTACCGCGATGCTTTTGAGCCGATGTTATTAGTAGGTTTATTTGCACCAGGAGAACAATGTTCTGCCGCCGCAGCTTTGGGAATGCTTTATTATTTCATCTTAGCACACCAACCAGATTTTGATGTCGTTTGGTGTCGGGGCACTGTCGGAGAAAAAATCTTTCGCCCCTGGGTCGATCGCCTGGAAAAAATTGGCGCTAAAGTCTTGACAAATCAACGAGTTACTGATTTAATTTTGGACAGCAACAACCGAGCTACTGGCGTGGTTTGTGGCCATAAAACCTTCGAGGCAGATGCAGTTATTTTTGCAGTTGGCGTTACTGGAATGCAAAAAATTATTAGCAGCAGCCCCGCTTTGCAAAGCCGCCAAGAATTTAGGGACGTAATGAATTTGGGTGCTGTTGACGTGTTAGCTGTTCGTCTCTGGTTTGACAGAAAAGTTAACATTCCGCTGCCTTCAAATGCCTGTTTTGGATTTAGTTCGACTACGGGTTGGACATTTTTTGATTTGAATGCTTTGCACGACGAATTCCGAGCGGAACCGGGAACAGTTGTCGAAGCTGACTTTTATCACGCCAATCAATTGATTCCCTTGAAAGATGAGGAAATTGTTGCTTTAGTGCAGCGAGATTTAGCGACTTGTATTCCCGCTTTTCGGGATGCTAAAGTAATTGACAGCAGCGCGATTCGCTTGTCGCGGGCGGTGACGCATTTTGCACCGGGAAGTTATCAGTATTTGTTGCCTGCGGTAACAAGTTATGATAATGTATTGATGAGCGGCGATTGGGTTGTTACCCGTCACGGTTCTTGGTCGCAAGAAAAGGCTTATGTTACTGGTTTGGAGGCGGCAAATTTGGTAATTTCGCGTTTCGGAATTGGCAGCAGAGCGGCAGTTATTCCTGTAGAGGCTGATGAACCGCACATTCAAATCGGGAGACAGATTAATCAGTTTGCTCGCAGTTTGACTAATACTTTTATTCCCGATTTTTGGCTGCCGTAATGAGAAGGAAGAAGTCCGTTGTCAGTTGTCATTGTAGGGTGCGTATTTTTTAGATTTAGTACAAAAAGCTATAGTTTTCTCTGATGACGCACCCTATTAATGATATCAAAAAAACCGGGGTTATTACCGATATTGACAGTTATTGTAGGGTGCTAAATGCACACTTTACAATAACTGCTTAAAGCAATAAAGTCCCTCTTCCTGATGACTATTGACTACTGACTAATGACTACTAACAACTAACAACTGCCAACTGACAACTGACAACTGACAACTATCGCCAATAAGGCCTGCCTTTCCAAAAAACTCCTACCGTAATTCCGATTAGTGCGGCTTCCGATAAACTTGCTAACAAAGGAGGTATGGGCAGAAATGACTTTAACACCAAACCCAATAGCACGCACAAAACTAAAACCCACAAATTAATTTTATTGAGCAAATATTGCTGATGCCAATGCTCTAAAAAGTACACTGCTAAAGCTCCCATTCCCACTGCGGCAACGAAAGGTATCAATATCCCTAGGGAGGAGCCGTAGAGAAGCGTCACGACGTTGCGGATTGCGCGCGATTGCGTGAAACCCCAGGCTAAAAATAGCTCAACTCCAATCACGATTGAGTTGACGAGGGCGGCAATTTGCAGCATTTCTCGCCAAGGTAAAAGTTTTAAGCGGCGCAGAGAATTACTCACGATCGGCAGATTCGGTAGGTTGCTTTGATTTTATAACAGTTTTGTCCGGGCGATCGACATTAACGACTATTTGTAAAGTAAAATGAAGACAAAGGGCAGTCTCTTGACAAATTCACCAAGAGCATCTGCCTGCTTGTTGTTGGAACTGTGAAAGGAAAAAAGTTATGGTGGAGAACACTGTCGATTGTGCTGTAGCTTGCGTCAATGGCTGCGTTTTGGGCGACAAATGCCCGAAGCGAGAATACGCGGCGGCAACGTCAAACTTTATTGAAAATACCTCTCTCGACAAAATGCTGGAAATGGCAGAGGAAGCGATCAGAAGGAAACGGACGGAACCTCCCAAATGGGTAATTCCTGATTTTCCCGAATAGAGTTAGCGCTACTTAGAAAAAGCATCGCCCTTTCAAATGGGCGATGTTTTTTGTATTCCCAATGAAATATAACATTTCTCAGAAAGATAAGGTGCCATCGGGCCTGGGGCGGAGCGAAGTGGAGGGATGGGGCATAGGGCATGGGGCATAAGGCATATCTCACAACGCGATCGAACCGCTGTAGCAGATCCAAATCAAGATATTTCTTGGGATAGAAGCTAAAAAAAATAAAAGCAGTTATACTGACAATTAATTAAAGCATTTGGCAATTAATGAATATTTAGATAAAGCCAATAGCTAAATTACGAACTATTGAATAAAATCAAAAGAAATTAGGAGAAAATATCGTGGTACAGCCAAAGAAACGAGCTGAAAAAATAACAGAAGAGCGCGAGAATTCCAGCGATTTGCCTCAAGAAATTACCGAATCTTACGGCACCGGCGTTATCGTTGAACCGGGATTGAACCAATATGAAATCACAACCTTGAACGACAGCGGTTCGGAATACGGTTCGAGCAGTTCCCAACTCAGCGGCGACGATGGCGAGGTTGCTGCGGCGGAACAAGAACGTGCTACTGGCGAGGAATTGGTGGGGGGAAGCGCTCCAACTCCCGACCAAGATATGGTTGACGAACTCGGAGCTGCGGCGGGCATTGAAATGGCCGACGGAGCTATTTTGCACACAACAGATATGCTGGAACATCGAGATGAAAGTCGGTGGGAATTAGACCCAAGTTCTGCGGAAGATTATCAGGATAGGCCGGATTTATAGGTTTATTTGTTGTTACTTTAGGGGAGCAATTGCCTAAATATTTGATTACTACGTAAAACGCAGATTGAAGGCCGACGCAATGCTCTTTTAATGCCGATCTTGTCAAGGTTCGTAATGTGGATGACTGTCCGCACTACGAACGGCTTTTGTTATGGTAATTGACCGGATATGGTATGAATGCAAGATGTCTAATCTGCGATTGGTTAACGGCCTCCAATTTGGACACCGGAGGCCACCATTTGTCGCGCTTTTTGTCGGATTGGAAGTTCGATCGCAAATTCGGTTTCTTGGCCTGGTATCGAACAACACTGCAAACTGCCGCCGTGCTTTTCTGTGACAATGTGCCAGCTAATTGACAAGCCGATTCCGGTACCTTTGCCGATCGGCTTTGTGGTAAAAAATGGGTCAAAAATACGATCGCACAACTCCTTGGTCATTCCCGGCCCGCTGTCATAAATTTTAATAATTGCTGTGTTGGAGTTGCTGACTTTCGTACAAATCCGAATCACGTAGGGATTTGCTTTAATTTCCTCGAATTTTTTTTCACTGCAGGATTCTTCTATCGCATCGATCGCATTAGCTAAAATATTCATAAATACCTGATTGATTTCCCCGCCGCAGCACTCTACATTTTTTAAATTGGGGTCATACTCTTTAATAACTTCAATCGCGGGACGGTTCGCCTTAAATTTTAGCCGATTGTGCAAAATCATCAGCGTGCTGTCGATACCTTCATGAATATCAATCAACTCCATTTCTCGCCCTTCTTGCCGCGAAAAATACCGCAGAGACAGAATTATCTCGCGAATGCGATCGCCGCCTATCTGCATCGAGCTTAGTATTTTCATCAAATCTTGCTGAATGAATTCTAGCTCCACGGCTTCTGCTGTTGATGTTATTTCCGGTACCGGATCGGGATAGTGCTGTTGGTAAAGTTCGAGAACCTTGAGAAGATCTTCAGCATAATCGCGAACGTAATTGAGATTGCCGCAGATAAAATTCACCGGATTGTTAATTTCGTGAGCAATTCCTGCTACCATTTGCCCCAAAGCCGACATTTTTTCGCTTTGAATTAGTAGCGATTGAGCGTGCTTGAGATCGTGCAGGGACTTCTGCAAATTTTCCTGTATTTGTTGCCTGTGGTTAACCTCTGCTTGTAGCTGCAGGTTGGCTTGAGAAAGTTGCACAGTGCGATCGTCCACCCGTTGTTCCAACTCAGCAGCCAGTTGTTCCAAGTTAATTTGAGCTTGTTTGCGATCGACAATTTCCTGCTCCATCTGCACATTTTGCTGCTGAAATTTTTGAGTCAGCTTGCAGACGCTCAAATGCGCTTTAGCGCGAGCTAAAACTTCTTCATTTTGAATCGGCTTGGTAACGTAATCAACGGCCCCTAAACTAAATCCTTTTACCTTATCTTCCGTCTCATTCAGCGCGGTCATAAAAATCACCGGAATCTCTTTTGTCAAATCGCTAGCCTTCAAACGCCGGCAAGTTTCAAAACCGTCAATTCCCGGCATTAGCACGTCCAACAAAATCAAATCCGGCAGCGAGTATTCAGCTTTTTTGATAGCGCTCTCTCCCGTCCGCGCCACCAATACTTTAAACCCCGATTCCGTCAAAAAATCAAACAGCACTGCCAAATTATTCGGGTTATCATCAACGATCAAAATTGCGCTTTCTTCCCAAGATAAAATACTCATATTTCACTAATTCCTGTATTTTTCTACAAATTCTAAAATTTTTTCTTCTTCAAAACTTTTAGCTAATTGATTGAGATGGTTGGCGAAAGAGACATATTTAATATCAAGTTTTGCCAATTTTTCTGCTTGTTTTTGAATACCTCCTAAGTCACCCATCATGGCTAATTCAAAGAGTAAATCCATTTGCTCTGCCGGAGGAGCAATGATTTCTTCACGCTGAATTTGAGATTGGTTGTGAAAAACTTCAGATTCTGCGTTCGGGTATTGCAGCTCCTCACAAATCCATTCTAAGCCCAAATGAACTTGCAAGCAATTTAAAAGTTCCTCAGCCCGGATAGGCTTGGGAATAAAAGCATTGCATCCTGCTGCTAGACTTTCCTGCTTTTCCGCTTCCATAATACTAGCAGAAGTGCCGATTGCTACCACATTTTGTAGTTGGGGAAACTTGCGAATTTGGCGCATCGCTTCAAATCCGTCCATCACCGGCATCACCAAATCAATCAAAATACAATCCGGTTGAAATTCTAGAGCTTTATTCACACAATCTTGACCGTTGGTCGCCTCAATTATTTCAAAACCCAACGGTGCCAGCAGATGAATTAAAACCGAGCGATTTTCCCACCTATCGTCCGCTACTAAAATTTTCTTATGAGCACCCTTGAAACCCTTAATATTTTTGGGAGAATACTTATTATTTTTAGCTGGGTTTTCAACTGCCAGCAACTCCAATTCAAAGGAGAAAATGCTACCTCTGCCTAAAGTGCTTTCTACTTTCAATTCACCGCTCATAATCTCCACTAATTGGCTGCTAATCGCCAATCCTAAGCCTGTCCCCTCAGTATGGCGCGGACTATTACCTACCTGTTCAAAAGGTGCAAATATCTTTAGCAATTCATCGGCAGCGATGCCAATTCCCGTGTCTTCTACTTGAAACCGAATCTTCACGTTCGCAGTAAGGACTTCAGTCTGAGTTCCATCCTTTACACAATCGACTGCGGAGACCTTAAAAGTAACTCCACCCCTTTCAGTAAATTTAACTGCATTGCCAATTAAATTAATTAAAATTTGCCGTAACTTCTTTTCATCAGCCAAGATTATAGCGGGAAGAGATGAAAGATATTCGCAATTAAAAGCTATATTTTTTTGACCGGCTCGGATGCTAAAAATGGCAGTTATGCTTTGAATAAAATCGGGAAAATTAAATTCTGTTGGCACGAGTTCCATTCTTCTAGCTTCGATTTTAGAAAGGTCTAAAATATCCTCTATCAAAGCGAGCAAGTGTTCGCCACAGCGGTGAATAACGCCAATTCCCTCCTGTTGTTGGGCTGAGAAATGTTTGTCGCGCTTAAAGATTTGAGCGTAACCTAAAATGCCGTTGAGGGGCGTTCGCAATTCGTGGCTCATGTTAGCTAAAAATTCGCTTTTGGCGCGGCTGGCATCTCGCGCGTTGGCTTCTGCTTTTTGGCGTTCTTGAATTTCTTCGGAAAGCAGGGCATTTTTTTCGTTTAATTCTTGGGTGCGTTCTTTGACTTTTGCTTCTAGGGTAAGGTTGTATTCTGCTAGTTGTTGGTTCGCCGTTGCTAAGTTTGTGTAAAGGCGGGCATTTTCCAGGGCGATCGCAGCTTGGGAAGAAAGCAGTTTTAATACTTCCAAGCGATCGGGAGTAAAAGCGCCGGCGATTAAATTATTTTCTAAATAAAGGATGGCTGTTAATTTGCCTTGATAGACGATCGCCACGCATAACACCGATTTCGGCTGGTGTTCGATAATGTAGGGGTCGTTGTTGAAAATTGCTTCGCTGCTGGCATCGTGGAGGACAATATCTTCGAGAGTGCGATCGACCAAATTGATTACCGATCGCGGATACGCACAATCCAAGCCCGCGCTTGAGAGCACCCGCACATCTGCGCCCGCTTCTCCCGCAGCCTCAATCACAAAATCACCATTTTTCGGCGCGATCAGACACCCCGTTTGCGCCCCAGCATTTTCCAGCAAAATCCGCATCAATTTTGCCAGCAAAGCATCAAGAACAATTTCACCGGAGATGGCAAGAGATGCTTTCATAACTGTCGCGAAATCTAAAGCTTTGTGACTGCCAATAACGGTTGCCAAAGTTGCATTCACAGTCTGGTTACTCATTGTTAAACTTTCACTTTCCGGCATCCGTACAATTAACTGCGGATATCGTTCCTCCAAATCAGCAACCTTAGCATTCGCACCCCAGCGGATATAACCGTAGTAAGCGTCAGTCATGTAAACCTTAGCAACTTTCTCCCTACCGAGAGAGAGATAAAACTCGGCGGCTAATTCATTCGCTAAAGCTTCTTCCTGAATGTATCCCTGTTCGCCGGAATGTTGAATTGCGCGATCGTAATAATCCATCGCCCGGTCTTTTTCTCCCAACACCCGCGCCTTTTCGGCCTCAACTAATTCGTATTTATGCTGGTAATTCATGGGTGCGTGGTGCGCCCATTTCTGCATTTTTTCCTGATTCGCTGCTACCTGCATCAAGTGTTTTTCTTGTTCTGCACTGTCAGCCGTTGGATACACAGCGAGGAGTGCTAGCGAATAATAAAAATTGTGCGTACCGATCATCATGAAGCCAATTACTGCTGGTGCATATTCTGCCGCCAAAGATGCGTCAGCAACGGCTTCTTCTGGATTTTTAAATAAGTAATTAAGCAGCAGTTTAGCCAAATAAAACTTAAAAAGTGCCATTTTGTTATTAGTTCTTTGCAGCCTAGGCAACATTTCTGTTCTACTGAAATTTTCACCTATCAAGCGACAACTATTTTCTGGTTTGTTTCGCAAATTTAAAATTAGTTGACCCGAAATCTCCAGAAACTCTTTTGCAACTTCTTGTTTTAAATTTTGGACTAAATTAAAGTTATTTGCTTGTTTTTCTGCTACATTGTCTAATGGTTCTCCAATTAAAAATAAACACCAAAAAATGCTGTTCGTACAATAAGAAGTATATTCTAAATCTCCTGTTGCTAGACCGCTTTGTACCGCCTCGATCAAAGGTGCGATTGTCTCCCTGGCGTGGTCTTTCCAGTGCCGCACAAAAGTGTTAAACATATTATAAACTTTGCATTTCAGTTCTTTAGCATTGAATTGCTCTAATAACTTCAAACCTAGTTGTCCAGAATGATATCCACTGTCTATCTCTCCCAATGCGCCAGCCAGCAACAAGCCATACCAACTATATGCGATCGCCCCAAGTGCTGAATGACCCCGTTTAATCGAAAAATCCACCATTGTGAAGATTATCTGTGACAAGAGTTCTGGTTTGGCGACAAAAACAGGAGAAATAACAGCCGAAAGTATCCGCATTGCGGCCAACTGATAGCTATCAGTCATTATCGGAACATTTTCTAGTTCCTCAAGCTGAGGTAATTTAATCCCAGTCAGACCTTTGGGGGGGATTTCTGACAGGAAAAACCCCAATATTTTCAAAGCTTTTAAACCAGTATCAATGGCTTCAATCATCTGGTTTTGAGACATATAAGACTGGATTTGGAGTTCGTAAACCTTAACTTGGTCGAGCCGGTTTGTCGCGTGTTGCAACACGATATCTGCTAATTCTTGCGATCGCCCAAAGTTAGTATTGAGATATTCAGCCTCCGCTGCTTCTACGTGCAGGTTCAGCGTCAAGTCATAATCCGTCTGCCAACTTGACCCTATACTTACGGGGGACTGAGGAGAATTAATCAGTTCCAAACCGACATTCAAATATCTGACAGCAGCTTCGTAAGCATTGGATGCTTTAGCTTTTTTACCAGCAATCAGATTCAGTTTTGCCAGTTCATCTTTTGCGGATTTTTCTGTGAGTAATTCAACACCAAAATTCAGTTGATTGACAATATCAAAGACATTTTCTTCAATCTCGGAGACGGGAGTATTCTCCAGCAGCAGTTGACCGATTTTTAGGTGCGTTGCTTGCTTGGCCTCATCGGGAATCAAAGAATAAGCTGCTTGCTGCACTCTGTCGTGCAAAAACTTGTAGCCAACCTTAACATCTTGCAGCCCCGACAGCCCCGTTTCCGAACCTTCAAAAACCAAGGGAATTTTGTAATCGTTGCTCAGCGGCAAAATTAGCCCTGCCTGAAGAGCATCCCAGAGACTTAATGCTGTTTCTTTTTGAGATTTTTGGCTGACAATTGCCAGGACTTCTAAATTAAACCGGTTGCCAATACAGGCCGCTAATTTTAAGGCTGACTGCGCTGCAGCGGACAACTTCCGAATATTTAGAGCGATTAACTCTACGACATTGCAGTCAGTAATCCCGATTGCTTGGATGTGCCCGATATCCCACTGCCACCTACTCGATGGAAAATCGTAAACTAACAGTGTTTCTTGATAAAGAGTTCTGATTAACTGAGTCAGAAAGAAGGGATTTCCTTGAGTTTTGTTAAAAAGTAGCTCTGCTAAAACTTTGATGTTTGGGGAAATTTGGCTTTCTAAAGTTTCGGAAATTAATTGCTCTACATGACTCAAATCTAAGGAATTCAAAACAATATTGCTGACTTTTTCTGGAAGTCCTGCCTCAGTTTTTTGGATGTTTTCGATGGTTTGAGTCAGCGGATGGGTGGCGCTGACTTCGTTATCTCGATAGGCTCCAATTAGCAGCAAATATTTGCTTTCTGAATCGGTCACTAGCAGTTCAATGAATTTCAGCGATGCGGAATCTGCCCACTGCAAATCGTCGAGAAAAACAACTAGCGGGTGTTGTTTGGCAGTAAAAACGCTAATGAATTGTTTAAACACCAGATTAAATCGGTTTTGCGATTCTGTCGGCCCCAATTGCGGGACTTCCGGCTGTTTCCCGATAATTAGTTCGACTTCGGGAATCACGTCTATGACAACTTTGCCGTTAGTTCCCAAAGCGGCTAGCAATTTTTGTTTCCAAGCTTGGATAGATGCTGCACTTTCTGTTAGCAATTGCCGAATCAATGACTGGAATGCTTGAATCAGAGAAGCGTAGGGAATGTTGCGCTTGAATTGGTCAAATTTACCAGAAATGAAATAGCCTCGCTGCCGAACAATGGGTTTTTGAACTTCATTTACTAAGCAAGATTTGCCGATACCGGAATAACCGGAAACGAGGATTATTTCTACGCCAGCATGGGAATTTGTATTGTTTTCTACACCGCTAACTCGGTTAAAGGCGGCTAGTAAAGCGGCGACTTCAGCTTCTCTACCGTAGAGTTTTTGGGGGATGAGGAGTTGACCGGCGCGATCGGCATTTCCGGCAGTAAAATCAGATATATTGCCAGTAGCTTGTAGTTGCACCAGACAAGTTTCGAGGTCAAATCTCAGCCCGTCAGCGCTTTGATACCTATCTTCCGCCATCTTCGCCAACAGCTTCATCACGATGGCAGAGATTGCTTCGGGGATTTCCGGCTTCAAACTGCGGGGAGTGGGGGGGATTTTAGCGATGTGACAGTGAACTAATTCTAAAGGGTCGATCGCCCTAAACGGCAATTCACCAGTCAGCATCTCGTAAAAAGTAACACCCAAGGAATAGAAATCGCTGCGGTAATCAATAGCGCGATTCATTCTGCCAGTTTGTTCCGGCGAAATATAAGCTAACGTACCTTCGAGCAAATTGGGATAACTAGCCGTTGCGTTTTCTCTAACCAAGCGCGAGGAGATGCTGAAGTCAGTAATTTTGACCCGATCGCTTTCTGGATTGATGATGATATTCTGCGGTTTAATATCTTTGTGTATTATTTGGTTTTGATGAATTTTACCCAAACTTTTTGCCAGCGCCACGGCTATTTCGAGGAAATGTTTTAAGTTGAGTTTGGTTGAGATTAAAAAATCAGATAAAGCTAATCCGCCCAAGTCTTCTAATATCAGCGCCACACCATTGTGATTGGTTTCTGTGCGGTAGCAATTAACAATTTCTTCGAGGTTTTTCAGATAGTTTCGGATTTGATATTCGTGCCTCAAGCGGGTAATCTCTTCCAGAGTTGGATACTCGCTTTTCAGGGTTTTGATGATTACTGGCAAATTGTGTTTTTGCCAGATTCCCCGATAAATCACAGTATTGACACCAGAGTAAATTTTTTCTGTGATTTGATAGCCTGTCAGTAAAATCATAGTTTAATACATTTGAATTTAAAGGGTTTGCAGCCAATTTGCACGCGTTGTACTGTTGACGAAAGTTAAGTAGTTGTGTGAGAGGGGTGGTCGGCGCGGTCGATCGCAAAACGTCCGAGATATACTCAAGCTTAGTCTAAGTCTTACAGCTTTGTCATTGGCTATTTAACTTAATCTTTAAACAGGCTTGGGACTGGCGTATAATTGGGAACAAGTAATGTGCTAAATTTTACTTAAATGAGATTCGGCGGTTTCAACCGCCGTCTTATCTTCTTCCTAATGACTAATGACCAATGACCAATGACCAATGACCAATGACCAATGACCAATGACTAATGACCAATGACTAATGACTCATGACCAATGACCAATGACTAATGACTAATGACTAATGACTAATGACTCCTCAATCATTGCGAGTCAAACCCTGAAGGCTAACTTGCAAAACCGACAAACCTAAAATCAGCAAAAATAACACTAGGGCGATGGTACAAGCATAACCAATTTCCAAATCCTTAAAAGCCCGTTCGTAAAGATAATAAACAACAGTCTTAGAACTATTGCGAGGGCCGCCCTGAGTCATAATATAAACTTCTTCAAAAACCTTAGTAGCAGAAATCGCCGAAATCACCGCCACCAAAACTAAATAAGGCTTCATCAGCGGCACAGTAATATCCCAGTGTTTCCGCAAACCTTCCGAACCATCAATCGCAGCAGCTTCGTAAAGTTCTGCCGGAATAGATTGCAGCCCCGCCAAATAAATCACCATGTAATAACCCAACCCTTTCCAGATAGTAACTGCCATCACGCTAAAGAGTACCACCTTGGGGTTTGCCAGCCAAGAAACCGGAGGCAAACCCAACATTTCCCCGAACTGATTCAGCAATCCAGTTTCAGCAAACAGCCACTTCCAAGCAATCCCGGCGACAACCATCGAAATCACCGCAGGCGTGTAGTATGCTGCGCGGAACCAGTTCATCCCCCGCAGCTTTTGATTGCACAAAATGGCCATTCCCAGCGGTAGAACAACCAATACAGGCACTACACAGATCAGATACAGCAGCGTATTGGTCAAAGTTTGCCAAAAAGTGCGATCGCGCCACAACCGATCGAAATTCTTCAAACCCACCCACTGAGGCATTTGAGTTAAATCGTATTCGTAATTAGTAAAACTCAAATAAAAAGCTTGCACCGCCGGCCACAAAACCGTTAAAGTCAAAATAAATAAAGCCGGAAACAAAAACAAATAAGGCGTCAGATTTCGTCGGGAAAAATTCAAATGCATAAATTAGTTGTTATTGGTTATTAGTTATTAGTTATTATTTTACTCATCATACCAAATCTAGTTTCATCGGAATGATTAAACCGCGAAGACGCGAAAAGCGCGAAGGAAGAACTGCATCTTCTTCTTCCTCTTCCTTCGTGTTCTTTGCGTCTTCGCGGTTCGTTTAATCTTATTCCATGATTGTTATTTCACTCCAGAAAACAAACCCTCCCAATCTCCCGGAGAACGAGAATTTTCCCCCTCTTTCACCTCAAAAGTAACCTTACAAGCCTGCGGTTCTGACAAAGCTTGCACGCACAATTCTGCAATATCTTCCCGACTAACTTTACCTCGAATATTGTCTCCTTGCTCGAATATCAAAGCTTTGCCGCCCGCTTCTTCAGTCAAAGCACAAGGTCTGACAACAGTATAAGGTATGCCGCTCGATCGCACGCAATCCTCACCTTTCAACTTCCAAGTCAAAATCCCCCCCAACATATCATTCATCCTGACAGCCGGCGGTTCCTCTTCCAAATTAAGTCCAGGGCGGCCCGGGCGCGTCACTCCAGCCGAACTCACCATCACAAATCGCGGCAAATTCTGCCCGCCATCAGCTTTAATAGATTCTAATTCCAGTTGAAAAACGCCCGGTGTAAATTTGGGATTCAGCCCGCCGTCGTATTCAAATTTGCTCAGCATTAACTGAAAAGAATAAATATTGCTCGGATCTAATTTCGAGCCATCTTTCACAGTTTTCGCCCGGAATACTGGAATTAACTGATCGAAGGCAACGGTGACAGTAATCCAAGTATTGTAAACAGTATCAAACGAATAGCTATAGCCAATACCATCCCATTTAGCCTCGCTGCGGACAATCAACTTGTAGCGCTTACCATCCCCTTTTACCCGCAGTTGGAGGCCGCTAAATCCTGTGAGATTAAGGGGAGAATCGAAGTTTCGCGTGCGGACGGAAGCAAAGCCGCCGGAGTTTGCGGTGGAAACATTGCCGGTGAAGATAGCTGTACAGTCTGTAAGGACGATCGAACTTTCGCTAGTGCCGCCCATCACAACATCGTCGAGAGCGCCCCAAGTTTCTTTTAAATCTTGGGTAGGTTTTGTGAAGTCAAAAATTATTTTTTCGCCTGCTTTAACGAGCTGGCTGCGAACAGCTTGCACTAAATTATTGATGCCTTTGTATTCAACTATTTCGGGAACATCCACAACTTCCGGCATATAAAACTTGATGCCTTGATAGTATTTTTCCCTGTTTGGGGTGTCTCCTTCTACAGGTTGAACTTTGGTGCCGGTGCAGCAGATAACTGCATCTACTCCCTCGGTTACTAAGGGCGTTAGCGTCTCGGCGAGAGTGATATCTGCTTCGACTAATTCGACATTTTTGCCGAGAATTTCTGTTGCTCTTTTAGTATCTCTGACGAGACAGCGGACTTTATATCCCCGCTGTTGCAGCCGCTTGACAACTCGCTTTCCCACCCCGCCAGTCGCACCGGCTACGAGTACGAGTTTGGGTTCGTCTTTTTTCTGGTTGCTGCTGCTTCCGAACAGTTGTTGCAGCCAGCTAATGCTGCCAATGAAGGGAATAACGCCGAAATAAGCCAAGGTTTTGACAAATCTGCCGGCATCCCATTGGGCGGTATTTTTTTCTGTCACAGTCGCTTCCTCAAATTTGGCTCAAATCTACTTAGCTGCTTTTGTATTTTAGTCGAATTTTCGATTTGTGGATTTGGGGGGCGATCGCACTTTTTTTCATTTGACAATCGGTTTCGGATAAATTTGTCTCAGCGGAATCTCAATAATCAACTCGGTTCCCTCTCCGGGGGCAGAAATGCAGCTCAATTTGCCGCCGTGTTGTTTCACCACAATTTCCCAGGAAATTGCCAAACCTATTCCTGCACCTTTACCCACCGGTTTCGTGGAAAAAAACGGCTCAAATATTTTATGGCGGACTGTTTCTTCCATACCCCAACCGTTGTCCTCGATCCGAACTTTTACGGCTTTTTCTTCCATACAAACTTCTGTCACGATCCGAATTTGTCCGCTCTTGGCTGGCTCTTCTTTGCCGCTGCGCTGCGACGATAAGTGCTTGTTGACAAAGGCATCTTCTAGGGCATCAATTGCATTTGTCAGCACATTCATAAACACTTGGTTAATCTCAACTGCGTAACACTCAACCAAAGGCAGAGAGCCATATTCTTTGATGAGATGAATTGCAGGGCGATTCCCTACGGGATAGCTTTGCTTCACGGGCTTCGGCTTAAGTCGGTTGCTCAAAATCAACAAAGCGCTGTCCAATCCATCGTGAATGTCAACTGGTTTAATTTCTGCTTCGTCAATTCTAGAGAAATTTCGCAGCGACTGAACTATCTCGCGGATGCGGTTAGCTCCTACTTTCATTGAACCCAGCAACTTCGGTAAGTCTTCAACTATAAACTCTACTTCTGCTGCTTCTATTTCTACTTTGATTTCTGGCGAAGGTGAGGGATAGTGCTGTTCGTAAAGTTGCAATAAATTGATGAGTTTTTCGCTGTATTCGTTGGCATAGGTAAGATTTCCGTAAATGAAATTAATCGGGTTAGTGACTTCATAGGCTACCGCCGCCACCAACTGTCCCAAACTCGACATTCTTTCGCTTTGCACCAATTGAGTTTGAGCGCGCTTAAGCTCAGACATCGCTATTTTTAAATGAGCGGTTTTTTCGCGTTCTCTGGCGACTGATGCTTCTAATGCTGTATTTAATTTGTTGAGTTTTTCGGCTTGGCGCAGCACTATATTAATCATTGCTTTTTTTAATTCCAATGCTGCCTCTATTTCGCATTGTTTCCAAGGCAATGATTGGCAACTAACATTTTCTTTCCACAGCTCGAAGGATTTGCGAGGAGACAGTCTGGGGCTGCCATCTTCATCTATTTCAAGTTTTTTGTTGGGGTTTCCCGCCCAATTGACTGTCTGAATTACTTCTGGGCGAAACCACAAAACGTATATTTTTTGAATGGGCGATATTGCTACGGCTAAACACCCGCTGACTGTATCTTTAAAAGCCTCAGCTTCTGGATATAATTTAGTCAACGAGTCTGTATAAAATATTTCTTTTTTGAGGTTTTTTTGCACCCACTTAGTTAAGTATTTAAGAGATTCTCCTTGAGGTGTTTGTCCGATTCGATAGCAATTGTCTCCAAACATTATTGCTGCTCCCTGGGCGTTGACTGCTTCCAGCAAATTGTGCTGGCATTTACCGAACACTTCTGACAAGTTTTCGGCGGTTGATATGTCTTCAAAAATCTTGCTTTGAATGGATCTTAAATAAAGTTTGTAGTCATAGTCTTCGTTTCCTTCTTTTGATTGCAGTTCTAAGGACATTACTTGTCCGATAAATTCGCAGGCTGCGCGCACTTCATAGTTGAGATATTTTGGTGTATAGTTGTGGCAAGCAATCAATCCCCACAGTTTTTGATCTTTGATTAATGAAATTGACATCGAAGCTGTCACACCCATATTTTGCAGGTATTCTATGTGAATGGGAGAAACGCTTCTCAATACGCAAAAACTGAGGTCTGCAGGTTCGTTGGGAATAGAATTGTTGCCGGAGATGAGGGGAACTGGTTGATAATTAATATCGGGAATCAACCTCAACCAATTTAACGAATACAGTTTTCGGGCTTGTTTGGGAATATCTGTATTGGGGTAGTTTAATCCTAAGAAAGGAGTCAGATTTTCTGCTTTGTCTTCGGCGATGACAGCGCCGTTCCCGTCGGGGTCAAATTGATAGACCATTACTCTATCAAATTTGGAAATTTTTCTGATTTCTTTTACAGTTTGCTGACATAAATTTTGGAGATTTGTGGCGTTTTGAATTTGGCTGATAGTGGATCTCACTGAATGATAAAAGCTAAAGACCGAAAGACTTTCTGTGGTAGTGGCTAATTCTAATTCGACCATCAAAACTCCTTCTATTCGGTGGAGTATGCAGTCAAAATCTAATGATTTTCCTGCTTTTTCGACGGAAACTTTAATGGGATTGACAGTTTTTAAGTTTTCCTTTTCCAAACAGGCGTTGAATTTTTCTAGCTGAGCGCGATCGAATAATAAGCTCAAATTTTGACCGATCGCACTTTTGGCATCGAATCCCAACAACTCTTGTGCATTTTCGCTAACTTGCAGTATTTCTAGTTCAGGTTCTCGCACAACAATTAGCACGCCGTGTGGCTGAATGTGTCCCGATAGGTGAATGGGCTCTTTGTCGCAGTTTGTCAAGTCAACTTCTTCGAGTGCTGGGATTGTGATTTGTCGATTCATTTTCTCTATTTGGTTCTGTAAAATTTTGAGAGGGTTCTATAGATTTGAGATTTGAGTCGTGGGGGCGGGTTGATATCTCTAAACTGGTAGATTGATTTGTTGGTGAGGGGAGCCCCTACTACAATTTGTCCGGCGTTACCTTGGTAGTTGCTATCAAATAGGTTTTGCAATCATCTCCAGAAGTGTTCGATCGCGTAACGGCTCGATTCCTTGACTGACACTGACAATGAATCATCCGATCGTCCGCTAGTCGAAAACGATCTCGTCAAAAATCAGCCAGCAGTTGTGTTGCTGCTCCACCGGCCCGGGCATTCTAGATATTTTTGCAGACTTGGCTCTTCAGTTGCGATCGATCCCCCCTGTTAATTATGCCAGCACTTCTTGCTATTCTTCAAGAACTTTTAATAATTTTCCACAAAGTTAATTTTGTGGTAAAATATGGCGCGCTGGAAGGGGGAGAGAGATGTGTCTTCCGACCGGCCCGGGGAGGAAAATATTAAGTTAAGCTAATGATGACAGGATCTGAAAGTCAAGTTACGTTAAGCTCTCTAAGTATACCCAACAGGCCCGACAATTAGACTAATGCTCGACTTCAATACAGTTACTGAGTTTTCCCATACCTACTGCATAGGTATCTGTGCTTTTTTAGTTCCGGCAAACTTGCTGACTACTTTGCAAACAGGGATTTTGATCGGACTAAACCGACCTCGAATGCAGGTTTTGGCGTCTGCAGTTGTGGCCGGAGTTTGGGCTGCAGCAATGTTATTTCACGTTTTTACCTGGTTCGCGATCGGGGTTGTAATGCCTCCGACATACATCTTGCTAGCTATGGCGATCGCTTGTCTGACTATCAATATCTGGGCAGTGGCGCATCCTTCCAGCATGATGCAATTAATTAAATTTGCGATATCAGCTTTTAGGGGGATTTTAGAAGAAGGTAGAAGGAATAAGGAAGAAGGAATAAGTCATTAGTCATTAGTCCTCAGTGCTGTCGCATCCGAGCGAACCTACAACGTCATTAAGAAGAAGGAATAAGGAAGAAGAAAGAACTTGGCATTGGATAGTATTAACAAGGAAGAAAGAAGAATTTGATAGCGAGCTATGTCAAAAGTTTGATGGAGAATATTGATTTTTTCTAAAATATTCCTTGGTGGCTAATCCTGGTTCGCAATCTGATGTTTATAACCCTTATTCTGGTTCGCGATCGCGACAATCTTCATCTTCCGGGCCGCGGGGATGGATCGTGCAGTTGAGCACATGGCCGCCGTCGCTTCTGCCGTAATAGTAGCGACATCCGTTGCAAATTGCGGGAGGCTCGATCGCACTTTGGTAAAGCGGATAATCCGTCACCAGTAACGAAAAGTCTCGCTGAGTCTGAAAAGTCCCGATAATAGCGCCCGAGAGTTCCACAGCTTGGCGGATGTTTTCGATCCTGGTGTAAGGAGGCAGGTAAATGTCAATATAAAGGCGAATGCCATCGCCTTCTTGCTCGTGGCGAGTAATAGTACCTCGGAGCAAACCGACGCGCGACGCAATGGCGGAGGAAAATTCATCCAATGACGTGCAGTAACCGGAGAAAATGTGAATGTGTTCGTCGGTAGTAACTCTCACAGTCAGGCGAGTGGGAATCAGCACTCTCAAATAAACGTCGAGTTCGTCAAAAACCGGTTCAGCGAGGGAGAGCATTTGGTTTGCATCTTCGTGGTTGAGACCAAAAACTTTAGAAACCTTGTGCACGAGGGCTGCTAAAATATCAGATACTTCAGTTAACAGCGATTGCAGCCTGTTATCAACGGCGATCGGACATTCTCTAAGCACTTTTAAATAATCTTCCAAGCGATGGGAAATTCGCTGAATGCTGCTAAATCCGAGCATAGCAGCTCCCCCTTTGAGCGAGTGCGAGGCTCGGATAAGCTGGTGTATTCTTTGGGGAGCTTGCACAGTGTTTTGCAGGCCAAGCAAGCCTTGTTCGATAATTTGGATGTGTTCTGTGGCTTCTTCGAGAAAGTAGCCGATGACGCGCTGTAATTGTTCTGGCAGCATAATTTTATTCTCCGAATTGCACCGAAATATTATTAGTCATTAATTATTAGTCATTAGTCATTAGTCATTAGTCATTTTAGCTGCTCGCGAAGTCGAAGGCTAGTCATTCGTCATTGGTCATATCATGTTCGGTCTACGATCGTAACAAAAAAGGTTCCTAGTGCGGACTAAATTCCGCTCCCGGATTGCGGATTTTAGTCCACACTACCAACCAATTCTGCCAGGGAATTTATTCCCTGAGAGCAGGCGTATAAGTCGGTTAAAACCAACCCATTTTCTGGGTTTTTTAGTTTTTTTTTACCCAATGCGAGCTAGTCGGTAAACGAAAAATCCAAAATGTGATTAATCACAAGCCCTTGTAGGAGGGAAAGGAAAAATTAATTGCCCTCGCTGGCAATCTCCTGGCGCGTAAGTCCGAGGTAACTATCAACCTGTATGCTGTAAACTGTGGAAACTCATTGATGTGCTCCCCACTTATTTGTATTTTGTAGCTCTAATCTTTTTTATTCTGACTCGCGCCAACTGTAGTGGCAAGGCTGAGAATTCTTAACTGTTGACTGTGCTTTTTTTTGCTCCGACTGTAGCGGTTGCTACGCCAAATAGCAGTATCGCAGCACCTGCGAGTACCGCCGGCGCGGGCACTTCCCGAAACACCAAATAACCCAAAAAACTCGCCGCCACCGGTTCAAACAATACGGCAAGAGTTACTATAGTTGGGGAAATTTGCACTACGGCCCAGTTTAAAATGGTGTGACCGATTAATTGAGGCAAGACAGCCGTCAACAAAATATAAAAATATACAATGTGCGAATAATCGGTATAACGGGTGCCCAAGGCGAGGGGGAGAGGCAGCAGGACGATCGCAGCAACAGTATAGGCGATCGCAATATAACCGCCAATTCCCAGTCCCCGCCGCTGAGCTTCCCGCCCCAACAGCAGGTACAAGCTGACAACCCAGGAACCAGCCAGAGCCAGGAAATCGCCTAGGAGTTTGCTGCTACCGGCACTTTCTGCGCCCGCACTCCCCAGAGCGATCGCCATTCCCCCTGCAAGGGCTATAGTAATGCCAGCGATCGACATTTTGGTGAGTTTTTCGCCAAACCAGAAGCGCGACAACAGCGCTATCCAAACCGGAGTTGTGGTGACGAGGGCTGTCGAAGCCGCAATCGAAGTATAAGAAAGTGAGGTAATCCAGAGAGCAAAGTGCAGGGCGAGACACAAACCAGCCGCCGCAGCATAGCGCCGAGCTCCCGGTTGCAAAGAGTTCCACTGAATTTTCTGCCAAGCCGGAAGCAGAATTAAGGAAGACAAACTCAAGCGAGAAGCGGCGAGTATCAGACTGAAACCGAGGCCGCCCGCGCCTGCTTCCATGTTCGCCAGCCGAATTAAAATCGAAGAAGTTGAGACTGCCAAAACGCCGATAATTAACAATAGGGCGATCGACCAATTCTGCGGTTGTTTCGGAAAATTCATTTTTTTTAGATTAGTTATTAGTTATTAGTTACAGCACTTTGCTTGACGATTAGGTACAATGGTAGAGGTGGTAAAAAAGAGAAAAATCAAACCCTACTTCCTGGATATGCGTCAAAAGATCGTTGACACAAGGAGAAGCAGGTAACACCTCTATTGGGAAAGTAGCAGAAAGATTTCAAGTCAGCAAAAGTACCGTACAAGCAATACTAAAGCGAAAAAAAGAGACAGGAAAATTACTCCCTAGTCAGGCAAAGGGTGGTAAACCGAGCCTACTGTTTGGTCACGAACAACAGATTGAAGAGATGGTAGCTCAGTATTCAGATTACACACGCTTCAGAATACTGTGAGTATTGCCACGAAAAAACAGGAGTATGGTTGAGCGAGAGTGCCATGTGCCGACTCCTCAAAAAGCAGGAACTCACTTTGAAAAAAAACACTACGGAGCAGTCAAGCCCATAAAGAAATTAATCAAAAGAAGCGCATAGAATATTGGAAAAAAATCCGAGATGTCGAACCATAAAATCTGATATTTTTGGACAAAATGGGCGTATTGCTTGGATAATGAGGCCCAGAGATAGAAGTAAAAAGGGAGAAAGAAGCTATGATATTAAGCCATTTTATAGAGAAAGTAGGGTGACAGTAGTTGGTGCAATAAGCAATAAGAAGGTAATCGCCCTGAAGACAATGGAAAAATCTCTGAATGGAGAGAAGTTCAATAAATTTGTGCAAGAACAACTTCCAAATTATGGAAAGGAGCGGTATTAGTCATGGATAATTTGAAGGTACATAAGGTAGAGGGGATAGAAGAAATGATCGAAGCAGTAGGAGCAAGTGTGGTGTATTTATCACGCCAACTCACCGGAATTTAACCCAATCGAACATTTATGATGGGAATTAAAGGCATGGCTCAGGAGATTTGTACCTCGAAGTGTACAGATTGTGGAAAAACTCTTGGAATTGGGAGCGAAATTATGTTCCCGTCGAGCAAATCGAAAATTATTTTGCTCACTGCTGTTACTGTACCTCTTAGTCACGCAAAGTGCTGTATCAAGTTAAAGCCAACCAGAAGAAGTACCCTTCAGAATGCGATCGATGCTATGTTTCAGTTTCAAGGTGGTATTTCTGAGGTTGAACAAGAAAGAATTATCGTGGAACTTCAACGGTTACAATACATACGCATTGATGAAAATAATAAAGTGACGTATTTACAGAAAAGTCCGTGACTGTTTGAGGATCTAAAACTTAATAACTTAACCACTTCCTACACTCCTCTCTCGTGTAAGTGGCGAGATAGAAGGAGGTAAAGCCTCTGGCTCTGCATTACCAGGCAGAGTCTGGTAATATAAATTCCGGTTGCACTCCTCATGATGTTAACTGTTAACAGTCAACAGTCAACCGTCAACAGTCAACAGTGAATTTACTATTCCAATGCTGACGGATTTGATATAACGAGCAATCAAGATTCGTGACAGCCAGAAAAACTCGTGAAAAACCCGGTTTCTTGGGTTTTTGCCTCGCGCGGCGCAGTCAGAAACCGGGTTTTTTGTTAGCATCGGGAGGAACGATCGCCCCGACACAGCAAAACACTATTAATCTACTTTAAAAGCGGATAGTACAGTTCTCCTGTTGAGTTGATATAACCCGCGCGATCGCCCGCCAAATTTCCGGTTCCCATAAATACATCAACTCTCCCCGCGCCTTTAATTGCACCGCCGGTATCCTGATCCAAAACATACCGATTCACGGCATTTTGTTCGAGTTTTCCCGCCGCATTGGGATAAGGCAATTTGGTGCTAATTAATGCTAGCGCGCCGGGGGGCATTAAAGCTTTATCTGTGGCGATCGACCTTTCGGCAGTTACCGGCACTCCGATGCTGCCCGTCGGCAGTGCTCCGTTAGTGTCCCGGAAGAACACAAAGCTTTGATTTTTCGGCAAATACTTGTCCATCTCTGCCGGAAAACTGGTGAAATATGCGGTTAGTTTCGGCAATGTTAACTCCTCTAAAGTAAACTTGCCGTCCTTAACTAATTCTCGCCCTACTCCTGTATAATTGCGACTGGTTTTACCTGCGAAACCGACTGTCATCTCGCCGCCTTCTGCTAGCTGCAATCTTGCTGAACCTTGGACTTGCACGAGAAATGCTTGGAATCGATCGCGCAACCAAACTAATTCTAATCCCCGCAGCAATCCTTTGCTTCCCTGCAAAGCATCTGCACCTTCCAATTCCAATCTAGTCGGGTGAGGTTTCGACCAAGAACCGAGGTTTGGCGGCACTCGGTACAGGGGATAACGGTATTCGGAATTAGGCGTGCGAGATGCTGCATAAGTCGGTTCGAAATAACCTGTAAATGCCACTGTTCCTTTGCCGTCTTTGCCGATCGATTTGTAAAAAACAAATTCTCGCTTGACAGATTCTTGGAGTTGTGCAGGTGTAGTGGAACTGACTACTAATTGGCGGAACCGATCGAGGGAACGGCGGACTCGATCGCGCGTAATTCCTGCGACTGGATAGCGGCTGTAAGCACTTGCAGCGGCTGATGTATTGAGATAGCGGAGGCTGTTGTCGATCGACTTTAACAGCAATTGGCGATCGCCCGGTTGGCCATTTTCGCCCCAGATTTGAGCGTCAAGCCCGATCGACTCCAACTCGGTCGCCTGCAATTGATTTATACTAACTGGTTGCAGCGACGGAACTGCAACGGCGGGCACCGAAAAAGCGATCGCCAAAATACAACACGCGATCGTCAATAATTGATAGCGAACAATCTTGATCAATTTCCAATTTTCCCCAATCATTTAATAATTTTGCTTATTCCTCGTATCGTTCGATACTAGAACTAAATAGCGGTTCTACCCGAATTCCGAGAATGCTGCTAGGCCGAATTACCATGTATTCGCCTTGAATATTTTTGATCGGGACATTAACAAATTCTGACGAATCTTGTTTGGGAACCAGAGTTTTATACCACTGTTGAAAATCTTGCAGGGTTGCAAAACGGATTTCTTCGCGGTGGCCGCCCTCAAGCAGCAGGTGCACTGAATATTCGCTAGGAGTTCTAGGCATATCTGTGTTTGAGATTTTAGATTTCAAGCTTTGGGAACGATTTTATATTTTACCTCTTACTCGGCGCATTCCCCGATCTAAGCAGATTCGATGGAGCCAGAGGAGACGGCTGGCGGCGGCTTCCTGCCTTCGGTTGCGCGGTACAAGTCGCGGCCGAGGCTAGAGAGATGGCCAACTGGTAGGGTGCGCCCGCATACCGATTGACTGTGTACCTGGAGAGTGATAGCGGTGCGCCCGCACACCCTACTAGCATCGGTGAAATTTGTAGGCTGCGCCGATTAAGGTGTCAGCAAAATTTAATAATTCAGGACGCCTTGCACACCGAAACCTGGTTTCTGACTAGCCCTGCTGGCGCAACTCGCGCGATCGATCTCGCACCAGAAACCGATTGTGTATTTTAGAACACGATTCGACCGCAACACTTAAAATAGTCTGGATTTAGCGATCGACTGCACCATTTTCCCATCAATATTTCTCGTTAGCTGGCAGTATCAGCCAACCGCAGTCGCGAGGTTCCGCTTCCAAAATGCTGATAATGGTGCACAATTTCAAATTAACAACAAAACTTGCGCTGTTTTGAGTAAGCTTTTGGTGGAACAGCTCAAAAAGCCTGTTTCTAAGAGCGATGCAAAATATCAAATGTATCCTCAATCTCGTCCAATTACCAATTACGAACCTATGCCCCGTCGCCAAGACTTAAAAAAGATTCTTCTCATTGGTTCCGGCCCAATTGTCATTGGCCAAGCGTGCGAATTTGACTATTCGGGGACGCAAGCTTGCAAAGCTTTGCGAGAAGAAGGTTATGAAGTAGTGTTGGTGAATTCCAACCCGGCCACAATTATGACCGATCCCGAAACGGCCGATCGCATTTACATCGAACCTCTAACCCCAGCCATCCTAGAACAAATCATCGCCCAAGAAAGACCCCAAGCAATTTTACCGACAATGGGCGGTCAAACTGCACTAAATTTAGCCGTTGCCGTCGCTAAAAATGGCGTTTTGGAAAAATACAGCGTCGAGTTAATTGGTGCTAAATTGCCAGCCATTGAAATGGCAGAAGACAGGCTGTTATTTAAGGAAGCGATGGCGCGAATCGGTGTCGCAGTTTGTCCTTCGGGAATTGCCAACAATCTCGACGAAGCCAAAGCAATCGGCCACCAAATCGGCAGTTATCCGTTAATTATCCGTCCGGCTTTTACAATGGGCGGCACGGGAGGCGGCATTTCTTACAATCAAGAAGAGTTTGAAGAAATGGCCCAAGGTGGTATTGATGCGAGTCCGGTGTCGCAAATTTTGATCGAACAATCTTTGATCGGTTGGAAAGAGTACGAACTGGAAGTGATGCGGGATTTGGCAGATAATGTAGTGATTATTTGCTCGATCGAAAATCTCGACCCGATGGGCGTGCACACTGGCGATTCAATCACCGTCGCACCGGCTCAAACTCTCACCGACAAAGAATATCAGCGCCTGCGGGATGCTTCGATTAAAATTATCCGCGAAATCGGAGTTGAAACTGGCGGTTCTAACATTCAATTTGCCGTCAATCCAGTCAACGGAGATTTCATCGTCATTGAAATGAACCCCCGGGTTTCCCGTTCCTCCGCCTTGGCCTCAAAAGCAACCGGTTTCCCGATCGCCAAAATGGCGGCAAAATTAGCCGTAGGTTACACCCTAGACGAAATTTCCAACGATATCACCAAGAAAACTCCCGCGTCTTTTGAGCCGACAATTGACTACGTAGTGACGAAAATTCCCCGATTTGCTTTTGAAAAATTCCCCGGTTCGGAACCGACTCTGACAACGCAAATGAAGTCAGTGGGAGAGGTAATGGCGATCGGGCGCAGCTTCAACGAATCTTTCCAAAAAGCGCTGCGGGGACTAGAAACCGGCCGCGCAGGCTTCGGGTGCGACAAACCGGAAAAATTGCCGAGTTTGGAACAAATTCGCGCCGGATTGCGGACACCAAATCCCGATCGCATTTTTACAGTTCGCCATGCGATGATGATGGGAATGTCGGTGGAAGATATCTTTGAACTCACAGCAATCGATCCCTGGTTTTTGGATAAAATGCAGGAATTGTTGGAAGCAGAGAAGTTCTTGAAACGAACAACGCTCAAGCAGTTGACAAAAGAGACAATGTTTGAAGTAAAGCAGTTGGGATTTAGCGATCGCCAAATTGCTTACGCCACCAAAACATCGGAAGATCAAGTCCGCGCCTACCGCAAAGAATTGGGCGTAGTGCCGATTTACAAAACAGTCGATACCTGCGCCGCTGAATTTGAAGCATTCACACCTTATTACTATTCCACCTACGAAGCAGGAGCGGCAATTTGGGAACAGGGCGATGAAGAAAAGAAAATTTCGCCTGTCGGTCACAGTCTCGCACCGGAGTCGGAAGTTTTGCCTTCTACTAAGCGAAAAGTGATGATTTTAGGCGGCGGGCCGAACCGCATCGGACAGGGAATTGAGTTTGATTACTGTTGCTGTCACGCTGCTTATTCCCTAGGCGAGGACGGGTTTGAGACAATTATGGTCAACTCGAACCCTGAGACAGTTTCTACAGATTACGATACGAGCGATCGCCTGTATTTTGAACCGCTAACTAAAGAGGATGTTCTTAATATTATTGAGGCGGAAAATCCCGAAGGAGTAATCATTCAATTTGGCGGACAAACGCCGTTAAAATTGGCGATTCCTTTACAAAAAGCTCTCGAAAATCATCCCGACGTACAAACAAAAATCTGGGGAACTTCGCCGGATTCCATCGATACTGCTGAAGATAGGGAGCGATTTGAAAAAATTCTGCGACAGTTGGATATTCAGCAAGCCGCTAACGGTTTGGCGCGCAGTTTTGAGGATGCTTTAATCGTCGCTCAACGCATCGGTTATCCGGTGGTGGTGCGGCCTAGTTACGTGTTGGGCGGGCGAGCAATGGAAATTGTTTATTCCGATACGGAATTGGAACGTTACATGACCTACGCGGTGCTGGTAGAACCGGAGCATCCGATTTTAATTGACAAGTTCTTGGAAAATGCGATCGAGGTCGATGTAGATGCGATCGCCGATATGACCGGCAATGTGACGATCGGCGGTATTATGGAACACATCGAAGAAGCGGGAATTCACTCCGGCGACTCGGCTTGTTCCATCCCTTACCAAACCCTTTCTGAGAAAGCGGTAGAAACAATTCGCCGCCAGACAGTGGAACTAGCAAAAGCCCTGAAAGTGATCGGGTTGATGAACATTCAATTTGCTGTCCAAGGCGAAGAAGTTTTCATTTTAGAAGCTAATCCACGGGCTTCTCGCACAGTACCTTTTGTGTCAAAAGCGATCGGAGTTCCCCTAGCAAAAATCGCATCGCGAGTCATGTCGGGTCAAACTCTAGAAGCTTTAGGTTTTACTAAAGAGATTATACCAATTCAGGTTTCCGTGAAAGAAGCCGTGCTACCGTTTGCTAAGTTTCCGGGAACAGATACTTTGTTAGGGCCAGAAATGCGATCGACTGGCGAAGTCATGGGAATTGACACAGATTTTGGCAAAGCATATGCCAAAGCTCAACTCGGCGCGGGACAAGTGATGCCGTTGTTCGGAGTCGTGCTAGTTTCCATGCGCGATCGCGATAAACTAGCAGTTGTACCGGTTGTGAAGGAATTCTTAGAATTAGGTTTCAAAGTAGTAGCAACTCACGGAACGCGCAAAGTTTTGCGAGAGCAAGGTTTAGATGTATATTTGGAATTGAAACTGCACGAAGGGCGGCCAAATTTGTTGGATTCGATCAAAAATGAAAAAATCCAACTAATTATCACCACACCTTCTGGCGAAGAATCCCGCGCCGACGGAACCTTTATCCGCCGCACAGCTTTGAGTTACAAAATCCCGATTATTACCACAATCGCCGGTGCCAAAGCCACAGCAGCGGGAATTCGATCGCTCAAATCCAACCCGATGAAAGTGAAAGCAATTCAAGACTATTACCCGCAAGCGTAGAGTTATTGTAGGGCGCGAAACACTGTTCGATCGTTAGGCTATCGATCCCCCCTAGCCCCCCTTAACAAGGGGGGGACAAGAGCGTCAAAGCCCCTTTTGTTAAGGGCGAAACCGTCCACTTTTCAAAGTCCCCCTTTTTAAGGGGGATTTAGGGGGATCGAGACTTTGCTATAAACCTAGGATACTTATGGCGCACCCACAAACAGCGCACCACCAAAACCTAATCTGAATGAGAATCTAAAGCACCGCTAGACACCATCAACTTCGGCCAAACCAACAAGAAAAACCCCATCCAAGCCAATAAAGGAATCGCGACTAAAACAGTTATCCAAACAGTTTTTAACACAAACCAACTACCGCCAATCAGACTCGTGCCAGTCAAAAGAATTGACCAAGGCTGACACCACCAAGGTTTGTAGTCCCAAGCACTAATAGCTTTTTTTTCAGAAACAGATTTCATATTTTCAGTAATTTTGTATAGATTGGCGATCGGGCTATCTAGAGGAAACCAATTTAAACGTTCATCACCTCTTCGGCTGTCAGCGTTAATTCAGGAAAAGTCCGCGATACAATTCGTTCGCTGCCTTTGAACGCGCTTCTTTGATAGTTGCCCTCTGCATCCAAAAGGTGAACAAATATAGTTGGAACTTTGGGATTTCCCAGAAATTCCCTGCTACCAATTGCTAAGTAATCGACAATCCAATACTCAGGAATTCCGAGGCGCTGGTACTCGTCCAGTTTGTCGATATAATCGTCATCCCAATTTGTTGATGTTACCTCCACCGCCAATTGAATTGGTTCTCGCAACGCAGCATAAGCAGAACGGTTCGATCGCCATAAATCGCGATCGATTACGCTGACATCCGGTCTCCGCCCTTGTTCAACGCCGGCTTTATTTACAGTTTTGATAACTGGCGTGAGCCTGACAACATAATTTAAGTTTAGCCGTTTAATTTCATCTTTAAATGAGTCCGATGTAAAATCAGCAACATCATCATGATTTCTGGTGGAATTCATCTCTACAATTTCTCCATTTACCAGTTCATAGCGTCCATCTTCTGGACATTCTACAAGGAATTGGTCAAAGGTTAATTTTTTCGTGGCTGTTGCAATCATAAGATTTTCCCTTATTTTGCAGTAATACTATTAGTCTACATTACCACAGGCAGGAATGAATTTGTTTTTTTGACCGCAGATATCTAATTTTACAATCAAAAATATACAATCAAAAATCTCAAATCGATTCAGGTAAATGGTAAAATACGATCGCCAGCCGGCAGATTGAGTTAAATATGTCACCTACTGGCTAGGGTAGAAAGTAACAAACCTAGAAATCAAGCCACTCCAAGGTCAACCCCGAACCATGAGACTAGACGAAGCCGTTGAATTTGCCGAAAACCCAGAGCCGCGCTGTCCCTGCGTTTTGCTGCTGGACACCTCCGGCTCCATGCAAGGCGCAGCCATAGATGCCTTGAATGAGGGGCTGGAAGTTTTTAGGAATGACCTAATTAAAGACGAACTAGCTAAAAAGCGAGTTGAAGTCGCGATTATTTCCTTTGACAATAATATCAAAGTCGTGCAAGACTTCGTGACCGCCGACCAGTTCGAGACACCGCTGCTGACAGCCCAAGGACAAACCCACATGGGCGCGGGCATTCAGCTCGCACTAGATACCATTGCCGCCCGCAAATCCGAATACCGCAACAACGGCATCACTTACTACCGCCCGTGGGTATTTATGATTACCGACGGCGAACCTCAAGGCGAATCAGATGATGTTGTGGAAATAGCAGCACAGCGAATTAAAGAGGAAGAAACGAACAAGCGCGTGGCATTTTTTGCTGTCGGAGTTGAAGGTGCTAATATCTCCCGTCTCGCAGAAATTGTCGATCGCACTCCTGTAAAATTGAAAGGATTAGACTTTCGAGAGATGTTCATTTGGCTGTCGGCTAGTATGCAGAGAGTTTCTCACTCAAAAATTGACGAACAAGTAGCACTGCCGCCGCCCGGATGGGGAACTGTTTAGTTAGTTAGTTGTTATTGGTTAGTTGTTGGTTGTTGGTTCCTAGTTGTTAGTTGTTATTAATAAGAATGAATTCTTAAGAACTCTCTCTACAAAATGAACACAAACTAATAATTGATGATAGAGATTGTAAAGCAGAGACCCGAACTAAGGATTTTTCTTGATTCCTTTAGGGAATAGTTAAGTCTAAATTGTTTCTTGAGTCTCATAACCAATAACCAATAACCAATAACCAATAACCAATAACTGTTGACTAATAACCAATAACCAATAACCAATAACCAATAACCAATAACCAATAACCAATAACCAATAACCAATAACTGTTGACTAATGACTGTTGACTAATGACCACAGATTAATAACTAATGACTGATGACTAACGAATCTGAACTATTGAGTAATTGGCAAGTTGTAGCGGCATCCGTGACGGGTACTAGCCACGAAAAACGATCGCAGCCCTGTCAAGATGCCCACTGCTGGCGCGTCTTGGCCAACGGTGTTTTGGTAGCAGCAGTGGCTGACGGCGCGGGTTCGGCTGCACTGGCAGAAGTTGGGGCAAAAATTGCTGTAGAAGCGGTTGTCGAAATGATGTGTCAACAGGATTTGCAGCCTGAGAATGACGGCGAATGGCAGGTATTTTTGACAGCTTCTCTGCAAGTCGCGCGGGCCCAGGTGGAAGCAGAAGCGGCTGTGCGGGAAGTGCCGGCGAGGGATTTGGCTTGCACTTTAATTGCGGTTGTGGCGACACCGGAATTAATCGCAGTTGCTCAAATTGGTGATGGTGCTGCGGTTGCGGGCGATAGTGAGGGAAATGCGATCGCCCTTACTGTACCCCCTTGCGGCGAATATATCAACGAAACCATCTTTTTGGTTTCGCCAAATGCGATCGAAACAGCGCAATTTCAGGTAATGCGGCAACCGCTGCGGCACTTGGCCGTGTTTTCCGACGGCTTGCAAATGCTAGCTCTCAAAATCCCCGAAGGTACGCCCCACAAGCCGTTTTTTACGCCGTTGTTTCGGTTTTCGGGCGAACCGAAGGAAGAGTCGGATGCAAAAGAGCAGTTAGAGTCATTTTTGCGATCGCCCAGAGTTTCCCAACGCACCGATGATGACTTAACATTATTGTTAGCAAGTCTTTCTGGTGATGTCTAACATATTCAAATCTACTTAAAAAAAGCCAGATAAAAAATATGACTGCTCCACTAATTAGTGCCAGAAGTTTGTTACGAGAAGCATTTGCTAGTATGGGAACTATATACGTTCCCCACTTGATTATCGGCTCTCCCCTGTTCATATTTAGCGTGCTGAAACTTTCAGGAAAACTAGGTTCAACAAGTGTTGCTTTGAATATTATCTACTTATGTGTTTTAATTCCTTTAGTGAGGGGAGCCTTGATTTTCTACCTTTACAGAAGTTTCACAGGGAATCAAGTAACTGTGAACGAGGCTTTCCAACAAGCAAACAGGAGGTTGTTGCCCCTCATATTGGTTTTTGGTAAGTCGGCGGTGATGGTTTTTGCAGCCTCCCTTGCACTAATAATTCCAGGAGTTTATTTAGCCTGTCGCTTACTATTTGCACCTTGCGCTACCGTCATTGACAACTGCGCGGATGTGGACAGTCTTAACAGCAGTTGGCAATTAACTAAAGGACGCGAGTGGTTGCTATTTCGATCGAGCTGCTTGGTGTCATTTGTGTATTTTATTCCAGGAGTATTGATACCCATATCAATTGATCCGACAGGAATATCCCTAGCATCTAATCTCGCAGGTAAAGCAGCTCTCTTTTTAGTTGCGCCGTTGATAAATGTTTTTGGAATTTTATTGTACCTGCGCCTGCGGGAATCGGCAGCAACTATTAAATAGACATCTCCTAAAAATCAAGTTAAGGGCTGTCAGGATACCTACCCCACAACAATTGTTCGAGATGTCTAACGAGATATGAAAATTTGGCGCTGTTCTATAATAAAATCGAGGTGTAAACAATTCTGGTTTAATCTGTACAGTAGGTCGTCACTTGCAAGCACAAGATATTAAGGATAAGCTCAACTCCCTAATTAGCGCAGCAGATCGAATAGATCCGAGTTTGGCGAGAAGATTGGAGGAAATCAATCGCTGGGTAAAGGATCTTAAACCCGGTTCGCTAACTGCTAAGAAATTTGTGATGGCTTTTTTGCTGCAGCTTATCCGAGATTCTCAGGTTTGGCTGGCGGTTCAATCTCTACCTTCGGAAATAGAAAAACAAGCGGCGTTTGAGTTAATGACTCCGGGAGAAAGGTATTGGTACGGCTATTTATTTCCTAAATGGCTGAACGAAAACGATCGCAAATTTTACATCTGGAAACAAAAACTCAAGGCTGGTGAATTCGATCCGGCTGACGATATAGTGATTCGGGCGATCGCATCCCGGATTGTGGAACGCCAAGGCAGTTTTTTGTATCGCTATGTTGCCGATCTTTCTATGGCAACTGATTCGATCGTTAGCAACCGCCAACAGCAGCCCCTCTGCATTCAAGTCACTACTCTTTCTGATGAGTTTTCCGAACAAAAATATCAAAAATGGCAACAGACTCTTCAAGATTGGGGGATTGACAGAGGATTATTTTTAAGTTATGATAGAAACGATGCAAATTTCCTGAACCAGTTAGTTAACATTGCATTATATAATAGTGATAATTTGCCCCCAGGTCGTTACCTGAAGTTCCCGTAAATCTACCAAATCTGCTGCTGAGAATAGTTCGACTCCTAAAAACTCGGTGAAGAAGAAATTTTGAATTGCCTCATATATTCCACAACTCTAGACGGTCAAAATCTAAGCCTCAGTTCGCTTCTCTTGTCCGGGAAGACTGCGCCAAGATTTTTCCTCCCATTTTCTGTTTCCGGGAGGGGTATTCTGCCAGACTGCGGCCACAGGCATAGCTGTCAATTTAATGTCAAACTTAGTATGGGTCTGCTGTTTGATTATTAGGCCTTGGATCGCCCTGGCCCCTCCAATCTATCGGGGGGACAAGAGTTTTTTATTGCGTCCTCCACTTAAGGGGGATTGAGGGGGATCGAGATTCGGGTATAAACGAAAAATACAAAGGTTTTTAAGCGATTGTTGACATCATGAAGGGCAACAGGCGATCGATACGAATGCTAAGCAACGGGAAGATTTACCGCAGCAATCAATAGCGGTAAGGTTCCTAATTTGCACCCTAAGAAAGATAGAGATTTGATTGTATCGCAGTGAAATTGTTGGAAATAAAATCAAATTACATCAAAATCAATACTATGACAGTACAAGGTACAAGCACCGTTGAAAGCAACTTGCAAAAAGTCTTGGAAGAACTGGAAGCAGCGAGGAAAATGCAGGATGATTGGATGGATCGCGGGGTAGATTTTGTTGATTTGTACGTGGAAGATGCAGGCAGTGATTGGTTGGAAAAATGGGATGAATGTGAAAAAGAATTAAAGCAGATAAAAATTCAAAAGGTAGATGTTGAAGCAGTCAAAGCAGCGATCGACCTGCAGGACTTCGGGCAAACCGAACTGCTGGAAATTGCCTTGACTAGCCGCTGGCAGCTAGGCAACAAGTGCGATCGCCAAACAGGGAAAGAGGTGAAGCAGCAACGGCTGTCACTCCTAGGCGGAGCGATTTTTGATGCTGTTGTTACCGACTACCTGTACCGCACCTATCCCGATCTGAACTGCGATTATATAGCAACGCTAAAAAGTCGTTTAGCAGACCAAAAAAAAATTGCCGAATTAGCACAAAATTTAAAATTGAGCGAATTTGGTCGGCCTGTCGGTAACTGGAAAGAAACAGACAATGGCGAGTATAATAATTTTTTGTCTCAGACTTTTGAGGCATTGTTTGGGGCGATTTACTTGGAGTTCGATCGCAATTTTTACCGTGCGGGTAAATGGCTGATTGAACGATCGATCGAAACAACTCTCAGCCAGCATATCGACCTAACTCAGCGCCCCGAAAGCGCGCCAGAGAACGAACTAAAGCGGCGGGAAATCCTGGGTGCGGCGATTCTAGAGGCGATCGCGATCGACTATCTGTACAACCGCTTTCCCGAACGTAACAGCAGCCAGCTAACTCACTGGAAAAATCTGTTAGCCGCCAAAGAGATTTTCCCCAAAGACTTTAAGGCAAAATTAGGCAGTCATTACTTGGAATTGGACAGCAATTTCTCGCGTACCCGCGACTGGTTGGTGGATAATTTTATCAAAACTGCAGTTGACGAACTAATAGAGGAAACCGACACTCAACCAGAATATCTGATTGACAGTGCCAACCCGGAATCGCTACCAGAATTTGTCAGCCGCATTGCAGACAAAAAGTGGAAAAATGAATTTTTGAGAGTCGCCGGCATTTTGCAACCTGCTGACGAACTTGTGCTGCTAATGCAAGAAAAAATTGACAGTATGGCAGCGAAAGATCAAACCTTGCAGCAGTTGCTAATCTGGGCTAATCAGAAGTCGGTGTTAGTGGGAAATAATTTGAATAAAGGGGAAATTCGGGCTTTTTATGTAGCCTTGGTTTGTGTCTTAGATTTGACTTTGACTCGCGTCCTCGAACCAAGTCTCGATTTTGATAAATCGAAATTTTGCAAGTTGCGAAATTGTTTGGCAAAAGCGGGACAAGATGTGGAATTTGCGGAGAATATCGGGATGCGAAAACTGGAATTTGACGAGGATTTGACTGGTGTATTGGTGGGGATATTGGGGCTGAATATTGAACCGGAACTCAAACAACTGCTGCAACAATTTCAGCATCAGATGCCAGATTTGCAAAATTGGAAAAAGTGGCGGAAAGAGTACGGCAAAAGTTGGCTGGCAAAATTTAAGAGCGCGATCGGCTACAATTTAGATTTTCGCCCCCAACAAAAAACCTTGCTGAAACAGTATTACTACGCCTACAACTTGCTGGTGGAATGCCTCAACACCGATAATTGTCAGGTGACACCCGCCGTCAAACAAAAAATTGAGGATAAGATGTTATTGTCCGTGGATTTGAAGCTGATTCACGTCTAATTTGCATGGGAGGGGCGAGACACCCTTCCCACGAACAACCACAATAAAATTGGTTCGATCGTTCGGACTTCAGTCCGGATCCAAGGACGCTTCTGTACCACTACCGCAAATCTAAAATCTAAAATCTAAAATCTAAAATCTACTAATCCTCTATCCCCTAACGGAATTCTATGCAGTTGCAGCGCCAATTTAGCGGACAACTGATTGCGATCGACAGCAACAGCGCGATCGCCAGCGGCGGTGAAGGTCGCATCTACCCGATCGCCCAAGATCCATCCCTAGTAGCAAAAATCTACCACAAACCGACAGACGAAGACGGCGACAAACTCACAGTCATGTTCAGTATGCCGCCGGATGCGCCGATCGCCGAACCGGGACACGCCTCAATAGCTTGGCCAGTCGATTTGCTGCATACTGTCGGCGGGCGCGAAAAAATCGTCGGTTTTGTGATGCCGCGCGTCAAGAAAGTGATGCCAATACACACTTTCTACACTCCCAAAACCAGGCGCGAACAAAAACCGCTATTTAGCTATCTTTACCTCCACCGCACCGCCCGAAATCTCGCCTCGGCGGTAAACGCCCTCCACGTCAGGGGTTACGTCATCGGCGATGTGAACGAGTCGAACATTCTCGTGACGGATACGGCTTTGGTAACGCTGGTAGACACCGATTCGTTTCAAGTGCGCGATCCTTATACGGGTTACGTTTATCGGTGTCCCGTGGGGAAGCCGGAGTTTACGCCGCCGGAATTGCAGGGACAGACTTTTCGGGATATTGATCGAGCCCCAGAGCACGATTTGTTCGGTTTAGCGGTGCTAATTTTTCAATTGCTGATGGAAGGTACGCACCCGTTTTCGGGGGTTTATCTCGGTAGCGATGAACCGCCGCCTTTGGAAGCGAGAATTCGATCGGGCCATTTCCCCAGCGGTACCAAACGGATACCCTACCGCCCGATGCCCGCAGCGCCGCCCTTCGATATGCTGCAGCCGAGGCTGCGACAGATGTTTATCCGCTGTTTTGAGGAAGGACACCTCAATCCGGCGGCGCGCCCGGATGCGAAAACTTGGGTGAATGCGATTCGGGAAGCGGAAGATGCTTTAGTTACTTGCAGCAAAAACTCTCAGCATAAATACGGAAATCATTTGAGTCGGTGTCCTTGGTGCGATCGGGCAAAACTCCTCAAAGGCCGCGATCCGTTTCCTTCGCGACAAGCAGTCAACAACGGATTGCACTTGCAGCCAGCCAAAACCAAGCGTAAAAAGCCCCAACCCACAGCGCCTGTGAGGGACACCGCACCGCGCCGTCAATACTCCTCAACGGGGCTGCCGCGCCAACTAGGCCAGTACGCAGTGCCGCTGTTACCGATGCCGATGTCTTCTCGGAGTCGGACTCCTGGGGCGAGGGCTCCGGTGGGCAAGTTGGAGCGCATTGTTCGGGATGCTGGTTGGGGCGGTGTTTGGGGTACTTTGTGTTTGGCGGCGGCGGCGGGGGTTTTTTCGGCTGTGGCCCAGGGCGGCGGCGCGATTTTGGGGGCGATTTTTGTCGGTTCGATTTGGGGAAGTTTTTTTGGGATGATTTGGGGGATTTTTACTTTGCCGCCGAACCAGATTTGGCGGAAGTGGGGAGGGGTTTTGGTGGGGACTCTGTGGGGGGCTTTCTTTTTGGCTGCGATCGGCGGTGCGGTGTTTGGGGTGATGAGTGAAAATCCGGCGATCGGGCAGGGAATTTTGTCCGGCGCGGGGGTTGGTATGGTGTGGGGCTTTGTTTGGGCTGTTTGCAAGCCTCCTCTGGCGATGCCTGTGGGGAGGACGTGGGGCCGGCGGGGAGCGTATTTAGGAGCGGTTTGGGGAGCGTTTGCGGGTACTGTGGCTGGTATTTTGTTGGGGGCCGGCCTGGTGGTTTGGCAGCAATATAGCGGGCAGATGCGGCCGGTGAACGAGTTTGCGAGTTTGTTGCTGGCTGTGGCGATCGTGGCGGCGGGTGTGGGTGCTGTTGGGGGTGTGGTTTCTGGTAGTTTGTTGGGTGTTTGCGGGTTTTCGCCGAAGCTGCCGGTGTCGTTTCAGCCTTCGGGTTGGAGGGGTGGAACTTTGGGGGCGATTTGGGGCAGTTTTTTGGGGACTTTTGCGGGTGCTGTGTTGGGGGCGGGGGTGTCTGCGATGTTTCCGGCTTTGGGCGCTGGGGTGCCGATGCAGTTTGCGCCTGTCGCGGGGGCGATCGTGGGGGCTGGTTTGGGGGCGATTTGGGGTGTGGTTTCGGGTGCTGTTTGGGGGGCGTTGGGAAAATGGTGAAGGAAGAAGCAACGATGTAAATTTGCAACCGCAGAAAGGAGAATTTGATTTGTACGCTGTTGTTCGCGATTTAGTGGTTGAATGAGCTGCCATTCGGCGTCTGTTCAGTGCTAAGGCTAGTTACAGCGTATTCCAGTTTATGAAATGTAGGGACACGGCAATGCCGTGTCCCTACGGTGAGCTAACGATCGCGCGGTGTACTTCATAAATGTGGAATCTGCTGTATTATTTCCCTACAGGCTTCTATTATTTCCTCTTTTACTAAAGAAATATATTCATTTTTTTCTGTATCTAATCTTGACAACGCTTCTGAAGCCCATTGTTTTCTTTCTGCGGGGACAATAGGAAAAATATCTGTCTCGGAATCTATTCCTCTTAATACAAAGAAGGCTTCAGGTGGCTCTGCTAATTCACGTTGAAGATGCACTAATGTACGACATCCATCTAATAAATCTATTTCTTGGTTAATGATATTGGTAGCAATTTTGATGATTTTAGCCTTTATTTCTTCCATTTTTTTAATTCCTCACATCTGGATAGATCGTAATTTTGGGTGCGAGTTTTTGACCAGTTACAATATTTTTATACAAATGAGTTTCAATATGTATATATTTAACTCCTTTTCAACAAATGTTTAAATTCAAAATATTGAAGAAGTTTTCACAAGCTTTGCTGAAGTTAAAATTCGCCTGAATCTTTAAATATTCATCAAACACCATTTTTTCTGAAACAACATCTATAATTTCTAGTTGAGAATCTCCCGATTCCCATAGTGTTATTCGAGCGATATAATTATCAGAATCTAAGTCCAAGCGTAGACTTTGTTGAGCTACATCTGACGGAGATTTTACGATCTCTAATTGATAACCCCAGTTTTCAATTTCCTGACGTTTGTCCTGAATCCAACTTTCAAATTGATCTAACATAAATCTGAACAAACTCTTTAATGTAACTTTGTTGCTGTGTGAGTTATATTTGTTGCCTTAGTCACTTGAGATGACAGTGGCAATTCGGCTTTTCAATCAAAGACTCAACCAAAGCATTCAAAGCCACCGCCGCCAATAAACCACCGCCAAAAGTTCCCACCGTCGTAATATAAGGAACGCCCGATCGCACTAACCGCCGTTTCGCCACCGGAGAATGACTAAACCCGATCGGCATTCCAATCACCAAAGCCGGTTGCAGTTGCCCGTTCTCGATCGCCTCGCACACCGCCATCAGCACAGACGGCGCATATCCTATCACCAATATACATTTTTTTTCCAATTTCAACAACTTTTCAAACCACTCACGCTCAGCCCAAAATTCCTGTTCAGCTTCCGCCGCAGCATTGATGTGCGGATCGTCAATTAAAGTTGCAATACTTATTCCCAAATGCGCCAATCTTGTGTGATCCAAAGCCGCAAACACAGGCGGCACATCAGCGACAATTTGACATTGATTTTTCAAAGCTTCCCGCGCCGATTTAATCGCCGTTTGGCTCAACTTCACAAACGGCAACAGCGAACAATCACCGCAGGCTAAAACCAGTTTAGAAAGCAAGTCTACCTCAATTTCCGAGCGATCGCTCAAATCCGGCAACAAATGCTGCAACGACTCCCCAAACGCCTCCGGGTGAGTGTGCGCCCCCGCATCCCAACCCTCCCAAAGTTGTTCCAACTGTCCCAACTCCCCGTCAGTTTGCGCCTGCAACAGCCTCAATTGCGCCAGTGCGCCCGCTTGCACCGCTTGACAGGAAAGATCCCGCCCCAGCAATCCTTCCAGTGCACAAGCCGTTTCTCGGAGGCGAACAATCTGCTGAATTACCGACAGATATTGCTGTTGCAAAGCCGCCACCAGCGCGTCAGGAGAAGCATCCGCATCAGTTTCTAGCAATTTGCGAATGTGAGACAGTTGAAAGCCTTGTTGCTTGAGTGCGACTATTCTTTGAAGTCTTTGCACGTCGCTGCGGGTGTAAAGTCTGTAGTTAGAGGTCGATCGCACGGCCGGAGATAGCAGCCCCAAAGCGTGATAATGCCGCACCATCCGAGGCGTAATTGTGCCTTTTACCGCTTCAGTAAGTTGTTTGATTGTCAGGTATTCTTGTTGCACAACACCAATTCTGCAAACTAGGACTAAATCTTCTAAATTATATCCGATATCTGTAGGTAAACGGCAATGCCGTGTCCGGCGCGGGACTATGCAATTTTTATAATTAATGTTCTTATTGAATAGCGTTTAATTTTTAAAATACTCAATTTTTAGAAGTGTTATTGCGATAAAAAAGTAATTTATATTTTGTGATATCTTTCTATTTTACTCTAATTTAAAATTGAAAATATCGCTTTAAAACATGATAGAATTAACTGATGCAGTGAATCCAAAATCTTAAATATAAAATCGAATGACTCGATTAATTCACGATCGCTTTGCCAAAGAATACCTAGAAGAAATGCTGTCTCCATTAGGAACAGTCAATATCGGTCGCGATGTCACTTCCGAAGTGCAAGAAATCGATGTTTACTTTACTCATGAAGCCACAGTCCCAGAACATATCAAAAACTTAGGATTGTTGGGGCAACTAGCAACTGCGACGGCAATTTTTGAACCGTTCCGCAACCCGGCAACTATCAGGGAAGTTGTCGGTTGCATCAGCAAATTGTTTGATATTCAGAGCGAATTAGAGCGAGAAGCCAGAAGAGACAATATTCGACTTAACGAAAATGATTTTCCGAAATTGTGGATTCTCACTCCCACAGCCTCAGAATCGCTGTTAAACGGGTTTCGCGCACAACCAGACGAACCCAATTGGATGCCCGGTATCTATTTTTTGGGGGAATATTTGCGATCGGCAATTGTGGTAATCCATCAGTTGCCAAAAACTCCCGAAACCTTGTGGCTGAGGATTTTGGGCAGAGGAAAGGTGCAGGAAAAAGCAGTGGCCGAGTTGATCGCCTTGGCTACAGACAACCCCCTGCGAACTAATGCGTTAGAATTGCTGTATCGACTGCAATCAAACTTAGTAGCAAATTTAGAACAGCCCATAGAAACAGAAGACCGGGAGTTAATTATGACTATCGCACCTCTCTTTCAAGAACAGTTACAAGCAGCACAGGAACAAGGATTAGAGCAAGGATTAGAGCAAGGATTAGAACAAGGATTAGAACAAGGATTAGAACAAGGAAGACAAGAACAACAGCGCTTAATTTTAGAGAATTTTCTGCGAGTGAGATTTGGAGAACTAGACTCGTTGATGATAGCGTTTCTCTCTCCCGTGTCCAGGATACCTGCTGCCGAGTTTACGGTAATTTTGCTGGCGATATCTATGCTCGCGGTGGATGCAGCAGGCAGGCAAGAAGCGGTGAGATTGTTAGCAGAAAATGTCTTGGCACTGCGCTTAAATGAATTTGGCGATAGTTTACCTACACTGGTTGCTAATTTGTTGGCTTTACCTGTCGCAGAGTTGACATTGTTGTTGGAACAATTGCCTCAGTTATCGGCTGATGAATTGATTTCCAGATTGGGATAGATATAGTCTTGGACGCACGGGTGGTCAGAAACCTGGTTTTTAGGAAAATACTTGATTGTAGCCGACAGATTGGGTGAAAAACCGGGTTTATTTGGCTTGATGTGTCCAGGACTATGTTTGTTTGTGCAGGACATGGCAATGCTGTTTTCTTACCAGATTTACCGACAGTTTATCGCGGTTTGCGATCGCCCGAAATACAGGAAACGGCAGTTCCGTTTCCCTACCCGCAGGGAATTTAGACCAAAAGCTTGACATTGACATTAATGTCAAGGTTTACGATGCAGGAGTCATTCTACCAAGTCAAATTTTCCCATGACTCCCAATTCCCTCCCCACCTCGCGCCTGTCGCGCCTCGCCGCAGAACATCCAGATGCTGTGACTGCCGCCCTGTGCGGAATTCTGGTAATTTTGGGTTCGATCGCCCTACAAGTCGGTTGGCTGGGCTTAGCGGTGTTAATATTGCCCGCTGCTTACGTGATCGGCGGCTATTCCAGCACCCGCGAAGGCTTGACTACGCTTTTTCAAGAACGCGAATTAGATGTAGATTTGTTGATGATTGTTGCTGCTTTAGGTGCGGCTGGTTTGGGGCTGTGGCGGCAAGAATATCATTTAATTGTTGACGGCGCTGTGTTGATTTTAATCTTTGCAATTAGCGGCGCGCTGGAAGGTTATGCGATGCAGCGGACTGAACGCAGCATCCGCAGTTTGATGAGTTTGACGGCGGATACTGCTAGGGTGATAATGTACGATGGGGAACGGTTGGTTGCGATCGACAAATTGGCAATTGGCGATCGGCTTTTAGTCAAGCCCGGAGAAATTATTCCTACAGATGCGATAATTATCGAAGGCTACAGCACCCTCAATCAAGCCTCGATTACCGGCGAATCGATGCCCGTGGAAAAAGTTGCTGGCGATGAAGTCTTTGCAGGCACGATTAACGGTGCCGGCGCGCTACAATTAGAAGTTCACAAAACTCCCGAAAGCAGTTTGATTCAGCGAGTGATTCGGCTGGTACAACAAGCACAAACAGAAGCGCCTCCTTCTCAGCAATTTGTGGAAAAGTTCGAGCGCGGTTATGCTAAATTAATTGTCGGTCTAGGCTTGTTGTTGGCAATTTTGCCGCCTTTTATTTTAAACTGGAATTGGGAAGATACCATCTATCGAGCGCTGATTTTCCTAGTAGTCGCATCCCCCTGCGCGCTGATGGCTTCGATTATGCCGGCGCTGCTTTCGGGTATGGCTAACGGGGCGAAACAGGGAATTTTGTTTAAAAGCGGCGCGCAATTGGAGATAGTTGGTAAAGTCCGGGCGATCGCCTTTGACAAAACCGGAACCCTCACCACGGGAAAACCTGAAGTTATCCAAATTGTACCAGCAACCGGATATACTGAAACAGAAGTTCTGCAATTGGCTGCAGCCCTCGAAACTCATTCCGAACACGCGATCGCCCAAGCAATTGTCCAAGCCGCCCAGCAGCAAAAGTTACAATTGTCAAGCGCGATCGACGTACAAGCAAAAATAGGTCGCGGAATAGTCGGCAAAGTTAACAATCAAACGATTACCATTGGTAAAGCCGATTTTGTGCGAGCAACTTCGGAGTTGACTCACATCAGCCAACAATTGCAAGCAGAGGGAAAAACAGTTGTTTGGGTAGCAAAGGGCGATGAACTTTTGGGCATCATTGCAGTCGCAGATACAGTCCGCCCGGAAGCGGCAGCCACAGTAAAACGCTTGCAAAATTTAGGTGTAGAACATATCATAATGCTGACAGGCGACAACGAACAAACCGCTCAATACATCGCCCAACAACTAGGCATTAACGAAGTGTACGCCGAACTTTTGCCGGAAGACAAAGTGCACCTAATTAAAAAGCTGCAAACCCAGTATCAAACCGTCGCAATGGTAGGAGACGGCATCAACGACGCACCAGCCCTCGCCCAAGCTTCCGTGGGAATTGCGATGGGAATTTCCGGTAGCGATGTCGCTTTAGAAACTGCTGATATCGTATTAATGGCAGATAAACTAGAACAACTAGGTAAAGCAATTAGTTTGGGCCGCCGCGCTCAAAATGTAGTCAAACAAAACATTGTTTTTGCGCTAAGCTGCATTATACTATTGTTGGCTGCTAATTTTTTAGGAAATATCACAATGCCGATCGGCGTTATCGGTCATGAAGGATCTACAGTTTTGGTAACATTGAGTGGTTTGCGGTTGCTGAGACATTAATTAAATTACTCGTTACCAGACACACAGCGATAAAATTAAATCCACTAAAATCCCAGAAACCGGGTTTCTTCCCCGAGCTCTCCCACTCAACCTAAATCTTCATATAAACCCGGTTTATCGCCACGCAGCGATCAAATTAAATCCACCAAAATCCCAGAAACCGGGTTTCGGCGTTGCTGAATCAAGGTATGAATGCCCCGGTCATGGGAATATCGTCAAACTTCAAGTAATCTATTAATAACTTAATAGAATGCTTGAGCATTTCCTCACATTTAGAATAACAAAGAGTCTTACGATGTAGCCTAGCCAAATAATGTCTTAGTCTGGTATTTTTCCCTTCAACTCGGGTCATATAAGTCTTGCTAATAATCTGATCCCCATCAGGAATAAACATGGGATATACAGACCATCCATCAGTTACATAAAAATAGCATTTCCATGCACTTACTTGGTCCCATAATGGTTCAAATGTCGGCGTTGCTGATTTAGGGTATGACTGGCTCAATATGCAAGTCAGAGAAACCAGTATCTACAAAACTTCGGGATTTTCAAGTTATTTTTTTCATACCCTGATTAAGCAACGCCCGCAAATCCAGGAGACGGACAAAAGAATTGTCCGCCCACCCGTCCTAAGCGAAAATCACTCCCACTCGATCGTACCAGGCGGCTTAGAAGTAATATCGTAAACCACCCGGTTTACCCCCTTAACCTCATTCACAATCCGGTTCGAGATCAGTTCCAACAAATCGTAAGGAACCCGTGCCCAATCAGCCGTCATCCCGTCTTCACTTGTGATAAATCGTAGAACGATCGGGTAAGCATAGGTGCGCTGATCGCCCATCACCCCAACACTGCGAATCGGCAGCAAAACAGCAAAAGCTTGCCAAAGTTCCCCGTACAATCCGTGCCGGTTAATTTCTTGGCGAACTATAAAATCAGCATCCCGCAGAATATTTAGTCTCTCTGCGGTAACTTCTCCCGTAATCCGAATGGCCAATCCCGGGCCGGGGAAAGGTTGTCGGTTGACGATTTCTTCGGGAAGCCCGATCGACCGGCCGACTTTTCGCACCTCATCCTTGAACAACTTTCGCAGCGGTTCGATCAACTTAAAGCACAAATCTTTAGGCAACCCGCCCACATTGTGGTGACTTTTAATTTTAACAGCAACTCGTTCGCCGCTTTTCGGGTCTACATTCGTGTCAGCAGATTCAATCACATCCGGGTAAAGAGTGCCTTGGGCTAGGTAATCAAAAGGGCCCAGACGCTTCGATTCTTCTTCAAATACACTGATAAATTCGTGACCGATCCGCTTGCGTTTTACTTCAGGATCGGTAACACCTTCAAGCTTAGCCAAAAAGCGACTGCGAGCTTGAACGTACTGCACCGGAATGTGGAATTGCTCTTGAAATAATTTCACCAACCGTTCCGGTTCCTGCTTCCGCATAAACCCTTGGTCGATAAACATACAAGTAAGTTGGTCGCCGATCGCCTGGTGCAGCAAGAAAGCCAAAGTCGAAGAATCAACCCCACCGGATAGAGCCAACAAAACTCGTTGATCTCCCACCCTGGCACGAATTTCGCGAATAGTTTCTTCGACAAAAGTAGCTGTCGTCCAAGTCGGTTCGCACTCGCAAATATGGTAAACAAAATTGCGAATCAAAGCTTGTCCGCCGATCGAGTGAACCACTTCTGGGTGAAACTGAACGCCGTACAAACTTTTCTCATGGTTAGCCACAGCAGCAGACGGAGTATTGTCCGTGTGAGCGAGGATCTCAAAACCCGACGGCAACTCGCTACAGGAGTCTCCGTGGCTCATCCACATCGTGCTGCCCTCCTCGACATTTGTCAGCAAATCCGTAGGATCGTCAATAAATAGCGATGCCTTGCCGTATTCCGCCAACTTAGCCCGCTCAACTGTCCCGCCGAGTTGCTTTACCATCAACTGCATCCCGTAGCAAACACCCAGCACAGGGATTCCCAAATTCCAAATTTCCGGGTCGCATTGGGGAGCTCTTTCATCGTATACAGAACTCGGCCCTCCTGACAGAATAATTCCTTTAGGTGCGATCGCTTTTAACTGTTCTGCAGTAGTGCGGTAAGAAATAACTTCTGAATATACTTGAGTTTCGCGAATGCGGCGAGCAATCAGTTCGGAATATTGCGAACCGAAGTCGAGAATCACGATCATTTGGCGGTCTATTTGCCCCAGAGAAGAGTTTGTGAGGTCAGAGTCAGTTTCTATTTGAGTAGTCACGGTGATTGCGTAATTGCTAATTGCTAGTTGGGCAGAATGTAGCGGAGGTATTGGTCGCTGCTTGAGTCCAAAATTGATGGAAGCGAGCTACCCTTAGTCGCTAGGAATAAATAAGATTTATACTAGATTGCTGTCAGCGATCTCAGTCAATTAATAGGGTCTGCGACAAGCATAAATTTACTTCTAGCCTTACCCTAATTAATTAAACTATTGCATCAGAAATTTATTCAGGACGCAACCCAGTATAATCAAGGTCTAGGGACTGAGAATTATTACTTGTTAAATATTATCCCTGAGCTATCTTTTACAAAGAATTACGGGATATTCACACTACATTAACAAATTTGTGTCAAAAATGTATCTCCTATGTCACTTTTAACAATAATTTTGCGATCGCGCCCAAACATCACTGAGCCCACGGGAATACGCTGGTTGGTGTGAGTAAAAATGCAATCCGCCGATCGCAAGTCTATTTCTCGGCTAATCTCACCGTAAATTCGATCGACCCAATTGCTACCAGTTGCCGCATCCAAAGCCCGCAGTTGCCCGAGAGCCTCTTCGGCCGTCGCTGCTGAAAAAATCGCGGAACAGGCATCGGCGGGCATTCCAGCTTTAGCACAGTAAGCTGTGAGAATTTCCCTGCGCCCATCGGCGAGGTGGTGGTGAGTGTGAAAAATCCCCGCCGCCAATTTCATCAATTTACCGTGATAGCCAAACAGCAAAATCGATCGCACGCCCTGAAATCCAGCCTCTACCAGCAGCGGGCCCAGCCAGTTAGCAGTTTTCACCAGCCGCTGCGGATCGATCCCCAGTTGTCGCGCCAAATCCAAGCCATTTTCGCCAATGCAGAAAACTAAAGTGTCAAACAGTTCGGCTTTTTGTTGCAGTTGTTCGCGATAAACTTCCAACTGTCCGGGGGCGCTCAGCGGTTGAGAAATGCCCGTTGTACCCAGCAGCGAAAGTCCTTCTACGACACCGAAAGCTGCGTTAGAAGTGCGGGCCGCCAGTTTGCGCCCTGAAGGCAAAATCAGGGTGACAGTAATTTTTTCTCCCCGTGCGAGTTCTCTGCTCAGATTCGATCGCAGCAGCCGCATCGCATAATCATAGATTGCCGCTCCTCCACCTGCTTTGTGATGTCCAATTCCCTCACCCCCAACAATCACAATCTGCTCTCCCTCTCTTCCATTCTCCCCCTCTCCCTCTCTCCTCATCTCTCCCCCATTCTCCCCCTCTCCCTCTCTCCCCCTCTCTCCCCCATTCTCCCCCTCTCCCCCTCTCCCCCTCTCTCCCCCATTCTCCCCCTCTCCCCCTCTCCCTCTCTCCCTCTCCCCCTCCCCTCTGTGCAATTCCACCATTGCCCAAACGGGGGTATTGCGAGTCAAATCGAGGTTGTCTCCCGGCTCGGAGCGAGTCACGCCTAGAGCAGTATCCGTTTTGAGTACAGATGCTTGTTCGATCGGAATTTCTGCAGTTACTTGCGGTTCCAGTAAATCTACTGATACAGTATCTACATACTGAATACCTCCACGCAAGCACCGCAAAGCTGCAAGTGCTGCTGCACAGGCAAATACTGGCAGGGTATACCCGGATAAAGGTTGAGTTTGTGTCACGATGGAGTGCATAGATCCGTAAATTTGCCGACGATCGACATCACCTACTAGCAGCGATCGCCCTCAAACATTTAAGCTTGTTTTTAGAGTTTACTAGGATATGCAGTTCAGGTGATTTTTGTCAAGCGATAATTTTATTTTACCAGTTGCCTTGAAGCCAGCAACACTTTTTGAGAATAACGGGCGATCGTTCGCTCTCGCGTTCCCGTTCCCCGCAGCGGTTCGGTGAAGAGTAGGATAACTATCCACCTTCCAGAATCGCCCACCACCGACTCCGAAGCCTTACTGGCCCGCAGATGTTCACAAAACACCCGCAGCCGCGGCGAAGCTATCCCTCGCGGGCCCAATCGCCAGCGCGTCCAAGAGTAACAAACAAATTCCAGGAATTAAGTACAAATACTGTAAACAAATTTTTAAAACCAGATGGTTATAGCTATCTTCCAGACACCTTGCATCCTTTTTCCCCCCATTTACCCCGTATTGAGTAGAGTTATGTTGCGGTCTCGCAGGGGGAAGAAATATGAAGACCGCTACTAACCTCACGCCTGCATTTGTTTCGGATTCAACCTCTCAACTAGCTCACCGAACCACCCCATGCAACACCATTATTTTGCAACTCAAGGGCTGTCTCGGCGGCATCTCTGTCCTAGATTTCCAAATTAATTTGGAGCAAGCTTTGGAAACGGCCACCCTGAGAGTTGTCGTGGATCTGCAGCAAGTGGATGCTGTCGCGCCAGAGGGAATTGCCGCCCTCGCCCGAGGATTGGAGTTAGCCGCTATACTCGGCAAGTCGATCGTCTTTAATGCTATGGATTTAGCTAGCTCTAGAGATTTGAGAGCCGAGTGGATGAGTTCGCGCGAAATTTGTTTTGGCCCTTGGGGCGATTTATTCGATCGGGAATTCGAGCAATTTTTGGCGGGCTAAATGCTGCCATCGTTTCCTTGTTAAGCCCTAAAACCTAGGTTTTTAAATCGGCAAATTAATATTTTTGCTCTTTACCAGGCTCTGCCTGGTAATGCATATCCGGAGGCTCTGCCTCTCTTGAGGCCTGGGCTTCGGGAGAAAAAACTGGCATTGCACAAGTCACGGAATCGATACATAAACCGCAGATAAAAAGCAGATGCAACACGGTTCGACGCAGATAATTTCAGATAATTTGTAATTTTTGCAAGAGGTATATAGTAGTTATCATAAAAAAGATGAGGTATAGCCTTTCTGTGCTCTCACATGAGGTACTATCCGGCATAGGCCAAACCGGGCATAGGCCAAACCGGGCATAGGCCAAACCGGGCATAGGCCAAACCGGGCTATCCTCACTTTTTTGAGAACCGCTATATTGATCGATATATCCCTGAATCCCTCAATTCCCCAGTCTAAAACTTGTACGCTCGCGAAGCCGAAGAATCTCAAATCTCAAATCTCAACCTGTACCTCACCTTTTTGAGAAAGGGTATAGAGACGAGTGTGGCAGATGTTTAAATTATTAAATTTTCCTTCCTTACAAGCTAAAGCCCGAACATCGAACAATCGGGATATAATTTAACGGCCAACAATTAACTGTTAACTATTAACACTTAATTGTTGACCGTCAAAAAGCTTTTTTCAGCCTTCAGCATAGCTGTGTCTAAAAAATCAGTCTTCAGTCCTTAGCCCTAGTTATTCAGTAGCAATTAACTAATCACAGAGTGCGTACCCAATTTTTAATTCTTTGCTAGCAACTAACTGATGACTAATGACCAACGACTGATGACTAATAAATTAAGCTTGACGCGAGTAGTATTCAACCACTAGCAGTTCATTAATCTGAAGAGCAATCCACTCGCGTTCGACAACGCCGTTGACTTTGCCGACCAGTTTTTGCTTATCAAATTCCAAGTGACTGGGCAAGTGAGCCAAGCCTGGATCTTTGAGATTGGTTTCCACCATCGTGCGCGATCGCTCTCTATTTTTCACTGCAATCACTTCACCAGGCTTGCACTGATAGCTGGCGATATTGACTTCACGATCGTTAACAGTGATGTGACCGTGATTTACCAATTGTCTAGCGGACGGAATGGTTGGAGCCATTCCCATCCGAAACACAGTATTGTCCAAGCGCATTTCCAAAAATTGCAGTAACACTTGACCTGTGGAGCCCGTGGCACGGCGGGCTTTGCGGACGTAACGGAGCAATTGGCGTTCCGTCACACCGTAATTGAAACGGAGTTTTTGCTTTTCTTGCAAACGAACCGCATACTCAGAGAGCTTTTTGCGGTTTTGACCGTGCTGCCCAGGCGGGTAATCGCGTCTGGGCGTTTTGCGGGTTAAACCGGGCAACTCTTTCAGGCGACGAACGATTCTTAATCGGGGGCCTCGATATCGAGACATTTATTTTCCTCTCTAATCTCTGTATGCAATTTTATGCAGACTCTATATTATATGTTTATAACGCTCAAAATTCTCACAAATATCAATAAAAAAATTGATCGACCGCAGCGAACCGTAATGTGCGGTAAATTCTGAAGGAAAAGCCGATCGCTCGATCGCCCCAATCAGCCCAAAAACTCACAACTCGATCAGCCATGCAAAAGCGCAATTTTTCCCTAACTTCTGCCCCAAAGCCAGCACCGCGCTGGATGTTAGCTCTCGGCACTCCCCTAGTCGCCCTGAGTTTGTTGGCAGTAGCACTGCCAATCTCCCCAGCATCAGCCATCACTCTGAGATTTCCCCGAACTCAAAATTCCTATCGCGTCTGCGCTAAAGAATTAATCGAAGCCGGAGTAGGGGCCGAGGCAGCTGCAGCAGCTTGTGCCGACGCGCTCCACCCCCGCGACATATCTAGATGCGCCCTCCAAATCAACCGCAAAACAAATATTTCTGGTCTCGAAGCCCTCTCTACCTGTCGGCAGGTGAGGCGGCCAGACGAATTGACTACTTGCGTAGTGAATATTCACACCAAAACAAAAACTCAACCTGCAGCTCCCCTGTTAGTGCTTGATGGGTGCCGCCGCAGTTTATTACCAGAACAGTTTGCTGAATGCGTCGTCGGGTTGAGCGGCAGGCTCGACTTTCCCACTGACAGGTTGCTGGCAACTTGTCTCGATCCAAGGGAAAAAGTGAGCCAGTTGGACGGGCGTCCTGCACCTACTCCTCCCGTCGAGCTAATGCCACCGCCTTCGCGGCTCAATTAATTATTTATTGGGAAATGGTAATTGCTAATTGGTAATTAGTAATTGCTAATTGTAGTGAGTGCGATCGTCCTCATCACAATCTGCGGGCGCACTTGCAACCTCAGAAACTCGGTTTCGAGCTTTTGTATGTGAACCCTGAAACTGTCCGAACAGTTAACTGTTAGCTGTTGACAGTTAGCTGTTAGCTGTTAGCTGTTAACTGTTAGCTGTTAGCTGTTAGCTGTTAAATGACTAATGACTAATGACTAATGACTGCTGACTACTGACTGCTGACTACTGACTACTGACTACTGATTAATGACTTTTTTAAATAATCAAATGTCACAAAATTTTGCTCAAATTACCGTCGAAGAATTAGGTCGCTACTTAGCAGAAAAAACGACCGATGCTGAGAAATTTCAGCTTGTGGACGTTCGGGAACCTCACGAAATTGAACTCGCGGCCCTGCCGGGATTTGTAGTTTTTCCGCTTAGCGAGTTTGCCGAATGGTCTGGTGAAATTGACACTAGACTCGATCGCGACACAGAAACCCTCGTCCTGTGTCATCACGGAGTGCGATCGGCTCAAATGTGCCAGTGGTTAACCGATCGAGGATTTACCAACGTTAAAAATATCGTTGGCGGCATCGATGCTTACTCAATGGTAGTCGATCGCACCGTGCCACGCTATTAATCTGACGCCCGCTCCAACTACGACAATATAGATTTGTAGTGAGGACTTAAGTGAAATGGCACTGAAAAAGGCTTAATTACGCCCTCAGTCAGCTTAGCTTTCAAGAGAGAGCGAGGTTCCTGCATTCGAGAATACGGTTTCGGTCTGCGTTTCAACACTCCTTGTTCATAACGCTCATGTCGAATCGTGAGTAAATTAGTTGCCACCTGTTCCAACAGTAATTGATGTCATTGGAGCTGTTGACCTTTTCCTGTAGTTGCCAACAGCGTCAATAGACCTCTTGCGAAAGTCTCAGGCGATGGCTAATTTATCTTCAAAGAAAATTCATAATTATAAATACCAGCAATCAAATTAAATCTTAATCAGAAGCGTCTTCTTTGATTCCGATATCTTGATGAAAGTATTCTAAATATATTTAGGGTTTGCTGAATAATCGATCGCAATTGCTAATGTCATAGGCTCTACCAAGTTACTACTTCTATATTAGCAAGCATCTGTTATGGTTCTAGATTACCGCAGTTTTTTCGTGAAAGTCGATCGCCCGTATGGCCCCAGAAAACTTGAAACTCAAGCGAAATTTGCAAATCCGCCCTCAAAATTGCGCGACAACGATTTGTTAGCCCGCTCGGTACACTAGAGTTGTACTCTAATTTGTGAGAGTTCAACCTCTTCTGATTTGATTGCTTGAATATACCGGAATTTCCATACCTCGGTATTTTCAATTATTCTAAAACCTGCTAGTTCAAGCCCTCTTACAAACCTTTGAATATCTTTAATGTGGGAAGTTACTTCATAAATCCAGAGTTGTCCATCAAGTTTGAGTGTCCGGGCTGCTTCTCGAATATAATCAGAGATATTCAAACCTATAAGTGACAAATTAAACATAGCAACGTCCAGACAGCTATCCTCTAAAGGCACACGAGTCATATCGCACTCGATGACTGAATCATTGATAGCAATGAAATCAAAACTGTGAACTGTATGCTTACCAGTAAGAGTTTTAGCTATCAGTGCTTCCCCACAACCAAAATCAGCCACTACTAAATCCGAGCGCTTCTGAAGCCACTTGATAGCCTCCTCATAAGGAGTAACTGACCAGGTTTTTCGAGCTTCTTGATAAAGCGTATGGTATTGCATCCACTCTTCAGGATTGCCTTGTAAGCGTTCGTAGGTAGTGTGACTGTAGCTGCTATTCCAACGAGCATTCATACGGCTAAAATCACCATACTGAAAATTGCGTCGCTGCACATCTATAGGGTCAACATCTGGAAGTGGAACAAAGATTCTAGGGCGAATAATTGATTTTTGTTCGCCTGTTTTCAATCGTTCTAACCACTGCCGCAAGTCTCGAAATGCTTGAGATTCTGTACGTAGCTGACCTTGAGGCATCACACCATCAACCGCAGCATCGGCAACTGTTTGTTTGTTTTGTAACCGAGCTAATCGCCCCTCATCCCAACTCCAGCGTTCTCCGTTGTCTAAACCATAAGTTACAGGCATGAGGATAGTGAGAGTATCGTGAATTTGCCCCTGACGATTCAATCGCCCTTCTAGCTGCTCTAATTCAGCACTTGTCCAGGGTGGAATATTCAGAATTAGGCGATCGCAAACTCGTTGAAATCCATCGACACCAGTAGCCATTGCACTACTAGCAATCAAAATGTCTGTAGAGCCATCAATAAAATTGTTACGGCCACTCTTATCTCCCCCCATGTGAAAACCGACAGTCCATCCTTCTCCCTCGATCGCCTCTTTTAGCTGATCGACAATGCCCTCAACGTAATGAGTATAAACAATTGTTTTTGGTTGAAGTTCCTTCAAAATCGCTGGAATTCTGGCGCGGGTAAGGATTTGCTCCATCTTTAGAAGAGATGTAGCTTTTTCTCGCATTTCATCAACCAAGTGAGTACAATTAACTGGAATCGTAACCCTGTTGATTTTGATCTTAGGCTTGACTCTGGAACGAATTCCCAGAGTAACAAGTGCCTGATGTAAACGCATACAGTTGTTAAGCGTAGCTTTTTCACCTAAATCAGATCGTTCTATACCTGTTACTAATTCAACTAAACTTTTACCTTCTTTTAGATTATTAATTACAGGAGTTGCACTCATTCCCAGCACATGAAGTTCAGGATTGTTCTCAGTTGCATTCGTAATCAGTGCAAGAACCATCTGTCGCCGTTTAGATGGATCGTCACTACGATGTTTACAACGATGAATCTCATCTACAATAATCAGGTCAATTTTGTATCGTTCTAGCAGTTGTCGAATGTGACCAGGTGTTGAGGGTTGCTGGAACATTTCATGATTCAGCAGAATGTAGTGATGTCCCTCCTCAATCTCTAACCAATGAGGATTGAAATTTTTTATTGTTACTCGACTATCAGGAAAAACGTGCTTGATTTCTCCATGCCAGTTTGGAATTGTGTCTAATGGACAAATAATTATTGTGAGATGAGCATCAATAATACGGCTGCTCAGAATACCACCAATTGTTTTACCTGTTCCTGTTAACGAAAGATTTAACATTCGCTTTCGATTGCGTAGCTGTACCGCCGTCAACTTCTGCATTAAGTTTGGAGGGGTAATTTTGCCATTAATGCGGAATGCCCAACCTGACGGAATTTGCATATCCCGCGCTTGGTTGTATTCGTCAAGAAATAGATCTCTCACCTGACGACCATAACCCTCATCAGTAAATGCTTCTACACCTTCAACAGCAGATTCATCCTCAAAAACTTCTGCCCAAATCCGATTAAGCCTAGAAGCAATAAAGAAATCAATCGCCTCTTGATCTGCTGAAGCAACAACTTGACTACTTAGAAATTCTAGACTTTTTTGTACTTTTACTTTTGGCAGTTGATTAGATTCATTAAGTTGTTCTGTGGAATCACTGTTTGTTTCAAAAGTTTGAGAGGCTTTATCAACAATTTTAAGTTCAGAATCAGCTTTTAAATCATCATTTGAGACACTCTCGACTTCTGAGGTTTTGATGGTCTTACCTTGAATTACATCTCGAAGTTTTTGCCCTGCTAGTTTACCTTTGATAATATTTTTTACAATCTTGAGTCCTTCAGAATTCTGCGTATTTAAAACACCTGATTGCTCAAATATTTTGTACAGTTCTGCTTGGGTTAGGTTGGGAATGTGAACTTCTAAACTAGCTACAAACTGACGAATTGCTTCTAAAGACCAGCCAAAACAACGAGCGCATCCGCTATTACCTCGACTCCAAGAAGCTCTCGTAATACTATTAATCTTAGTTTTCCATTCATATCCATCTATAGGACATTTAAACCAAGCTTCTTTGCTACTACCAGTAGTAATTTTAGCTGGATCTAGTGCTAATTCATTATTCTTTGTGTAATTCCAATAATTATCCACCAATTCTGCATAGGTTTTTATCAGACTGGATTGTTTTTTATATTTATCAGTTCTTCCTGAACATTTAGGACAACCACTATTTCCTTTTTTCCAAGATACTTTGATTTGAGAAAGAGGAGCTACCCACCCATAATCATCTATAGGACATTTAAACCAAGCTTCTTTTGCTGATCCCATTGTTAATTTCATGGGATCAAGTCCTAGTTCATGATTTGCGTCGTAAAACCAATACTTCGCAACTTCATCAGGAAATTCAACTGCTATTGGCTCTCTACGGTGCCATTCACCACGCTTGCGCTCATCAGTTCCATTGCAAACTCGGCATCCGGGATTACCCTTTGACCATTGTTGATTGATTGTTATGGAAATTTTTGTTTGCCATTCATTGCCATCATGGGGGCATTTAAGCCAAGCTTTTTTATTACTACCTAAAGAAAGGGTTGCAGGGTCTAAATTAAGTCCTTTATTTTTTTCGTAATCCCAGTATTGACTAACAAGTTCAGGATAAACTTCTATTAAACTAGCCTGTTTTTCAGCCTTCTTTTTTCTACCTGCACACATTGGGCATCCACTTGTTCCCTTATCTTTCCAGATGGCGGCAATATCACCAACTTTCTTTTTCCAAGAGTGTCCATCAAGAGGACATTTAAGCCATATATCCTGGAGTAAAGTTCTAGAAACAACATCTTCAGGCTTTAGATCTCCATTTTTATCATAGTCCCATAATTTTGCAACTCGTTCTGGATAGAGGACAGCCAAGCTTCTTGAATAGAGTTCTTTCTTTAACCGTTCTTCTTTCTCTTGTTCAGCAAGTGCTTTCACTCTCTCTTCAGCAAGTTTGTCTTTCTTGCGTTCTTCCAAATACTCATGGAATGCAGGATTAATATTCAGAACTTGCCGGACTCTTTCTCTGCTTAGTCCATGCTGATCACCTATCTCTTGATAACTGAGTCCTTGTTTGTAGAGTTATAGAAACTGATTACTTTTCTCAAGTTTTGCCTCTCTAATTTTAGTTAATTTAGATGATTATTTTTTGCTTTCACTTTCTGCTTCTGGTGAAAAATCTACTCCTCCATCATCATTCTGCCCTTGCCAAATTTGACAAACAGCCTGCCCTAAATTGGTTAGAGAAACCCGATCGATCCTCTTTTAATTGAACAAGACCTCTATCCTGAAGACTGAGTAATGTGCTTTTGACAGAGGTAAATTTTTTGATGGGTTCAGAGGATAAATATAGCGATTGAAGAATGAGTTTCTGCATCCTACCAAACCCCTTTCTAGCCTCTCGGATATTGTACGCATCATCCATAGCTCAACCTGAATAATTAGAGGTGTCTATGTACTATTTTATAGATAAATGCGGAATATATGCCTGATATAGCCCAAAAACAAATCAGGAGATTTTAGACTAACGGGAGGTCATTGATCCGGGGCTAATGCGGTTGGTGATTTAGACTTGGTTATGGGATGAAACTTACCAAAGTTAGATGGGTGAACTTACCGCCGACGGCATTCGTGACTTCCGCACGACCTATGGGCAGACCACAAACCCTAGCAGTTTCCCCCTTTTTCAATTTACCGGAACCTTCCATAGCAAATAGATCAACAATTGACCCGGGGCGTTGCTTAATCAGGGTATGAAAAAAATAAGTTGAAAATTCAGAAGTTTTGTGGATTCTGGTTTCTATGACTTGCATATTTAGCCTTTCATACCGTAAATCAGCAACGCCTGACCCGGAGGTGGTTGGGAGCTTTGGGCTCCCAAGTCGAAATTCTGCTACCTTGGGACTTGCGACAGAAAATGGCCGTATAAATCCAAAAAACTACCAACTTGTAAGTAGTAAGACACAATTAATTACACAAAACTCTGGGCTACAAGCCTTGTCTAGTAAAGAATCAGCAAAAAATCAGTGTGTAATTAATTCTGTCCAATTACTTACCATAGTCTTTTGATCGATAATTATCAAATTTATTGTGGAAAACTTGCCTTTTCCTGTGGAAAACCCCCCTTTTCCTGTGGAAAAGCGCCACAAAATTAAGTGTGCTCGCTTGAATCCGATTGATAAAATTTCAAAAAATCTAGGAATGCCGATCGCCCAAAAAGGCTTTCTTGCTCAATCCCAGAGTCTGCTGTTTGCTGCCGGTACAGCCTAGATATTTCCTCCTTCCTGCATCCTCTTTCCTGCTTCATTCTCTTGAGAATCGTAGCTAATTCGATCGGACTCGTAAGCCGGAGGCTCGACGTGAATTAAGATGCGTACAGGGCTGAAACGTTCTTCCAAACGGGCTTCTACTTCTTCTGTAATCTGGTGAGCAGTTTCTACATCAGCCGCATTCACAATCATGTGCATATCAATAAACACTTGACGCCCGATCGCACCGCGAGAGGCGATCGAGTGACAGTTGACAACACCCGGTACATCCATTGCGATCGCGTGGATCGCTTCCGGGGCGATCGCCATTTCATCCACCAACCAAGGCAGATTTTCCCTTAAAACTTTCCAACCGCTGCTAAATACCAAAACAGCCACAGGAAAAGACAAAAACACGTCTAGGGATTGCAATTGAGGTATATTCCAAACCTGCCCTTGCCAAACACCAATCAACCCAGCAATTACCATAATTGTCACCCAAACATCGCTCATCGTGTGCTGAGCGTCAGCCACCAAAATCGCGCTACCGAGACGTTTCCCAACCCTGCGCTCGTAAAAAGTGACAAAAATATTAATCCCCAGTACGAGCAGCAATATCCACAGTTCATTTGGGGATATTTTGACAACTGTGCCACCTTTGAGCAACCTTTCAACAGCGCCGCTGAGAATTTCAAAACAGGCAATTCCCAGAAAAACAGCTATTCCCAGAGCTCCGAGAGCGTCAAATTTCTGGTGTCCGTAGGGATGATCGCGATCGGGCTGCGGATTGGCATAATGATTAGTTACCAATCCTAAAATATTATTAGCGCTGTCCGTGACGCTGTGCAAAGCATCTGCCAGCAAACTGAGGGAACCAGTCAGCCATCCCACGGCTGCTTTAATTGCCATCACCAGCAAATTTAGCAATAAGGTAATTATTAAAACCTTGCGGATTTCGGAACGGTTATCGGCAACCATAAAATCTCCTCGATCGGCCATCAAGTGTTATTGCTTCTAGTTTAAAGCCGATCGAGCGATCGCAAATTAAAAGTATTGTAGAATCTAGGTTGCGGTTAGATTTACATTCATTAATTTTGCCCAGCTTCTTGAGACAAATTGTAATTAATAGCATTCTTGCAGTCCAATTTAGCTGGCGGGTACTTCTTTTGGGTTACTATATCTTTTATCATTAACAATTGTATGTTAAATTTCATTGCCCATGTCTCTTTCTCCCCTGACACTGAATTTAATTGAAGGTTCTGTTTCCTTTAGCTTTTCCCCGCAAGCCGCGCGGGATTTGCAAAGCGAGATTGCAGCTTTGATGGACAGCTTAAAAGCCGTAGCAGCCAAAACCGCTGGCGCTAAAGCTTCTCCCCAAAAACCGATGGAATATCGGTATGCGGGGGATGTATTTTTGGAGGTTTTTTGCAACCCGAATATCTGGCCAACTCCTTTTGCTGCGAAAGTGCTGATTACGGTTAGGGACGATCGCGTGCGCGTCACCACCGAAGCCGAACTCAGCCGCCTGCGCGACGATCTCGCTCAGTATATCGAACAAGTCGGTTGAGATGCTGCAACGTGAAACCCGCCGGTTTGTCAAGGTTAAATGCCCGATAAATTAGCCGGTTTTGTCACAGCGAAAATAGGGTAAGTCAGTTGTAGGGTGCAGGAGTTAGTTGAGAAACTCCAAGCTGACGCACCGGGATCATCTGGTGTTTTGCATTATATAGTGCGATCGTCCCCGCGAGCGTATTGTACAACTTGCGATCGCGATCGGGGGAGCATCTGTGTGCAAGCATTTATAGTGCGATCGTCCCCGCGAGCGGATTCTACTCGCTCGGAGGGACGATCGCACTATAATAAATAAAAAAATGCTTGTTGTAAAACTGAGATGCTCCCTACCACTGAAACTCTAAAGTGCGTCACCTATCGTTATTTCAACTATAAATTAAAAGCTCCAAACTAACGCGCCCTAGGTTTTTTTTCCAAAGGATAGCTATCCGCCGGCGCAGCCGACCATTCCCACATTGAACCTGCATAATTCTTAGCATTAAATCCCAAACTTGTCAAGACACAAGTTAACCATGCAGACCTAATTCCCCCAGTACAATAACTCACAATTTCAGTTGACTGCGAAACTCCTTTCTGCTGCAACATAGCGACAATTTCCTGGCGTTCCAGCAGTTTTCCCTGTTTGTCCATTAACTCTTTGTAGTAGAGATGCACCGCACCGGGAATGTGACCGCCCCTGGTTTCTCCGTAAGGCGTTTTACCTGCGTATTCTCGCGGTTCCCTCGCATCAATCACTGCTAAATTAGCATTGCCTAAAATAGCTTTTAAATCATCCCGATTAATTTCCCAATTCGAGCGGCGAGATACAATAAAATCTCCTGGCTGCGATGGATGATTTGTGCGGTTTGTGCGATCGATTCCAGCTTTAACAAAAGCTCGATATCCTCCATCGACAAACACAGCTTTTTCGTGTCCCAAAGTTCGCAGCATCCAAACAATCCGCCCGTCTTCGCCCCAGCCTTTCGCGGAATCCGCAATGACAATGACTGGTTGGTCTTGACAAATCCCCAATGCTTGCAATTTTTCTGTTAAAACTGCATCATCTTCGAGAATTTTACCTTGCTGCGGAAAGTCGGAACAGGCAAATTGCTGCCAAGTTACGGGAATAGCTGGCGGCAGACGGCAAAACCACTTTAAAACAGGTTCGCGAGCATCAAGCAGAGTCGCCCCTCCTAATAGCAATTGCTTAGCAATATCTGCGCTGACAATCCAATTGTCTGCCAAATTACACATAAATTAAAGATAGTTTATTTAACAATTTTTGCTGTTTTAGCAGCGCAGTTTAAAACCCCATTAGTATTAATGGGATTAGCTGGTTTAATCTTGCCGGAAGCTACATTTACGCACAAAATTGTTTGCCTCTTGTTGCCTACTAAAAAAACTCCTCCCACAAAACTTTTGAGATTAGCTTGATTCGACACTGCATAATTAAATACAGCTTTGTTGCCGGTATTAATTGAATATTTGTAATTAACTGTGTCAGCTTTAATGCGACCTAGACCTAGATTGGCAACAGAACTTGTAAAACCCGTATTGTTTGCATAGTAGGCTTGCTGACCTTTATTCATCGCTGCCACATATTGTTTAGCTGCTGATTCCTGAGCTTTCAAGGTTGGCGACAATTGAGCCTGAGCGACTGTAGCAAAAACTACTGGCAAAGTTATAGCTGCGATCGCAACTTTCCTCTGCCGATTGCGACAGCTACGAATCCGGCTTGTAGCATTGCTGCAAATTTGAGTCGCGCTAGGAAAACAGAACTGCTTTGTCCTAACAGTTGTTTGGCGTTCCTCTAAAAATTCTCCCTCAATCTTTCCCTGAAATTTATCGGCAAACCTACTTGACAAAAGCGGGATTATTTGCAACAACTTTGCGTGAATAGAGCGGGTGAGTAACATACAATTAAACTAATTGTTTTGCTTGAAACTGTTTCAATTTTCCAGGAGCAACCGTGCCGTGTTCCGTGATAATTCCTGAAATTAATTCGGCCGGAGTCACGTCAAAAGCGGGATTGTAAAATTCTACACCCTCTGGACAAATTCGCGTAGTTCCAACTTGATACATTTCCACAGCATTGCGTTCTTCAATGGGGATTTTGCGGCCGTCTGAAAGTTCAAAATCAATTGTTGATAAAGGTGCGGCGACAAAGAAGGGGACGTTGTGAGCTTTGGCAACAATTGCTAAACTGTAAGTACCAATTTTATTGGCTGCGTCGCCGTTAGCAGCGATTCTGTCTGCACCGACAACTACTGCGTGAATCATGCCGAGTTTCATGCAGTGGGCAGCCATATTGTCGGCTATTAATGTGACGGGAATTCCTTCTTGCACGCATTCCCAAGTTGTGAGTTTTGCACCTTGGAGACGGGGACGAGTTTCGTCTGCAAATACTCTACCGAGTCTGCCTTCTCGCCAAGCAGAACGAATTACACCTAATGCTGTTCCGTAGCCTGCTGTAGCTAAGGCACCGGCGTTGCAGTGAGTTAGTAAGTTCAATTTTTCGGGTGTTGCTGGCAGAACTTCTAAGCCTTTGTCGCCGATATCTTTGCAAGTTTGCAAGTCTTCGGCTTGAATGGTTTTTGCCATTTCTAACAAAGTTTTTTGGATTTGTTCGACGGAACCGCTAGTTTTTTCGGCTGTTTTGAGCATTCGGGATATCGCCCAAAACAAATTAACGGCTGTGGGACGAGTCGATCGCAATAATTCACCAACTTGTTCTAGTTTAGCGAGAAATTCGGTGCGATCGCCCGTTTCAATTTCTCTCGCGCCCAAATACATCCCGTAGGCTGCCGCTACGCCGATCGCCGGAGCACCTCGGACTATCATAGTTTTAATCGCCTCAGCCATATCTTGAGAGTGGCGAATTTCGACAGTGCCGTATTCTTGAGGCAGTCGGTTTTGGTCAATTAGCAGAACTCTGTCTTCTTTCCAAGTGATGGGGGAAACCGGGGAGTTTTGAGCGGTCATCAATTTCAGTTATGTGAGGGACAAGTTTCTATGATGCCATAAAGGCGACTATTTCTCTATGTTATGGGTGACAGGCTGGATTTGCCAAAATCGTCCCTACAATCTGAGAATGCTATTTAATCTCAAATAGACTTGCTGCATAAATTTTTGATCTATCGGTCATATGATGTCCCATTGACCGCAATCAGATTCGTTCGTAGTGCGGACTTAAGTCCTCCGCCAAGCAAGCGTATGCAAGTCCGCACTACAAACCTTTTTTGTGACAATGGTCTGTTCGTTTAGTCGGATCGCTATAGATAATTATCTGCCTATGTTGCGCTTCATGCGATCGAGTTCTTCCTGAGCTTCCCAGTGTTGAAACTTGTCTTCGAGAGGGTCTGCAGCATTAAAACTGTTATAATTATAGGTTTGATTCCAACCCTTGGTATCCCAATTCTGCTCTGCTTTAGTAGTAGTTTGAGCGGCCGCGGCCACAGCCGCTTCCGCTGCTTTTGAGCGAACTTCTTTTCGCCGCAATTGAATTTGGCGGTACAGTTCTTTTGCTCTTTCAATTCGTTCTTTGCAGCCCTGCATTTGTCCCCAGCGCTGATTTCCCTGACGCAGCAAAGCCGCTTGTCGCTCTTGGGCTGCTTGAGCTAAATCCAGCCTTTGAGCTGCTTTAGCTTTGTTTGCTCGATCGTTCCAGCGTTGAATTTCTTGGGCGGCAGAGAGAATTTCTGCTTGCAGTGTTTTTTCTTGTTTCTGGATTTCGAGAATCAGCCGCAGAGTATCTTCTTCTTGTTCCTTGAGTTGTTCTTCTATTGCTTGCAATTCCAGATGGGGATTGCTGCGTAAAAATTCTTCTAATTTGGTCTCTAGAAAGCGGCTGAAATCGTCAAATAAGCCCATTTTTTTTATAATTCCTCAGTTATTGGTTATTGGTTATTAGTTATTGGTTATTAGTTATTGGTTATTAGTTATTGGTTATTAGTTATTGGTTATTGGTTATTGGTTATTGGTTATTAGTCATTAGTCATTAGTCATCAATCATTTGTTGTGGCTTATTATAGCTTTTCTTAAAAAGATGAGGTGCACTCCTATTCCCTGAATATCGGGACTTTAAAGCCTTATTACATACCTCACTTTTTTGAGAAAGGCTATATATAACTCTTTTCAACCTTTGTGAAGTACAGCCTCATAATTGCCAATTACCAATTACCGATTACCCAATTACCGATCACCAACCCGTAACAGATGACTAATGACTAATGACTAATGACTAATGACGGATGACTGATGACTAATGACTAATGACCTATTAGAACTTTTGACCGACAAAAACCGATCGCACATCTCCGCCCTTGCGGATCACAGCTTCTTGATTTTTGATTTCTGCCAGAGTCCAACCGCTAGCGCCGATGCTTTCGCCCACATAAATTCTGCGGGCTACGCCGTCTACTTCAAACAAAGCAGCAGATCGATCGCCCAACTCCAAAATTCCCACCAGCGTGTGCGCGGAAGTCGAGGCGCTGCTGACGGCAGGTGCCGATTCCCTCGCTGCTGGTGCCGGCGCAGATTGGCCTGCTGCTGGTGCCGGTTCGGTTTCGCGAGCCAAAATCTTCGGCTGGGGAGCCTCCGACTGGGCGGGGGCAGCGGCCACGGGACTTCGATTCCCGGCTGCTGCGATCGCCCTACCCGAGACTGAAGCAGCCGACGAGGGAGAACCTGCGACGGTTTGAGGAGCCTGAGTCACCGTCACCTGAGCTGGAGGAGCCGGAGCCACCGTCACCTGAGCGGGGGGAGGGATGACTACGACTTGGGGCGCGGGTGCTCCCGGCTGCGCGGCGACTTGTTCTAGGGCATCAGCGATGCGGTTGACTGCTGTGGAAAGACCTGCGGTTGGTGGCGGCGCGCCGGAAATTGCAATGCTCGGCAGCGTCCCTGGTGTGGCGGCTCCAGGAAGTCCGGCAAGTTGCGATTTGGACTGGGGTGCTTTGTTTTGTTCGATCGATACTAGCGAGCGCTGCGCGTATTCTACAAACTGCGTGTCTGGTGTTGTTTTCCCGCTTGCAGTTGGCGTTTCTGGTGCGGGGGCGACGGCGGCGGGCAAGCGTACCAGTCCAGATCTGCTGGCGAGCCACAATCCCATGACTAATAGCAGCGATCCAAATGCTGCTCCCAGCAGGATTTTGTCGAATGATTGTTTAGACTGCTGTTTTTTGGTTGTTTCTAGAGCGACTTGGCGGGCGAGCGCTTCTACGTCTTTTTCGCTAGCTTGCGGAGACTGGGGTGTCAACTGCGACAAAACTATTTGAGGTACCGAGATCGATTTGAGCGCCACGAATTCTGGCCGTGTCGGCTCGGCTGGCAGTCCGCCGCTGCCGTCGCAGGCTCGATCGACTCCTTCAAACAGTTCGTCCATCAACCGATCGGCGTAGGACTCAACTGCCACTGCTTCGGCTGGAACTTTTTCGACTGTCGCCACTACGGCGATCGGATCTGACGTTGATTCCAAAGGCATCTGTTTGGCGATTACTTTTTGAGACATAGTTTTCTGTTTGCTCCCGCTCGACAACCCTGAGATTGTCTGGTTCAGACTTCTACAAGATACTTGTGATGTTGACCAATTCTTTGCTCAGAACAGGTCAATTGTAGCTTAACCTCACCATATTTTAGTGGTCAATCAATTTACTTTGCCCGATCGACTTTTGTTGTACTTACTTTTGGGCTTTTTGACGCTTTTTTGCTACCGAGCTTACTCAAAATGACTGCTTATACACTTTTTACCATATTTGTCAACCCCGTTTAGCGGTAATTCGCCGATTTTGACATAAAACTTGAATTTGATGATAGAGGCTCGTAGTGCGGACTTCAGTCCGCCCTCATGTTGCGGACTTCAGTCCGCACTAAGAACCGGGTTGTGCGTGGGGACACGATATCATGTCTTGTTACCAAGTCAAGCTACTGGTTTGATCAAAGATTCTGTTGCTAATCTATCTCAAATTTTGACTGCGGAAAAAACGTTTTTAGGGGAGCGTGCGGAAGTGCTACCAAAATCTTGACAAGCACAAACAGGCTAAGGATTGCGATCGGTTTTGTATCTATAGTAGCACTGCCCAAAATTAACTCACCAGTTCCGCCAATTCCAACCAGCGCTCCGTCGCCCGATCGATCTCTTGAGTCAATTTCGCCAAACGATCGGATAATTTCTTCACCTCAGCAAACCCGCTCGGAGCATTGTTAGACAAAATCTTCTCAATCTCTGCTTTCTCAGATTCCAACTGCGGAATTTTAGTCTCTAACTGCTCGTATTCCCGCTTATCATTAAACGAAACTTTGGTAGACTTTGAAGTAACAGCTTTGGGTTTTGAGTTGTTAGATGCTGCGGTGCGTGCAAGTTTTTCTTTTTCTTTTTGTTCTTGCACTTCCTTGGCTTCTTCGGCTTTTTTATAGTCCAAATACACCGAGTAATTGCCGGGATACAAACGCAAATTGCCTCCTGGTTCCAAGGCGAAAACCATGTCGATCGTGCGATCGAGAAAATAGCGATCGTGGGACACCACAATCACGCAGCCGTTAAAATCTTCGAGATAATCCTCCAAAACCGCCAAAGTCTGCACGTCCAAGTCGTTTGTCGGTTCGTCCAGAATCAGCACGTTGGGCGCGCTCATCAGCACCTTCAACAGAAATAACCGGCGCTTTTCCCCGCCGGAAAGTTTGTTAATCGGTGCATACTGTTGAATCGGCGGAAACAGAAACTTTTCCAACATTTGAGAAGCGGTAATGATTTCCCCGTCCGCCGTTTGCACCAACTCCGCCACACTTTTCAAATATTCAATAACTCGCTGGTCTTCATTCGGTGTCAAATCCTCTGAATGCTGGTCAAAATAACCGATATGAATGGTTGTGCCAATTTCGACAGTACCCGAATCCGGCTGAATGCGTCCGGTGATGATATCCATCAATGTCGATTTTCCCGCACCGTTGCAGCCAATAATTCCAATCCGGTCTTCGGGAGTGAAATTGTAGGTAAAATCTTTAATTAAAGTGCGATCGTCGTAAGCTTTACTGATATTCAGTAACTCAATCACCTTCTTACCAATCCGGCGGCCCGCTGTGGCAATTTCGACTTTGCCGTTGGCTGTTTTGAATTCCTCTGCTCTCATGTCTTTAATGCGATCTATCCGGGCTTTTTGCTTGGTACTGCGCGCCTTCGGCCCTTTTTTGAGCCATTCTAACTCGCGCCGCAATACTCCCGAGAATTTGCGCTGAGTGCTGGCGGCGGATTCTTCAGCTAGGGCTTTTTTCTCCAAGTAATAAGCGTAATTTCCAGCATAATTGTAAAGGTCGCCGCGATCGATCTCTAGGATGCGATTGGTGACGCGATCGAGAAAATAGCGATCGTGGGTAATCAGCAGCAGTGCACCGCGATAGCCGTTCAAATAGTTCTGCAACCACTCCACAGACAGCGCATCCAAGTGGTTTGTCGGTTCATCCATCAGCAACACATCGGGTTCGGAAAGTAAAGCCGTTGCTAAAGCAATTCGCTTGCGGTAGCCGCCGGACAAATCGGAAATTTTCGCATGAAAATCCTCAATTCCCAGCTTAGTCAAAATCAATTTCGCCTTGGTTTCCAAATCCCACGCATCCACCTGATCAATGCGTTCGGACACCGCAGACAGGCGCGCCATTAACTTGTCGGTATCGCCTTTTCCGTGGGACAATTGATCCGAAATTTCCTCATATTCGCGCACTAAAGCCATTTGTTCGCCGCTGTCGGCAAATACTTGCTCTAAAACCGTATGATTTTCGTCTAAATCGGGCTGTTGCGGGAGATAGACAATTGTAGACCCTGGATTGACCCAGCGATCGCCAGAGTCGATCGACTCCATACCGGCAATCATTTTCAGCAGGGTGGATTTCCCGGAACCGTTGGTGCCGATGAGTCCGACTTTATCGCCTTCATCGAGGCTGAAACTGGCATCTGTCAAGAGTTCCTTGATGCCGAAGTCTTTTTTGATCGATCGCAGAGTAAAAATAGTCATGAGTATATAAGATCGTTTACCTAACTTAGTTTAGCGCTGATGGGGATTTAAGCTTACTTGTGGTAGTATCGACTTCAACTTGAAGCAAGGGTTGAGCTAGAACAAATATTTCAGGCTCTTCAAGCAAAACTCTCTCAATAAACTATCAGGGAATAATAGGGCGCTGTACCGGATCGTAATTCCGCTGGGCTCATTGCAGTCGCTCAAGGCGATCGCACGCACACCCATTTTTCCAATTCTCATCCCATCTTCGCCGCGCCTGTCTTTCGATCGATCGGAGAGTAAAAATAGTCATGGTTATGGATTTAGATGAAAGAAAGTTTGCCGTCAGGCAGTTTTACGAGCAGTTTTGGAAAGCGAACCCTGAAGTGACTTTATACGAGACAGTAGTTTGTAATAAATGCCCTGACGTTTGCCCGATTTATCAAAAAATTGCCAGTCTTAAATTGTTGGCAAAGTTTGTTAGTTCAGGTTTTGATTGTGTAGAAATCCAAAGAGCGCAGCAGAATATTCCTCAAGCTGTTTCTGATGCTTTCGAGCGTCACTTCTGGTATTCCCAGTGGACGCTTAGTGAATTATGTCTGGTAAAGATTCCGATCGCTGGACAAGACACATTTTTTTTGTTCGTTGCAGGCTTGTGTGATGATGGTTGGGAAAACAATACTAGCTTTATCGAAATTTTTTCCGAGCGAGGTGAGTTTATCGGCGCAACAGATTTGTTCTCCGATCGAGCAGTGAAATGGAGAGAAAAACAATTCACCAATCAGGACTATCAATACATTACAGGTGAGCCTCCGCCTCCTTGGTCTAGAGATATTTCTAACGATATATCATACGACGAACCTTTATCGCCTGAAGCAATCCTCGCAGAGAATTTGTCCTGCCTGTCATTAGAGATAGTTTACTATGATGAACCTTTCTGGTCAGAAGAAATGCTATGGCAATCTGCTGTAAAAATTGAGTATGAAGGGGCCGTTGTTCGTTATGTTCTTTATGAAACAAATTAATATAATACTGAGGTAATATTGTAATACACAAAGATTTGATTGATTGAAATAGCGACCGCCCGTGGGATTTAAAAACAAAAATCCTCTGCGGTAAAATTAGAAATAAAGCACGGATAATTCCCAGATGAACGATCGCTCCTCAGCAGATTTGATATCACCCGCAGAGTTACACCGCCAGCTTAATGACCTACTCCAGCAACTATCACCAGAACGATTACAGGTGCTTGCTGATTTTGCGGCTTACTTAGCAAATGCTGAAAGCGAAGCTGCAACTCAAGAACTTTTGGAAATTTCTGGATTGCTAGAGCGAGTTAAGCAAAATCAAGCAACCCCTAAAACTGATTGCACAAACTGGAAAAGTCTTCGCAATGTACTATAATATAGATACCAACAAAAGTTGGAGTATCTTTTTATATCCTTGTTATTATAGACGCAGGTGCTTATGTCTCAAGCAATTAGGCAAGACATCATCAATATCGCCGAAGAGCAGATTGACGAAATAAGGCAAAAGATTGACTACCATACCACAGAATACACCATCGAATTCATAGTCGATAAATACGTGGAACAAGATGATGGAGGGTTCAGTGAGATTTATATCCCTGAATATCAAAGAGAATTGATATGGGATATAGATCGTCAATCTCGATTCATTGAATCCATTATTATTGGTGTTCCTATTCCGGCCATGATTGTCGTAGAAATCTATGAAACTGGAAGACTAGAAATTGTGGATGGAGCTCAGAGGGTGATGACTCTGGCAGCTTTTCTGACAAATCAGTTGCAATTGAGTAATCTCCAAACATTAGATTCTCTAAATGGTTCCTATTTTAACGTTCTCGCACCCTCACGGCAAAGAAAGTTTAAATATACTTCGCTTAGAATGATAGTTCTCTCAGACAAAGCTGATGAAAAAGTAAAGAATGATATTTTCTATCGCATCAACACCAGTAATCTCGATCTAACTCCTAATTCTAATAGTCTGCTACCAAACTCATAAGCCTGAGAATATGAAACCAAGAATTGACTGTGCTAAGGATAAGCTTTTAAGTCAAAGCCTATGAAAGAGTTCATTAAAGACTTTAAAAGGCGAGTGGCAGAAATCCAGAAATATTTTGAATTAGTAGATAAAATTGAACAAATTGGTGCATTATCTTCTAAATCAATCATCTTCCCATCAGGTGAATATATTGTTGATAGCGAGATTCAAAAAATCTTGCAGTCTCATTGTTACTTGCTATTATACAATCTTGTCGAATCTTCTATCAGAAATGGTATAACTGCAATTCATGATGTTATTTTAGTCGAGCAATTAACTTATAAAGATTTAAGTCCGAAAATAAAGAGATTGTGGTTGCTGAACGATAAAAGTAAAAGTTTCAGAGACTCATATATCAAAAAGGATAACGTAGCTGACAATCTTCAGGAATTAATTAAATCGGTTTTGGATGATGAGATGGTTTTGTTAGATCCATCTAATATTCCCATATCGGGAAATTTGGATGCTAAAACTATCAAAGAACTCATAGATATGTATGGCTTCTTTGGAAATTTAGGAGTTGCGAGTAGAAAAATAGATGACATTCTGAATTTTGTGGTTAAGATTCGATGTGATTTGGCACATGGAAATGTTTCGTTTTGTGATGCTTCGAGTCAAATACTTTGGAGCAAGTTAGTTGATGACAAAGATAAATTGGTAAAATATCTAACTCATCTGCTGAATAATATTGATGATTACATTGAGAAGAAGAAATACAGAATCTAGCAGTCGATTTTGATGAGTAAACTTTGGCTAGATCGCGATAGCCAGTGGAGATTGACAAACAAAAATCCTCTGCGGTAAAATGAGGAAAAAGCACGGATAATTCCCAAATGAACGATCGATCCTCAGCAGATTTGATATCACCCGCAGAATTACACCGCCAGCTTAATGACTTACTCAAGCAACTATCACCAGAACGATTACAAGTGCTTGCTGATTTTGCGGCTTACTTAGCAAATGCTGAAAGCGAAGCTGCAACTCAAGAACTTTTGGAAATTTCTGGATTGCTAGAGCGAGTTAAGCAAAATCAAGCAACCCCTAAAACTGATTGCACAAACTGGAGAAGTCTTCGATCTGATGTATGAAGTTGTTCTCCATCCTGATGCTCAAAAGGTTTATGTCAATGCTGACAAAGCGCTAGCGAAAAAAATTGCCCGATGTCTGGAGCAGAAGCGAGCAAACTCCTCGGTTACACCCTAATATTAAAGCCCTCAAAGGAGATTATGCAGGGTACTATCGCTACCGAATTGGGGACTGCAGAGTCATTTACTCGATCGACGATGAAGTGGTGCAGGTATTTGTTATGGCGCGATCGCTCATCGCAGTGAGGCGTATGAACCGTGAGGGCGAGTTAGTCAGCCCAGCAACAAAAGTGATTAATTTAATCACTAAAAGGGCGATCGATCGCAGTTCCAACTGGATTCGCCGTCAATAAATTCTCTCTACTGCTCAAACTATTTATGTCAAATAACCGCGATCGCACTTCCTTAATCGATCGCTTTTTTTTCAACGACTGCTTCTCCCGTTCTACTCGTTGCTCGATCGGGTATTTATAAGAAGTCGTGCCGATCGACTGCTTAAACCACAGATGAGCGAAAAGTCCGTTAAGGTTATCTGTTTTCAGCCGAGATTAGGCAAGCAAAATGGTGGGCTTTGTGGGTAAGTGCAAGCGATCGCCGATCGAGGTATCACACATCACTGCAACCGACCTTATGCTAAATTATTGTTGGAAGTACAAGCGATTGGCAGCGCAAGCAGAAAAGGAGGATATACAAAAATGGGTAAAGGCAGGTTAGAAGCGTTCAGCGACGGTGTAATCGCCATCCTCATCACCATTATGGTGCTCGAATTGAAAGTGCCCCATCAAGCTGATTTAGCTGCGCTGCGTCCGCTAGTTCCAGTATTTCTGAGCTATGTACTCAGTTTTATTTATCTGGGTATCTACTGGAACAACCACCATCACTTGTTACAGGCGACTCGGCACGTCAATGGTAATGTTTTGTGGGCTAATCTGCATCTGCTGTTCTGGTTGTCACTGATTCCCTTTGTCACTGCCTGGACAGGCGAGAATCACTTCGCGGCCTGGCCAGTTGCGCTTTATGGCACTGTGCTGTTGTTGGCTGCGATCGCTTACTTCATTCTTACTCGTGTCCTTATTTCTTACCACGGTAAAGATTCTACTCTGGCAATTGCACTTGGGCGAGACTTTAAGGGTAAGGTATCAGTAGTGATTTATGCAGCAGCAATCCTGCTTTCCTTTGTGAACTCGTTGTTTGCTTTCATGCTGTATGTTTTAGTTGCGATCGTGTGGCTGATCCCCGATCGGCGTATTGAGAAGATACTGACTTCGTGAAGAATATTAGGGGGAGTTTAACGCTCATTCTCCGTCTTACCAATTACCAATTACTAATTACCAAATGATGACTTTCATGCAGAAAGCGACATCGATATCCTAGTTGCTTTTGCCCCCACAGCCAACTGGAGTCTACTCGATCGCGCCCAAATGCAGGAAGAACTCGAAGCACTGCTAAGCAGACCAGTTGATTTAATCAGTAAACAGGCGATCGAGCGCAGTTCCAACTGGATTCGTCGTCAATAAATTCTCTCTACCGCTCAAACTATCTATGTCAAATAGTCGCGAGCGTCAGCGCCCGAACAACTGGCTGTACCATTAAATCCATTGTCAGCAGTTTCAAAAACCCAACTCGCTACAATTACACTATTGATTTGCTCTCCCACATCATAATTGCGATTCCGTCTGGATTTAGCCCCCAAGATTACCTTTCCCTCGAACGCGATAATATCATCGGACATGAATATCGGCACGGTTTAGTCTACGCAATGGCCCGAAGTAGCGATAATCATAGCCGTCTCAGTATTAATTTTTTAACCGCAATTAATCTTCACCTGCGTGATGGCGACTGTCAGTTTTTTTCCAGTGATGTCAAGGTGAATTATGCCGATGCGTTTTTCTACTATCCAGATGCCTTTGTCACCTGCGATCCGCGCGATCGTTATGTGAAGCGCTATCCTAAATTAATTGCGGAAGTGCTATCCCCTTCCACTAAAAACTTCGATTGTAGCGATAAGTTTGCAGATTATCAACAGCTTAAATCCTTGGAAGAATATGTTTTAATCTCCCAGGATGAGATGCGGGTAGAATGTCGCCGTCAGGTGCAAGATGAGAACGGGGAACGTTGGGAAACGGTAGTTTATGGTGCGGGAGATAGAGCGATATTTCAGAGTATACAGCTTGATGTGTCGATCGAGGAGCTATATCGCGGTGTGAGTTTGGAGCGGTAGTCGATCGCGATACACAAAGAACACCCGCTGTCTGGCGAGAAAAGAAAAAATTGCGATCGCCCTTTCGCTGCATCACCAGCGCGATCGCCCTGATTGTAATCGCTACTCCAATTTAACACGCTTTTCCCATTAGTAGACCTAAATAATGTATGATGATCACCAAACCTTAAGCCACAAAAACTTCTGTGTTAGAAGCCTTCGTATTTGCCACCATACTGTGCGGATTTTTTGGTATCATCCTCAAAAAGAACCTGGTAATGAAAATCGTCTCTATGGACGTGATGAGTACCGGTGTAATTGCCTATTATGTCGTGATTGCATCCCTCAATGGCTTGTATACCCCAATTATGGGAGAAGTCAAAAATAGAGCTTACGCCGATCCAGTCCCCCAGGGGATCATCTTAACGGCGATCGTCATAGGCTTTTCAATTCAAGCCCTGATGCTGGTGGGTGTGATGAAGTTAGCACGAGACAATCCCACGTTGGAAACCAGCGAGATTGAAAAAAATAACACGCCCTAAAACCAATCAATGAATATCCTGACGATCGCTTGGCTGACACTACCATTTTTGATCGGGTTCGTGATTGCTCTCATCCCAAAGCTTGACAAATATCTCGCCTTGGGGATCACCTTTGTTTCGGCTGGCTACGCGCTGCTGCTATTTCTCGAACAGTCACCCGTTAAACTACAGTTACTAGATAATTTCGGTGTCGAATTAGTCGCAGATAATTTAAGCGCCTACTTTATCTTGACAAATGCGATCGTAACTGCTGCAGTAATTTTCTACTGTTGGGACAGCGGTAAAACAGCTTTCTTTTACTCTCAAATGATTATTCTGCACGGGAGTATAAATTCTCCGTTTGTTTGTGCAGATTTTGTCAGTTTATATGTCGCCTTAGAAGTCAGCGGGATTGCTGCTTTTCTGTTAATTGCCTATCCTCGCACCGATCGCTCTTTATGGGTAGCTTTGCGCTATCTATTTATCAGCAACACCGCCATGCTATTTTATCTGGTGGGCGCGGTGCTAGTATATCAAACCCATAATTCCTTTCTGTTTGAGGGTTTAAAAGGTGCGCCGCCGGAAGCTTTAGCCCTGATATTTCTAGGATTGTTGATTAAAGGGGGGATTTTTGTATCGGGATTGTGGCTGCCGCTAACTCACTCAGAATCAGAAACCTCAGTCTCAGCATTACTATCAGGAATTGTCATCAAAGCCAGTATTTTACCTCTCTTGCGCTGTGCTTTAATTTCCGACGAGCTTGGTAATATTGTCAGGATTTTTGGCGTAGGAACAGCCTTGATGGGGGTACTTTATGCCATCTTTGAAAAAGATACAAAACGGATGTTAGCCTTCAGCACAATTTCCCAGTTAGGCTTTATTCTCGCAGCACCTGCAGTAGGGGGATTTTATGCTCTGGCTCACGGTTTAGTGAAATCAAATTTATTTTTAATTGCCGGCTCATTACCAAGTAGAGACTTCAAAGAACTGCAATCTAAGCCGATAGAGCGAAATCTTTGGATTGCCCTAATTATCGCTAGTCTCTCGATTTCTGGCTTTCCTTTGTTGGCAGGATTTGGGTCTAAAGTGTTGACATTAAAAAGTTTAGCACCTTGGCAGGCGATCCCGATGAATATCGCCGCACTTGGCACAGCCATAGCCTTCGCTAAATTCATCTTTCTGCCCCGTGGAGACAAACAAGAAATCAAAATCGGTTTGTGGCTAGCGATCGCACTTTTAACGAGCGGGCTAATTATCGCAAATGTGGTGTACTTAGATGCTTATACGGTTGAGAGCATCATCAAAGCAATTGGCACGATCGCGATCGGGTGGCTGATTTATGTTTTAGTTATTAAACGGTTGGCGATCGCACTGCCGCGTGTAGTTGAGGAATTCGATCATCTGATCGGTGTGATGAGTCTAAGTTTGATCGTACTCTTTTGGATGGCATTAGCATGATTGGAACTTTGATATTACGATTGACGATTTGGTTTTTGCTAACTTCCGATCTGAGCGTAGCAAATATCATCATTGGTGTGCTGATTGCATTTCTCCTCCCCCGTGGCTATACATCCCCGGAAAGGTTTAAGGATTGGCTAAAAATGATTAAAAAAATTATGATTGCGATTCCGGTAGCATACATTGAAGCCTTTGAAATTATTGTCAATCCCCACAACGGAGAAGACATGATTCTGGAACGGGTAAAACTCAAAAGGTCGCCGATCATGATATTTTTGGATGTATTTGTGATTACCTTTACACCCAAAACAATTGTTGTGAGACACAACCACGCAGGTTCCTACGAAGTCCACAGGGTTCTGCCGACGAGGAAAAATCCATGAACTTGGTACTAATTGCAATGATTGCAGCTATGCTCATCCCCATGTACGAAGCATGGAAGGATGATGATATTTGGCAGAAAATGTTGGCATTGGCCAGTATTTCCACAAAGGCAGGAATTATGACTTTGTTCATATCTGTCTTGCGCGATGATTGGATGATTGGCGCTGTGGGGGCGATTATCCTCACCGTAGGAAATGCGGGATTAATGCTGTTGGCACATATCATAAAACGACTTGACAACCTATGAGTATTGATGTTTTGAGTTATTTTTTGATGGTTGTAGGAGTATTCTTCTGGTTTTGGGGAACTTCTCACCTACTGGGCAAGCGATCGGTATTATTTAAGTTACACAGTCTTTCAGTTTCCGATACCTTGGGATCGATGGCGATCCTCGTGGCGCTGCTGCTACAAATACCCAGTGAATGGCCCCTGCTAATTTTGGCGATTATTTCCTTAGCAATTTGGAATACAATGCTGGGGTATGTTTTTGCACACTGTTCCAGTGACGGGGAAGAAAATCAGACGGAGTTTCCACCGGAGATATTATGAATGATGATAGCTACATTTATATTTTAACTGCACTGTTGCCCTTGGCTGCTTGCATGGTGGTAGTTCAGGTGAATCCCTACCATGCCCTAGTCATTCGCGGCATATTAGGTGCGATCGCAGCGTTGATCTATTCAGTGTTTGGGGCTGCGGATGTGGCCTTGACAGAAGCATTGATGGGTACGATGCTGGCAATAACGCTTTATGCCGTGGCGGTGCGATCGTCCTTGGTGATGCGTTTGGGCGTGTTGGAAGAGGAGAAAGTCGAGTCTCAGGGCGATGTTTTGAAAGTAGTAATGAGCGTAAAAAGTCCCCGCGATTTTAACTCCTTGATGCAGGAGTTTCGGCGAATTTTTGGTCAATATTATCTCCGTATTGAGGTAGTACCTTTCACCTGTGCGGAGGCTTTACACCGCGCCCTGATGGAGAAAGAAATTCATGCAACTTGTGTGCCTGTGGTAGATAGCGATAGCGCAGGTGTGGCAGAAACCAAACATTATAAAACTGTCACGAGAATCCAACGGCTGTATGACATCATGCAGCCGGAAATTTCATCAATAAACACGAGTCTCGATTATAAACTTGCTTCAGGTTCAGGGGAGGATTATCAATGAAATGGGTTTACATTGGGGCGGGGATATTGCTTTACATCAAAATGCTGTTTTTTGCGAACCCAACGTCAGGTGTATCGGGATTGGCAATAGTAGAATTGATTGTCAAGGATAGCGGGATTCCGAATGCAGTATCGGCGATTATTTTCAGAAATCGGCTCTATGACACGATTTTTGAAGTGGTGGTATTTACGATCGCCATTATGGGAGCTAAATTTCTGTTGGCTACAGAAAACCCGTCCTGCACAATTTATCAGTTTACGGATCAACCATCTATTATTTTATCCCGTTTAGGAGCAACTATTGCGGCTTTGGTGAGTATTGAATTGTCACTGCGCGGGCATTTGACTCCGGGGGGCGGTTTTGCGGCGGGTGTAGCGGGCGGAACTGCGATCGGCTTGGTAGCAATTACTTCATCATCCGAGTGGATGCAGCGGATTTATGAAAAATGGCACGCGGCGACATGGGAGAAGATTTCGGTGCTAGTTTTTATTCTTTTGTCTGCGATAACTTTATGTGGGATAGAGTTGCCGCATGGAGAGTTTGGAGCATTAATTAGTGGTGGGTTGCTTCCTTTGTTGAATATTTTGGTGGCGCTGAAAGTTGCCTTGGGTTCGTGGGCGGTGGTGTTAGTTTTTATTCATTATCGCGGCTTGTTGTGATGGATTGTAGCATTCATAATTGCTTAGCAGGAGCGATTAAAATGCTGGCTACTTGAAAAATAGAAATCTCTATTAAACTTCTCCTCAAAAGCCTGTAAAGAGCAGGCATCCTGCCTGCTCCACAACAATTATTGGAGTTGTCTGTTGTCAACAGTGTAAAACCATTCTCATCAAAGGGCGATCGACTAAGATCCTGTCTGGTGGATTAGCCACAATAAATAAAGTTCGCACTACGAACCTGGTTAATCGATCGGATATGATATAACTCGCCGGCAAACATATTTCCATCCCCGATCGACTTTTTGATTCAGTTTTTGATGCGATTGAAAAAAATAACACGCCCTAAAACCCATTAATGAATATCCTGACGATCGCTTGGCTGACACTACCATTTTTTATTGGGTTCGTGATTGCTCTCATCCCAAAGCTTGACAAATATCTTGCCTTGGGTATCACCTTTGTTTCGGCTGGCTACGCGCTGCTGCTATTTCTGGAAAAGTCACCCTTAACGCTAAAATTACTAGATAATTTCGGTGTCGAATTAGTCGCAGATAATTTAAGCGCCTACTTTATCTTGACAAATGCGATCGTAACTGCTGCGGTAATTTTCTACTGTTGGGACAGCGGTAAAACAGCTTTTTTTTACTCTATGATGATTATTTTGCACGGCAGCATAAATGCTCCCTTTGTCTGTGCAGATTTTGTCAGTTTATATGTCGCCTTAGAAGTCAGCGGGATTGCTGCTTTTCTGTTAATTGCCTATCCTCGCACCGATCGCTCTTTATGGGTAGCTTTGCGCTATCTATTTATCACCAACACCGCCATGCTATTTTATCTGGTGGGCGCGGTACTAGTCTATCAAACTCATAATTCCTTTCGTTTTGAGGGTTTAAAGGGTGCGCCGCCAGAAGCTTTAGCCCTGATATTTCTAGGATTGTTGATTAAAGGGGGAATTTTTGTATCGGGATTGTGGCTGCCGCTAACTCACTCAGAATCAGAAACCTCAGTCTCAGCATTACTAAGCTGCTACGCAGCTAAACCGGATAAAATAGCATTGCCTTTATTTTTGATTTTTCGATCCCATTTAATAACCATT